>DASUJR010000166.1:0-4427 GCA_036279175.1 Candidatus Acidiferrales bacterium | reverse complement strand
AGCAGAATCTCAAAAGTCATGGAATGTCTATCGCGACGACTATTGCACCTCCGTTGAATACAGTTACACAACCGGCTCCGGAGCGGGAACAGCATACGAGGAATGTATGTTCCACTTAGGGCGGGCGCGACTTCAGGAATTGCACCGTTATTTTGGTCCTTGGCTCGGAGAGAAGCCGGGCAAAAATGATCCAGCGAGCTTCCTGCTCTAGTTTATGAAACTCAGCGGAATCGAGAAGGCTCCGATCATCGAACCAAAATCGTTGCAGGGTGGCTGGGCAGGGAATCGAACGCCGCGCGGATGGTCTTACTCAAGCGCAGGACGTCTGCAGGCGTGATCTTCGCCGTCAACGATAGTCGCACTCGCGCCGTGCCAGCCGGCACCGTCGGCGGACGGATCGCGCGTACCGCGAAGCCCGTTTCTTGCAGCACGCTCGCGACGTGCAGCGCCGCTTCGTTCGTTCCGCACATCACGGGCACAATCTGTGTCTCGCTCGCGCCAACAGCAACGCCGGCCGCGCGAAGCTCGCCGCGAAGCAGATCGGCCAGCGATCGAAGCTCCGCGCGTTCGCGGTCGGCACCGATTGAGAGATCCAGCGCCGCGCAGATTTGTCCGGCAAAATAAGGAGGCATCGCCGTGCTGAAAATGAATGTCCGCGCGCGGTTCACCAAATATTGCCTCAACAACTCGCTGCAGCAAACAGATGCGCCCGCGCTCGCCAGCGCCTTCCCACACGTATGCACTATCGCGAAAATCTCGCGCGTGGCGCCGACTGACGCTCCGACACCGCGTCCTTGCGGTCCAAGCACGCCGGTCGCGTGCGCCTCGTCCAGAATCAGCTCTGCGCCGCAATCGCGCGCCAACCGGAGCAGGGAATCGAGCGGCGCGACGTCGCCCTCCATGCTGAATACCGTTTCCGTGACGATCACCTTCGCGCCCGGGTGGTGCGAATGCTCGCGCAGTGCGTTTTCCAAGAATGCAACGTCGCCATGCGGGTAAATCACTTTGGTAGCGCGCGAAAGCCGGATTCCGTCGATCAGGCTCGCATGATTCAGCGAGTCGGAGAAAATCACGTCGCCCGTTTCGAAGACCGAGCTCAGCAATCCGATATTCGCCGCATATCCCGAACCGAAATAGAGCGCAGCTTCCGTTCCCGCAAAGCGCGCAAACGTTGTTTCGAGCTGCTCCCATTCCCGCGCATTCCCGGACAACAGCCGCGAACCCGTCGAGCCAACCGCCGCCGTTCGCGCGATTGCATCCGCAACAGCGTTCTTCAACCGCGGATCGGTCGCAAGTCCGAGATAGTCGTTCGAGCAGAGATTGATTCCAGCGGGATGTTCCAGCGCGCGCAGCTGCCCGTGTTCGCGCAGCGACTCGATTTCGGCTGCCATCCGTCGAGCGAGCGCGCTGTCGCGGATCTCACGCATGCTGCATCGCTCTTAGTCCCAGATTCTTCAGCAGCGCCGCATCCTCATCCTCTGTGGGATTCGGCGTGGTCAAAAGCTTTTCGCCGGTAAAAATCGAATTTGCGCCCGCCAAAAAACACAGCGCAACGGCTTCGCCCGATAATGACCGCCGCCCGGCTGCCAGCCTCACGCGCGATTTCGGCATTAGGATTCGTGCCGTCGCAATCGTTCGCACCATCACCAGCGGATCGAGTTCCTCGGCACTCTCAAGCGGCGTTCCGGCCGCGCGCACCAGCATGTTGATCGGGACGCTCTCGGGATGCGGATTCAGATTGGCAAGCTGCTGCAGCAGCCCGATGCGATCCTCGTCCGATTCCCCCATGCCGAGAATTCCACCGCAACACACAGTGATCCCCGCGTTGCGCACGTGCGCGATGGTTCGCAGCCGCTCGTCGTAAACGCGCGTCGTGATGATCTCGCCGTAAAATTCCGGCGAAGTATCCAGATTGTGGTTGTAAGCGGTCAATCCTGCTTCCTTGAGCCGAATCGCCTGCCGTTCCGTCAGCATTCCCAGCGTGCAGCAAACCTCCATATCCAGCGCCGCCACAACCCGCACCATTTCCAGGACGCGATCGAACTCGGGACCTTCGGGCGCCTGCCTCCACGCTGCGCCCATGCAGAATCGCGTCGCGCCTTCCGCTTTTGCCTTCGTGGCGCTCGCCAGCACTTCGTCCTGCTCCAGCAGTCCCTGCCGCACGACGTCTGTCTCGTAGTGAGCGCTCTGCGGGCAGTACGCGCAATCCTCCGGGCACCCGCCCGTCTTGATCGAGAGCAGCCGGCAAAGCTGCACCTCATCGGGCGCGTGAAATTGCCGATGAGCCGTCTGCGCCCGGAAAATCAGGTCGGTAAACGGAAGCCGGAAGAGTGTTCCGATCTCCTCGCGCGTCCAATCGTGGCGAATCTCCATCGAATGTCTATCTCCAGACCGCAAGCGGTACGATGCACAGAGCAAGCAAAGATACCAGACTCGCGCACCCGGGCGCGACGGCGCGTTTCGCCTCTACATTCAGCGCTGACCTGAAGGAAAGCTTCTGGTGCTTGCGATCGGGTTTCATGCGCGTAGAGAAAGTATCGGAGGTCAACCGCCTCGATCAACCTCCGATACCAATGTCTCCCCGCGCTTAGCCCGCGGTTGCTGCGGCTGCGCCCAGGGCGTTGGCGCCTGCAACTTCGTTCAGGCGTCCCGTCTTTACGTCGTAGATGTAGCCGTACACGGGAATGGACTTGGGAATCAGCGGATGATTCCGGATACGCGTAACATCGTCGAGCACGGCCTGTTTCGGGTCGCTTACTGCCAGCCACTCGATGTAGTCGCCCTCGCGTGACCCCGGTCCTCTGCCGATATCACGGAAGCCTTGCGGCGTCAGTTCCGCGGTTTCCAGGCTCGAAGCGAGCAAGCCGCGGATCGCTTCGTTTGTGAAGAATTGCATTCCGCACTCGGAATGGTGAACGACAAAAAATTCGCGCGTCCCCAGCAGCTTGTAACTGATCACCAGCGAGCGAATAGCGTCGTCCGTGGCGCGACCGCCTGCATTTCGAATCACGTGCGCGTCGCCCTCAGCCAGCCCCGCGTATTTGGCGGGGTCGAGCCGGGCGTCCATGCAAGTGAGCACGGCAAAGCGCCTCGCCGGCGGCATCGCCAGTTTGGCCTTGTCGCCGAATTTGCCGGCGTAACTCTCGTTCGCACTGAGAACTTCCGATAGAACCTTGCTCATATCTCCTCCGTGACTTTTTTTAAGATTCGCCCCAAAATCAAACCGCCCAAAAACAAAAAACCCACCGGCCAGTCCATGTCTGGCGGTGGGTTCGAGCGGAATAAACTGGGAAACCAGTCTAGCTAAACACGCTCCCCTTGCCAGAGCGCACACGTCGACATACGCAACAAGAGTTCGCGGCGCTCAGGCGTTCATTCAACATGTTCACGAACTTACTCCAGGCGAGCCTGTTTTGCAATAACCGCCCTGTGCCGGGGCAGGGTGGCATATACGCGCAGGAGTTGCCATCGCAACGACCGTCTTGCGACCTTCGGCCTGACCCTTCGGCCAGCTTATCTAGTACGACCGTACCGCTCGCTTTATCTTGAAGGGCTATAACGCAGCGCCGTATAATCGGGTAGAGTTGCTTCGGCAATCCAGAGCCGGAGTTGGTTCGCAAAGTGGATACGATGAAACGACTCGTCCTAATCTTGTCCTTTTTTGTTGCGTGCATCGCAGTTTGCGCTGCCGCCCAGCCGGCGCTGGGGTCTGCTTCACGGACGACCAGGTCTCGTAAGCACGCTGCCGCCAGTCGGCATGCCAACAAACCCCCGCGGCGTAACGCGCGGCTGGTCACTGTCGCGTCGCACAAGCGGCGTCGCCATCACTACTATAGTCGCCGGCGTCGTTATCACGGTCCAATGAAGCCTTCCGCCGAGCGCGTCACGGAGATCCAGTCGGCTCTCGCCCGCAGCGGCTACTACAAGGCAGACCCGAACGGCAAATGGGACGCTTCCAGCATCCAGGCGATGCGTAATTTCCAGGAAGACCACGGCCTCGATGGCACCGGCAAGATCGACGCGCTGAGCCTGCAGAAACTTGGCTTGGGCTCCGAAATCGCGGGCGTCGACGCGCCGCGTCCTCCCGCACCAAAGGCGACGCTGCCTGTCGGTCAGTCTGCTCCAGCCGCGATTCCGGGAACAGGCGTGAAGCCGCCAGCGCCGCAAACTCCGCAGGCGCCCAAAGCTCCCGACGGTTCCAGCGCTTCGCCCACGCCGGGTACGCCCAGCGCCGTCCCCGGAACTTCAACGGATTCGCCCTCAGGAACCGGCGCTCTGCAATAAAAGCAGCTCGCTTCGCCTTTTCGCGTGCCACGCTCTCGCAGTTTGTGCAACGGCGCGGGTTTTGCGGCCATCCGCCACCTCACAACTTAGGTCACTAACGCGGCTGATGTCCGGTTGCCACGTTACTCAGGAGTTGGTACGGC
>DASUJR010000165.1:0-3382 GCA_036279175.1 Candidatus Acidiferrales bacterium | reverse complement strand
TGTCAGATACAGGCATTGAGGGCAAGTATCCGGTGCAATTTTGTGTCCACCTTGCCCTATTGATTTCCTTGAACTTCCAGTCGTCCATACAGACGTGAGCAAAGTCCAGATGCACGGGTTTCCCCTTAAGTAGCAGGTGTTCTCCCTAGGATGGTCACAGCGGTGGCGAACGCTGAACATTAACACTGAAAAATAAGGACTTACGGGAAAAGTCCTGGGGCGACCCTAGTGGCCGCTGAGTTGCTTCTTGGCTAGCCTTGTCCCCCGATGAGGTTTCATGACAAATAAGATTCTACGGGCACTCGGTGTCGCAGTCCTGGTTTTTGCGTTTTCTGCGGTTGCCCATGGAGACGGGCTGAGTCTGCAGAATCCGGGTACCAACGTAATGGGCGGGGTCTACGTAGGACCGTACAACTTCACCGGCAGCATTAATGGGCAGTCCGGATCGCTTCAACTCATCTGCGACGACTTCGCCGACGATGTGCATTCTGGCGAGTCCTGGAACGTGATCGAGTCGACGTTGCCGAGTTTGTCGAACGTTCAGTTCAGTGGATTTGCGCAGTATGAACAGGCTAGCTGGCTGGCGCAGGAGATGTTTCAGAACCTAGGAAATGCGGAGACGGTCGGCGACATTCAGTGGGCGATCTGGGATATTTTCGACCCGGGCACCTCTTCGACCGATCCTTACGGCACATTGAGCACTACAGAGCAGCAAAACATAGCGAATTGGCTAGGCTTGGCCGAGAGTCAGTATGCCGGCGGTAGCTATTCGAATATCATGTTTTACACGGCGATCGTCGGATCGCAGCCGTCCGGCGATGGAAGACCGCAAGAGTACGTAGGACTGACGCCGACCCCGGAACCAAGCGGGTTCGTTCTCCTCGGTTTGGGCCTTTGTCTGATGTTGTTCATGAACCGGGCTTCGGTCATCAAAGAGGAGCTGTTTTCGTCAGCATCCCCGCTATACGAGCGACCCTGAACATATGTGGCTCACCATAGTCATTCCCGCTTACAATGAAGAGAAGCGCCTTCCGCGGGCGCTCACGCAGATTCGAGATTACCTGGCGAGCACTGAGGGGCGTGGTCGCAAGGTCGAGATCGTTGTGGTTGATGACGGTTCGACGGATGCGACTGCATGGGTAGTTGAAGATTGGAAGCAGCGACTTCGCGGTCTTCGGCTCATTTCGAACGGTGCGAATCGAGGCAAGGGATGCAGCGTCCGCCGGGGCGCGCTTGAAGCCAGGGGCGAAATCGTGCTTTTCACCGACGCCGATCTATCTGCCCCGATCGAGGAATCGGCAAAGCTTATAACAGCCGTTGAGACCGGAAATGATATTGCAATCGGTTCAAGGGCAATCGATCGATCGCTTATTGACGTGCACCAATCGCGCGGGCGGGAGTTGGCTGGGATCGTTTTTAATCGATGCGTGCGTTTGTTGACGGGCTTGCAATTTCAAGACACGCAGTGCGGTTTCAAGGCGTTCAAGCGAGAGTCTTGCCGAATCGTATTTGCACAGCAACGGATCGAACGTTTCGGTTTCGATCCTGAGATTCTATTCATCGCCAAACTGCGGGGGTTGCGCGCGGTGGAAGTGCCTGTCCGCTGGGCACACGATGAAGCGACTAAGGTACACGTTCTTCGAGACAGTCTACGCATGTTTACTGATTTGATCTATATTCGTTGGAATTATCTTATGAATCGATATCCGGTTAAGGCGAGCAGGCATATTCGCTTTGAACGATCCGAAACACTTAGCTGCGATGAGGAGACGAGAATTGTGATCGAGCGGCCGGGAAAAGCATGCGCGACCGGCGCAAGTGATGACGGTTCTGCCGCCAAATCATTGACAGTCGAAGTGTAATCGCGATAACGCATCGAACTTTCGCCGATCCCGCCGAGAACCGGCGCCGCCCGGTTTTCCTTTCTTCGATAATCACCCGAGAACGAAGCTATCTGAGCGCGCGAGTGTTATATCGCTGTTTGCGTGCACAGGACGCATTCCGAATCGACGGGTATCGGGTTGCGGACTGGTGCAGGATGCTGGATAATCCGGCGCGGTTCCCAACGCCCCAAATCTGCACTCGTATGATCCTTTGCGCGCACTGCAGGACTGCCAATCCGGATTTCGCCGAGAACTGCTCGAAATGCAGTGCGGTGTTGACCGCGCCGGACTCGGAAACGATGGAGATGGTCGATGCGACCGTCGTTCGTCCGGGCAGCGATCTGGGCGCACGCTATCAAATCGAGGCGCTGCTGGGTCAGGGAGGTATGGGTCGCGTCTACAAAGCGCATGACCGCGAGCTGAACCGCACCGTCGCAATCAAAGTTGTGCGCGAAGGCGTAGTGGGAGACGCGAGCGCGCTGAAGCGGTTCAAGCAAGAGCTGCTGCTGGCGAGCAAAATCTCACATAAGCATATCCTTCGAATTCACGATCTGGGCGAAGTAAACGGCGTGAAGTTCATCACGATGGCCTTCGTGGAAGGCCAGGATCTGCACCAGGTCATTCGAGATAACCCGAAGCTTCCCCTGGAACGCGTAGTCAAATTTGCCACACAAATGGCAGAGGCGTTGGCTGCGGCCCATGCGGAAGACGTGGTGCATCGCGATTTGAAGCCGCAGAACATTCTGGTCGACGGCAACGACCAAATCTATGTGTCGGACTTCGGGCTAGCGAAATCTTTTGCCGAGGGCGCCGTCGGCATGACGCAAACGGGCGCGTTTCTGGGGACTCCGCGATACATGTCTCCAGAGCAGGTCGAAGGCAAACCGACGGACGGGCGCTCGGACCTGTACGCATACGGCCTGATTCTGTACGAAATGGCGACCGGGGAAGTCCCGTTCACCGGCGACTCGACGCTGGGAGTGATGTATCAGCGCATCAAGGAGAAGCCGAAAAGCCCGAAACTGGTGAACCCGTCGCTGCCGAACTGGCTGGTTCAGATCATTATGCGGTGTCTGGAAAAAGACCCGAATGACCGGTATCAGAACGCGTACGAGATTTTGGCGGACTTGAAAGCCGCGCAATTCCCAAGCGGAGCTTCGCGGGTGGTCTCCCGCAGCGGGTCCAGCATACAAATTGTGCTTCCGGAGTTCACGAGCCGACGCTGGGTGTGGGTTGGGGGCGCAATTATCGCGGTAGTGCTCGTGGCTCTTGCCCTGCCGCCCGTTCGCCACGCGATCTTCAACCGCTCGATATCCGGGTCGATCACAAGCGTAGCTGGAGTGCCTCCGATCTCGAGTGGACGGTTTGTGGCGGTCTTACCGCTGCAAATACTGGGCGGTTCGTCGCAACTGGATTATGTGGCCAAGGGTATCCAGGAGGCGCTTTCGGCGAAACTATTCCAGATCAAGGATCTTCGCATTGCGCCGGATGACGCGGCC
>DASUJR010000164.1:0-11077 GCA_036279175.1 Candidatus Acidiferrales bacterium | reverse complement strand
TGAGCGTCTCGATCAGCACCTTGTTCCAGTCGAGCCAGCCGCGCTCGGCGGCGCCCCTCAGCATCGCGTACTCGCCGGACACTTGGTAGGCGAAGGTCGGCATGGCGAAGGTATCCTTTACGCGCCGCACGATATCGAGATAGGGCAGGCCGGGCTTCACCATCACCATGTCGGCGCCTTCCTCGATGTCGAGCGCGACCTCGCGCAGCGCTTCGTCGGTGTTGCCGGGGTCCATCTGGTAGGTGCGCTTGTCGCCGACAAGCACCGCCGAAGTGCCAATCGCGTCGCGGAACGGGCCGTAAAAGGCCGACGCATACTTGGCCGCGTACGACAGGATGCCGACGTTCTGGAAACCGGCATCGTCGAGCGCCTTGCGGATCGCGCCCACGCGGCCGTCCATCATGTCGGAGGGCGCAACGATATCCGCGCCGGCGCGGGCATGCGAAAGCGCGGCGTTCGCGAGAATCTCGAGCGTGGCATCGTTGGCGACTTCCCCATTTTCAATTACGCCGCAATGGCCGTGGTCGGTGTACTCGCACAGACAAACGTCCGTGATGACGATCAGATCGAGCTTCGCTTTGCGAATAGCGTCGACGGAAAGCTGCACGGCGCCATGCGCCGATGACGACTCCGAACCAGTCGCGTCCTTGTGCTCGGGCAAGCCAAACAGGATCACAGCCGGAATGCCGAGGCCGGCGACTTCGCGGCACTCCTCGACGATCCGATCGGGAGATTGCTGGAAAATTCCGGGCATCGAGCTGACTTCGACGCGCAAGTTTTTGCCCGGGCAAGCGAACATCGGATAGACGAGGCCGCGCGTGGAAAGTTGTGTTTCGCGGACCAGACCTCGGAGCGCTTCCGTGCGCCGCAGACGCCGCGGGCGATGGGTCGGGAAGCTCATTCGGTCACAACCTCACCTCGTTGCTCGAAATACGTGATAATCGCCTCGCACAGTGCTGCACCCGAAGCTTCCGTCGCCTCAATGCCTACCTTCAACCCGTCCGAGCGGACAACACTCGACGTGGTCGGTCCAATGGTAGCGAGCACTATCTTACCCGAATACCGTCGCAAGGCATGCCCCAGGTGCTGCCGCAGAATGTCCAAGTCGATTTGCTCGGCCAGATGATGGTAGGAGGAAGGACTAAACAACGTGATGACATCCACATTTCCGAGTTGGATCTCCTTAACCACCGTCGTATCGAGCGATGATGGAATGACGGTGCGATAGGCTGTCAGTTCCACCACGTCGGCCCCCGATTCGCGCAGGATGCGTGGGAACCTGGAATCCGCGAGGTCACTTCGAGGCAGGAGCACACGTTTGCCTCTGACTTCGCCCAGAAGCTCCCCCGCCAGTTCTTCGGACGTGGATTTTTTGGCCTGATACTCCGGCAAGAATCCGGCGGACAGCGCCTCATCCGTGGTTGCCGATCCGATCGTTGCAACGCGGGGACCCGACAGCAGGTGGTTCACTCGTTCCGGAGGAATTTGGAGGAATTTGAAACGGCCGGCTAGAGCTTTTACTGCATTGCGGCTCGTGAAGACGATCCAATCGAATTGGTCCAGGTGCAGCACAGCATCATCCAACGGAGCAACATCTCGCGGCTCGGAAAATGATACTAGAGGCAGACGGAGGACCTCCGCGCCCAGCGCTTCGAGTTGAGCCGCAAATTCTACGGATTGGTCGGCAGCGCGGGTGACAACGATGCGTTTGCCGGCAAGCGGCTGCTTAGGCTTGGCCAACGGAGCGTCCTGCGAGGCGAAGGATGCGATCAGCGCCTGCGTCGAGCAGGTCCCTGGCGATGCTACGGCCGAACGCGATTGCATGTTCGATCGAGGCGCACGGCTGTACGCCGCTGCGGCGAACGGACCCGGCGCCGTCCGCTGACAGAACGCGGGAGTCCAGCTGTAGATGCCCGTCCTCGAACCTGGCCCATGCACCAAGCGGGACGCTGCAACCTCCCTGCAAATCTTTCAGGAGCGCGCGCTCGGCGTTCACTGCGAGGAGCGTTTCGCGATCGACGAGCGGATCGAGCAGCGGAAGAATCAGCTCGCCATTCGACCCGCAATACTCAGCGCAGAGAATGCCCTGGCCAACGGCGGGCAGCATGATCTCGGGCGGAAGAATTTGCGCTATGTGCGAACTTAAGCCGAGGCGGTCGAGGCCGGCTTTGGCTAGAACAATGGCATCGTACTCGCCTTGTTCCACTTTGCGGAGACGCGTATCGACGTTGCCGCGAATCTCGGAGATTTCGAGATCGCTACGAAAGGCGCGAAGCTGCGACGCCCGCCGCAAGCTGCTGGTGCCAATGCGTGCACCATGCCGCAGGCGTTCGAGCGATTCTCCATTATGCGACACAAGCGCGTCGCGCGGATCGTGGCGCGGAAAAATCGGCAGGATGCGGCACGCGGAGGAAAACTCCGTGGGTACGTCCTTCATGCTGTGAACGGCGACGCTGGCACGGCCATCGAACAGCGCCTCTTCCAGTTCCTTGGTGAACACTCCTTGCACACCGATCTGGTCAAACGAGGCGACGGCGAAATGATCGCCGGTTGTCTTAACGACGACGATTTCTGCGACGCGACCGGCACGTTCGATGGCCTCGCGCAGGCGATTCGCTTGCCAGAGGGCAAGGACGCTGCCCCGGGTGGCGATGCGGACTGGAGCATTGGAGCTCATGCGCGAGCGGCCCCGAGACAAGGGGCAAGTGAAAAGGAGCGAGAAATCGCCGGCGAGAGGCCAACGCTGCAGACTACCGCTCCTCTAACCCGGAAGTGCGTCAATTCTTCTTTCCCTTGCGTGTGGGCGTGGTTTCATCGAGGCCGAACAGATGGCGGATCGCCTCGATGGCGCTCAGACGACCGCGCATTCCGCCGCCGTGGCGCAGTCGCCTGGTAGGATCTTCGAGAACGCGGTCGATCAGCTCCTGAGTGATCTCGGCGATGCGGGCGCGTTCTTCTGGAGAAGCATCGGGCATCGTTCGCAATTTCTCGCGCAGCAAAGCGTCACGCTCGCGATGAAATCGCGTGCGAAGATCTTCGGCAATCGAGCTGGTTTCGAGCGCCACGCGCCACGATTCGAATTTGCGAATCTGCTCTTCGACGATGGATTCCGCGCGGGGAATTTCCGCTTCGCGAGCCTTGCGGTTCTGCTCGACGATTTCGCCGAGGTCGTCGACGTTGTAGAGATACAGGTTGTAGAGACCGGTAGCTTCAGGCGCAACGTTGCGAGGAACGCCAAGGTCGATAACAAACATCGGCCTGCCATGGCGGCCTGAGATAGCGCGTTCGAGCGATTCGCGCACGAGCACCGGCGCGGACGCGGAAACGGACGAGACGATGATGTCAGGCTGGCCGAGAACGCGATCGAGTGATTCCCAGGCGAGCGGCTCGGCGCCGAAGCTGCGCGCGAGTTGCTGTGCGCGGTCGAGCGAGCGGTTCGCAACGCGCAAGCTGCCGATGCCGCGATTGCGCAGGTGCTCAACAGCCTGTTCGGCCACCGTCCCGGCGCCGATGATCAGGGCGGAGTGGCCTCGTAGATCGCCAAAGACCTGTTCGGCGAGCCGGACGCCAGCAAGGGCGACGGACATCGGCCGCGCGCCCACCTCGGTTTCTGCGCGAACGCGTTTGCCCACTTCAAGGGCGCCTTGAAACGCCTTGTTCAGAACAGGACCAGTAGCGCCGTGCTCGAGGGCTCGGCTGTACGCGCCGCGCAACTGGCCCAGAATTTCAGCTTCACCCAACAACATCGAATCGAGGCCGGCGGCCACACGAAACAGATGACGGACGGCTTCCGTATCGGTCCAGCGATAGAGCGAGCCATTCAGGTCGACGGGCGAGAGCCCGTGGAATCCAACGAAAAATCTTTCCATTTCGCCGACAACATCCGGTCCTGCCGATACGCCGTACACCTCGCTGCGGTTGCAGGTGGACAGCACTAGCGCTTCTTCGAGGATGCCACGGCTGCGCAGTTCGTCAGCGGCGTGGAGCGCCTGTTCGGCGTTGAACGAGACGCGCTCGCGAATAGCAACGGACGCAGTTCGATGGTTGCATCCAATCAGCGCGACACGAATCCGTTGCGGTCCCAGGTATGCCGGATTGGACGTAGTCGCCATCAGATAAACCGGTGAAACCGCGTGAAGTAGAGATTCACAAACGTATAGCTGAACAGAACGATCAAAAAGTTTGTGGCGCACAGGACTGCAGCGCGTGGACCTCGCCATGCCGGAATTCGTGAGAGCGCGAGATAGGCAACGTATACGATCAGAATCGCAAAAGTCACGATGACTTTTGGATCTCCCCACGAATAGCCACCGCTGAGGCGATGTTCCCAGACCAGGCCAAAGCTTGCGCCGGAGACAAGAGCAAGCAAGCCGATGTAAACGCTGCTGCGCGACATCCGGTCGAGCACGTCAAGCGCCGGGAAGCGCCAGAAAGGGACGCTGAGCTTGCGCGAGCGAAGAACCCAGTCCTGAACGAGATAGATGAGGCTAAGCACAAACGACAGCGCAAAAGCCGCGTACGCCCATGTGTTCAGCGTCACATGGAAGGCGAAAAGCGCGCCATTCGCAGGCGGCACAGCCGGCGTCGCGTCCGGGATGGCGATGCGCAAAGCCGTCGTCCAGATTGTCAACAGAAGCGTGACGAACGCTCCGACCGAGCGATTTCGATGGAAGAGTTCCAACCCCAGATAGGTGACCGCGAGCAGCCAGGCAAAGAGCGACATCGAGCCGAACAGGTCATCGTAAGGGATGGAATGAATCCAGTGAGAGCGTTCGAGGAGCGCGAAATATTGGCAAACGATGGCCGCGCCGAGAAAAAACGTCGGCAGCGAGGCATGCCGCGCCTGCGGAGCATAGAGCACGCGCGCGTACAAGGCACAGCTCACCGCATACAGGACAAGCGTCAAATAGCCTAGCTGGTGGCCCATGAGGCCGTTCTTCTCCGGACTAACCCAGGATTATAGCGCCGAATGGAGATAGGACTATGCGTTCATCGCCCGGGCGGGTGCAGAACTGCGCCCCTTTTCGCGCCGAGCGGAGACAATCCGATGGCAGTTACGCCCAACAGGCGGGTTCCCGCGGCATTTGCTATCATTTTAGACTTCACTGAAGATGGATTTGGCTGAAATGGCATCGGGCGAAGAAAATCGCAAAGAGTTGTTCCTCCGCGCATGCCGGTGCGAACCGGTGGAGCGCGTGCCGGCGTGGATCATGCGGCAGGCGGGGCGGTATCTACCTGAATATCAGACAGTTCGTGCGAAGCACTCCTTCCTCGAAATCTGCAAAACGCCGGAATTGGCAGCGGAGGTTTCGCTCCAGCCGTTCCGGGTGCTGGGGGTCGACGCGATCATTGTTTTCTCGGACATTCTGGTGGTCGCGGAAGCGATGGGGATGCAGTTGGATGTGCCCGACTCCGGGCCGGTACTTGCGGAACCGATCCGCAATGCCAATGCTGTACGGCGCCTGCGCGCCTTCGATCCGGAGCGCGAGACGCGCTTCGTTGGCGATGCGATTCGCGCAATCTGCCGCGCGGCAGGACCGAAGGTTCCGGTGATTGGATTCGCGGCAGCGCCCTGGACGCTGGCTTGCTATATGATCGAAGGTCAGACGCGAGGAGATATCTCCACAGCGAAGCTAATGCTGGCAGAACGACCCGCGATGGTGCAGGAACTGATGGAGCGCATTGCAGGCGTCACGATGACGTATTTGCAATCGCAGATTGCGGCTGGCGCGTCCGTTGTCCAACTCTTTGACACTTGGGCCGGCGAGCTAAGTGCGAGCGAATATGAGGAATTCGCATTGCCGGCGACACGATCGATTTTTGCCGCGCTGGGCACTGCGGGCGTGCCGCGAATTTTGTTTGCGAAGGGATCATCGCGAATCTTGGCTGCAATGGCGAACACGGGCGCAGACGTGCTGAGCGTCGATTGGAATACAGATCTTGCGCGGGCGCGTTGCGAGCTAGGACCGAAGATTGCGCTCCAGGGAAATGTCGATCCGTCAATTTTGCGAAGAGACGTTGACGCCGTCCGGCGCGCGGCGGAGGAGGCCGTCGAGAAAACAGGCGGAATCGGGCACATCTTGAACCTGGGTCACGGGATTCTGCCAAACACGCCGGTGGAAAATGCGCGCGCGTTTGTGGAGGCGGGACAAAGAACCATTGCGGCGATTCAGAAGGGGATTGGACGGGCGGATTCGTGATCAAATTCGCTCGGGAAAAGCGGCAGCAGAGCTGCCGCACTCCAAAGCGGCCTGACGGCCGCGAAGGATTAGATACGGCGAGACCTGATGATTGAGATCGCGCACATTTCGGAGGAATTTCTCCAGAAGTACAACCGACCGGGACCGCGCTACACGAGTTATCCCACCGCGCCGGTGTGGAAGGATGACTTTGGTCCCGACGATCTGGAGAAATCCTTTGCAGCGGCGGACGAGCACCAAACGCCCGTTTCGCTGTACATGCATATTCCGTTCTGCGAGAGCCTGTGTCTTTTTTGCGCGTGCAACGTTTCGATCCAGAAAAATAAAGAGGTCGCGATTCCCTACCTCGATGCGCTAAAACGCGAAGTGGAACATGTCGGCAAACGCGTCTCGAAGCACCGGGCCGTGATCCAATTCCACTGGGGCGGCGGTACGCCAACCTATCTGAGCCCTGCGCAAATGGAGGATTTGTTCGGGTTCGCGCGCGAGCGCTTCGCATTCTCGCCCGATGCGGAAATCGGGATCGAGATTGACCCCCGAGTCACCAGCCGAGCGCACCTGGAAACGCTGCGGCGGCTCGGGTTCAACCGGCTGAGCATGGGCATTCAGGATTTCGAAGAGCGCGTGCAGAAGACGATCAATCGCGTGCAGCCCTACGAAATGACGCGCGACACGATTCAGACGGCGCGCAAGCTTGGTTTCGAGAGCCTCAACGTCGACTTGATTTACGGTTTGCCATACCAAACTGCGGGCACTTTTCACGCTACCGTCGAACGAGTGCTGACGCTCTCGCCGGATCGCGTCGCGATGTTCAGCTACGCGCACGTGCCATGGCTGCGGAAGCAGCAGGGCGCGTTCTCCACTCATCTGCCGGAAGGAATGGAGAAGTTCCGGATTTTCCAGGCGGGCCTGGAGGGATTTCTCGCAGCCGGATATCAATATATCGGCATGGACCACTTCGCGCGGCTAACGGACGAACTCGCGGTGGCGCAGCGCAATCGCACGCTGCACCGGAATTTTCAGGGCTACACGACAAAAGCCGACGCGGATTTGTATGGAATGGGAGTCAGCGCAATCAGTTCGATCGGTGATTCATACGCGCAGAACGTTCGCGAAGTGCCGGCGTACGAAGCGAGCACGTCCGAACGCGGCATCGCCACGATGCGCGGCTACAGGCTTTCGAATGACGACCGCCTGCGGCGAAGCGTGATCGGCCGGCTGCTGTGTCATGCGGCGATTCGAAAGAACGATGTGGAGCGTGAGTTCGGAATCGATTTCGACGGCTATTTCGCGCCGGAAGTCGAAGGATTGAAGGAAATGAACGAAGAAGGTCTGGTCGCCCTGACTGGCGACGAGGTCAACGTCACGCCGCTGGGACGAATTTTCATTCGCTGCATCGCGATGACGTTCGACCGTTATCTGCAGGACCAGCAAATGGACAGACGGCCTTTGTTTTCGAAAACTCTCTAGGTCGTGGCCGATGGCCGAAACGAATCGTGTGGTTGTAATCGGCGGCGGAATTTCGGGGCTGACGTGCGCGTACCGGCTGAAGCGCCAGGGCGTCGACGTCGTGTTACTGGAATCGTCCGACCACGCAGGCGGCCTGATCGGGAGCCTTTCGCGCGACGGCTTCCTTTTCGAACGCGGGCCGCAAAGCTTTCAGGGAACTTCCACGCTGTTCGATCTGGTTCGTGAACTCGAACTGAAAAGCGAGTTGCTGGAAGCGAATCCGTCAGCGCCACGATATGTTCTGCGCGGCCGGCGCCTGCACAAGATTCCGATGTCGCCGCAAGCGCTAGTCGGATCTTCTCTGTTGGGACTCAGCTCCCGTTGGAAAATCGTTTCGGAGCCGTTCCGCCGCACCAGCCCTCCCGGAAATGAAGAATCGGTAGCTGAATTTGTACGGCGCAAATTCGGACATGAAATTCTGGAGTATCTGGTTTCGCCATTCGTTTCCGGCGTGTATGCCGGGGATCCCGAACGGTTGAGCCTACGGGCTGCGTTTCCGACTCTTGAAGAATGGGAACGGCAGTTCGGCAGCGTGATACGCGGGGCTACGAAATCGCGTCCGGCAAACAGCGAGAGAAAAAAGGCCCCGCCGCTTTGCTCTTTTCGCCGGGGCATCTCGACACTGACCGACGCGCTCGCGCGCGATCTCGGGGTGTCTCTGCGAACTGGTGTGCGCGTGGAGCGATTGAATAAGGTTGATGGCGACGCGCCGAGCTTCGAGATCGGTCTCGCCGAGAACGGTCAAAACGCAGTGATCGACGCTGCCGCGGTAGTCTTCGCGACACCGGCGTACGTTTCGGCGCACCTGGTGGCATCAGTTGCGCCGCAAATCGCGCAATTGCTCTCGGGAATCCCGTATGCCCCGGTCGCTGTAACTGCGGCTGGTTATTATTCGAAGCAATTCAGACACCCTCCTGAGGGATTCGGTTTCCTGATCCCTCGCAAAGAGAAGATGAGGACGCTGGGTACAGTTTGGAATTCGGCCTTGTTCCCGGGGCGCGCGCCCGACGGCTGCGTTCTGATGACGAGTTTCGCCGGAGGGGCGACAGATCCGGAACTTCTTCAAAGGCCAGTGAGTGAGATCACAGCGATTGCGAACAGCGATAACCAAAAAATCCTGGAGATCATCGGGGAACCGATCGCGTCAGAGGGTTGGAAGTACGAAAAGGCGTTGCCGCAGTACAATCTGGGGCACGGACACATCATCGAAAGGGTGCGCGAAGCTGCTGCACCACTGCCGGGCATATTTTTTTGCGGAAACTATCTGGAAGGGCCGTCCATCGGAAAATGCGTCGAGCAGGCACTGCGAACCGCAGATTATGTGCGCGAGCGCGTTGCGAGCCGCGCCCCCGGACATTAAATTGCCGTCCTTGCGCGCCATCGACGAGCTTACGGCGTGACCGTAAGGCGCTGCCCCGAATATTGAACGACCTTGTCCGGCTGTGACGTTGGGGCGATGCCGGCACCGTGCCCTTCGCCGACAAAGACGATGTGGAATGCGTGCGATGCCGGCATTCCTGGAAATGAACCCCGGCGGTCCCCGATCGTCAGCGTATGGGACGCGTCGTTCCAGTGAAACGGGATTGTGGAGTGCATTCCCTTCTCGTAATCGTAGTTGTCGTTCTCATCCTCGTAGAAAACAAAATCCCCGTCGGAGCCACCGTAGACGCGCAACTCAATGGGATCGGTTTTCTCCGTCGCGTATTGAACATCCGGCCCCATCGGAAGGATCGAACCGGCGCGAACGTAAAGAGGGATGCGATCGAGCGGCGCAGCGGCATCGACAACGCTTGCCCCTTCGAGGGCATGGCCTGTCCAAAAGTCGTACCATTTCGTGGACGGCAGATACACCTGGCGCGACGTCGCGCCTTTGTGTGTCACCGGGTTGACCATGATCGCCGGACCGTACATGAACTGATCGCCCGTATTTTGCGCGCGAAGGTCGTTGGGGAAATCCATCACGAGCGGGCGCATCGGCGTGTAACCGTCGTTGGTGACCATCCACGCAAGCGAATAAATGTATGGCATCAGGCGATAGCGGAGACGATCGAAGCTGGTCAGGATTTGTTGCGCGTCCGGACCATACGACCAAAGTTCGTTCACATCGGGGACGCGCGTTCCGTGGACGCGGAAAATCGGGCAGAACGCGCCGTACTCGAACCAGCGGACGAAAAGTTCGCGATACGCCGGATCATCGGGATGGCCGGTGACGAAGCCGCCGATATCCGTCGTCCAATATGGCAGCCCGGAAACTTCGAAATTCAGGCCCGCAGGAATTTGTCGACGGAAACTGAGCCAGTTGGCCTCAACATCGCCCGACCACGCCGTGATCGAATTGCGCTGCGCTCCGGCGAACGCGGAGCGCGACAAAATGAAAACGCGCTTCTGTTCGGCTGCCGGCAATTGCTTTTCCGCGGAGCGCTCGCCTTCGTAGACACCCGCTGTGTGCATCAGCGGAAACATGTTCGCGTAGCGCGCGCCATTGCCCAGATGGACCTTCGCTATCTCGAGAATGTTCTTTTCCTGATTTTCCGTTTCAGGTTCGTCCGTATCGAGCCACCACGCATCCGCACCTAGATTGAAGAGGCGATCGAGAAGGCCCCAGTAGTATTGCCGCGCAGCGGGATTGAACGCATCGTACAGCGCCTGCCCTTGCGGATGAACGTCTCCCGTGCCTGCGACTATTTTGGCGATGAAGTAGCCGTGCTTGTCCATGTAGTCGTAGACGGGCGAACCCGCATTGAAGTACGGCCAGAAGGAAAACATGATGTGCACGTGCTCGTCGTGGAGCTGGGCAATCATCGCTTTCGGATCGGGATAATTACTGTTGAAAACGGGATCGCCCATCACCTTCCACCAGAACCAGTCCTGAACGATGTTGTCGAGCGGGATGTGCCGCGCGCGATATTTCGCGGCGATGGCGAGCAGTTCGGCCTGAGAATTGTAGCGGTTCTTGCATTGCCAGAAACCATAAGCCCATTTGCCGAACAGGGGGGCTTCGCCGGTCAGTTCGCGATATCCGGCAATGACGCGATCGAAATCGGGGCCGTAAAGAAGATAATAGTCGACAGTATCGGCGACATCGGATGTGAGATACAGCGCGTGCAGGAATCGGTTGTCGAACAGGCTGCGCGACATGTTGTTCCACAAAATTCCATAGCCGCGCGTTGAAACAAAAAACGGAACCGAAATATTCGTATTGTTCTGCGTCAGATCGACCGCTTCGCCGTGATAATTCCACACGCCTGCCTGGTGCTGGCCGAGGCCGTAGAACGCCTCGGTTGAATCCCAGAGCCCGGAAGATAGCTCGGCGTGATACGTCCTTTCGCCATTCACCACCACCGGCGTGAGCGTGCGCTTGTCATCTT
>DASUJR010000163.1:0-7209 GCA_036279175.1 Candidatus Acidiferrales bacterium | reverse complement strand
TGCGATCGCAATCTGGGCGGCAGCCAGCAGATTGCGTACGCGACGGCTCTCTCTTTGTGAGGAGCTGCGGGGACCACTTTTGAGAGAGTTTGTGAGGTCGACATGCATGCAGCCCAGGAGCCAAGCCGAAAATGAGTCCGGTTGAAATCGCAACGACCGCGGTGAACGCGAGGACGCGCCAATCGATCGAAACAGCGTCGAGACGCGGCGTACTTGCAGGCAGTAGAAGCTTGAGCCACCTCAGTCCGCCGAGTGCGAACAGCAGGCCCAGTGCGTCGCCACAGATGGCGAGAACCACACTTTCCGAGAGGAGTTGCCGGCAAATCCTCCAGCGGCCGGCGCCCAGGGCGGCTCGCACCGCCATCTCGCGCTGGCGGTTAGCGGCGCGCGAAAGAAGCAGGTTTGCGACGTTTGCACACGCGATCAGCAGCACCAAAGTGATTGCACCCAAAAGAATGAGCAAGGTCGCGCTCGTATCCCCTACGACGCCGTCCAACATGGGAATCACCGTCGAATCGGCCCAGAGCAAATCGGGCATTTTCCACGGGAACATCGGCCGGATGTGAGGAATTGTGGCCTGAAGCTCGGCGCGAGCCTTGCCGATGGTCGCTCCATTGCGGAGGCGCCCAATTAGCGGCATGAAGCCGCTGCCCCAGTAACTCCCGATGTCACGTGGATCAAGATGCAGGGGAATCCAGAGCTGCGTTTTCGACGACGGAAAATGAAAGTCGGACGGCATCACGCCAACGATTCGGCGGTCAACGCCCTCAAGCGTGATCGAATGGCCGATGATGTTTCGATTGCCACCCCATTCGCTTTGCCATAGCCCATGGCTGAGAATGACGACGTTGTCGCGACCTGGCTGATCTTCGCCCGGAGCGAAGATTCTTCCGAACTCCGGTCTTGCGCCGAGGACGGAAAATAATTCCGCCGATACTTCGGAACCGTACAAGCGGACAGGGTCGCCTCGGCCCGTCAGGTTCAGTTCCGTGGATTCCGTGTAGGCGGCAATGCTCATCTCTTTCAGTCTGGCGCGCATCGCTACGAACGCGCCCTCGGGATACGGTTCAACAATGCTGACCAGACGGGTCGGATCGGAGTAGGGCAACGGCCGCAACACAATGCCGTTCACCAAACTAAATATCGCGGTGTTGGCGCCGATGCCGAGGGCGAGGGTGAGGACGGCGACGAGGGTGAAGCCGGGGATTTGCGGAGCATGCGCAGGGCGTAGCGAACGTCCTGCACAAGAGTGTCCACAAAGTGCGTGCCGAGCGATTCGCGGCATTCTTCCTTGAATTTTTGGTAGCCGCCAAATTCGAGGCGGGCGCGGCGTTGGGCTTCGACGCGGGAAATGCCGGAGCGTTCGAGATCACTGGCGCGATCCTGGATGTGGGCGCGGAGCTCTTCGTCCATGTCGTGTTCGAAGCGCGAGCGGCGGAAAAGCGCGGAAGCAAGCGAACGGAGCCAAGAAAGTGCCTTCATGTTCCCTTCGATTCCTTGCGTTGCATAGCGACAACTACTCGAACGTAGGTCCGTGATTCATTCGCAGCGCATGGCGCTGACTGGGTCGACGCGCGTGGCGCGTCGGGCCGGAATGTAGCAGGCAAGCATCCCGATTCCGACCAAGACGATCGCAACCACCGCGAACGTTAACGGATCCATCGAGCCTACTCCGAAAAGCAGGCTGGCCATCAGCCGTGTCAGGCCGACGGCAATCAACAATCCAATAGCCAGGCCGAACAGTGCGAGTCTTGCTCCTTGCCCCAGAACGAGGCGTAATACTTCCGTTCCCTGGGCACCCAACGCCATACGAATACCGATTTCATGCGTTCTTTGCACAGTTGCGTAGGCAAGCACGCCGTAGATGCCAAGGGCGGCAAGGAAAAGCGCAACGCACGCGAAAAGACCAAACAGGAACGCGTTGAATCTTGGGCCGGCAACCGAAGAACCGACCAGTTGACCCATGGTGCGGATTTTCCCCACGGCAAGCTGCGAATCGAGCGAGTGAATCTGCGCGACCAAGGCTAACGCCACCGCCTGCGGGTCGGTGGACGTGCGCACGGCCAGCGCCAAAGACCGAGCAGAGGCGTCCCGCTTGTCCTCAAGCATGACGTTCGGAACTTGCAGATAGGGGACGTAGACTTCCGGCGTTGTAGCGGTAACGAACTGCGAACCACTCACGCTGCCAACGATTCCGACGACGGTTGCCGTGTCCGGCGTCCCGTAAATATACAAGCGCTTGCCGATCGCGTCCCCCGCAGGCCAGTATTTCTTTGCCGTGCCCTCGCTGATGACAACGACGGGTTGCGATCCAGCGCGATCTTGCGGGGTGAAGTACCTCCCATTAAGAAGAGGAATGCCCATCGCCTCGAAATAATTCCCCAGCACCCAAGTGTCTCTAATTACGGGCGTGTAACCGGGGCGCCCTTCAACCTTCATCACGGTGAGGTTGTCGTTTGTGAGAGGCAAGACGGTCGTGATCCCAAGGGAGCGCACCCCGGGCAGATTGCTCGCGCGCTGGGCAAGTTGTTCGTAAAACCCCCGAATCGCGGTCGCTTTTGGATAGGCCAAGGCGGGCAAAGGCACTTCCATTGTTAGAACGTGGTCCGGCCGAAAGCCTTGATTCGTCATAAGTCGATTGAAAAAGCTACGAAGGAGAAGACCTGCGCCGATCAGCAAAACGAAGGCAAGCGCGAATTCGGCCACGACAAAACATGCCTGCAGGCGGTTCCGGGTTCGCCCCGGCGTGCCGCTACGACCGCCTTCCTGCAGCGCAAACTGGGGTGAAATAGCTGACGATTGAATCGCGGGCACGATGCCGAAGATGATCGCAGTCAGGCAACACGCCGCAGCCGCGAACAAGAGAGCCGAGCCGCCGAGAGGTACATCTGGGGGAAGAGGGATGTTCGACGGCGCGAGAGATATAAGCACAGCGGTGCCGAAACGTGCGACCAGGATGCCTATGGCGCCGCCGCCGAGCGCTAGAACGATGCTCTCCGTCAGGACCTGGCGCGCGAGTCGTCCGGGCGAGGCTCCCAGCGCACTTCGAATAGTGATCTCGCGGCGGCGGGCGCTGGCTCGTGAAAGCAGCAGCGTGGCAACGTTCGAGCAGGCGATCAGAAGCACCATGCCTACCGCGGCCATCAGCACAAGCAGCATCGTCCGCACCGAGCCGACATCTTCGGCGTCGAGCGGAGAGATCCATATATAAAGCTGCGCGTTGTTGAATGCCTGCAAGACGCTTGCGGGATACTGCCGCTCGATGCGGCGCGCCAGAAGACTGGCTTCGGTTTGTGCTTGCGAGATCGTGACTCCGGCATTCAGGCGTCCGAGGGCCGAGCTGTTGTAACACGCGTTGCACTGCAGTTCCTCCGGAGTGAAGGCCACGGGTACCCACACGTTTGCAGGTTCGTTGTTTCCACTGACGACGATCGTGCGCGGGCCGCGCAGAGGGAACTGAAAACGCTTTGGCATCACCCCAATCACGGTGTACGGAATTCGATCGAGCACAACGGTTTTGCCGATGACTCGGCGACTCGCTCCATAGCGGCGCTGCCAGAGGGCATAACTTAGAATGACGACATTCTTGCCGAGCTTATCCTCTTGTGGGGTGAAGGTGCGACCCAGGAGCGGCTGAATTCCAAGCATGGGGAAAATAGACGCTGAGACGCGCGCTGCAAGGATCCGTTCCGGCTGCCCACCTCCGGAAAGGCCGACATACTTGTCGTCGAAGGCACCGACGGATTCGAACGATTTCTGTTCGCGCTCGTAAACTGTAAAGTCTTCGGGGGAAATGCCTATTTTGGGATAGCCATCCGCTGGCATTCCTTCCCCGATCATCACCAGACGCGAGGGATTCTTGAATGGCAGAGGATGCAGCAACGCCGTATCCACGAGGCTGAAGATGGCGGTGTTGGCGCCGATGCCGAGGGCGAGGGTGAGGACGGCGACGAGGGTGAATCCCGGCGATTTGCGGAGCGTGCGAAGGGCATAGCGAACGTCCTGCACAAGAGTGTCCACGAAGTGCGTGCCGAGCGACTCGCGGCATTCTTCCTTGAATTTCTGGTAACCGCCGAAATCGAGGCGGGCGCAGCGTTCGGCTTCGGCGCGGGAAAGGCCGGAGCGTTCGAGATCACGGGCGCGGTCGCGGAGGTGGGCGCGGAGCTCTTCATCCATGTCGTGTTCGAAGCGCGAGCGGCGGAAAAGCGCGGAAGCGAAGGAGCCGATGGAGGACAGGAACTTCATGTTTGCTCCGGCTGCGCTTTGAGGGCGGAAGCAATCGCGGCAACGAGGCGGTTCCAGCCCTCTTCTTCCTGGCGCAAACGTTTACGTCCGGCGGAGGTCAACTCGTAAAACTTGGTGCGGCGGTTGTTTTCGGACGTGCCCCAGTGCGCTTTCAGCAAGCCCTGGCGGACGAGGCGAAACAGGGCCGGGTAGAGCGCTCCCTGTTCGATCAGGAGAGCGCCGCGAGAAATCTGCTCGATGCGAAGCAAAATTCCGTAGCCGTAGAGCGGGCCGAGGGAAACCGCTTTCAGGATGAGAAGATCGAGAGTGCCGGGAAGGATTTGAGCGCGTTCGGGCATGCGATTATCCTAAGCTGCTTATGAAACTAACGGTTCCCGGGTCAGATTGTCAAGGGACGAAGTAGGAGGAGGCGAGGGAAATCCCCACCCTTGCACAACCGGCAAGAGTACGGCACCCGAAGGACCGCTTAGCACAAACAGCGGCGCGTCTACGCAGTCTGCGAAACGAAGGGGAGAAGAAACTCCTGCAGCCGCTGGCTTTCAGCCGTCGTCATGCGGTCCACAAGAATCGCCATTTGATTGCCGGCCGCGACGCGCGCAACCAGACCGTTTCCTCGTATCGGCTTCTCGCCTTTGGACAGTTCGAGGCTCAGCTCGACCGGAGAGCCAAGCGGAAATACACGGCGAGACTCGACCAGCATGCCCGTAAGGCTGATATCGACCGTTTCGGCTTCGCAATTTTCCGAGGCTGAGCGGACCCATACTTTTTGACGGACTGTCACGCGGCGCATTCGACGACGGTGCTGCTCGATGGTTCCATGAACGGCGTGCATGAGCGTTACGAGGCGCGTTTTGTCGATGGGCTTATACAAGAAGAAATTCGCGCCCGCCTGGAAACCGACCGAAACGTTGTGGGGGCGCTGATCGTCGCTTACCAGGACGATCGGAGTGGAACGATTGGTCAGCGAAGCGCGCATCTGCCGCGCGAGTTCGACGCCGTCGGGCGCGGCCATGTGGAAGTCGAAGAAAACCATGTCGAATTTTTCGGTGTTCAGGACCTCGGCGGCCCTTGAGGCGTTGAGCAGCGCGAGCGGCTCCATCCCGGCATCGGCAACCGCTCTCTCAATCATTTCGCAAACCGCAGGTTCGTCGTCAACAATGAGCACACGCCGGTTCATCTTGATCCTCCTGAGGATTGTGTCCCGTTCTCATCGGACTGGCCTTTCGGCAGGGTGAAATAAAAAACCGCACCTCCGCCTGGCCGCGATTGGGCCCAAACTTTGCCGCCGTGACGTATTACGATGCGCTTGACATTTACCAGGCCAAGGCCGGTGCCTTCGAACTCCTGAGCCGAATGCAACCGCTGGAACGGGCCGAAAAGCCTGTCTTTCTTGTTGCCATCGAATCCGACGCCGTTATCGCGCACGTAGAGCATCCATTTATCGTGTGTGGATTCCGATTCACCAATTTCAATGCGCGCGGGATTGCTGCTGCGGGAGTACTTCAAGGCGTTTCCGAGCAGGTTCACATACACCTGGCGGAGCAAAGAGGCGTCGGCCCGGACAGTCGGAAGCGCGGTGATTAGCCACTCGACGCGACCTTTTTCCTCCGATTTCAAGTCTGCGACGATTTCCGAGACGAGCTGGTTCAAATCAACAGCGGCAAGTACGAGCGGTACGCGCGAAGAACGCGACAGGCACAGCAGGTCGTCTATGAGCGCGGTCATTTTTCTCGCCGCCTGACGAATTTGTGCGATGTAGGCCCGGCGCTTCTCGGGAAAGATGGCGCTGAAATCCTCGTCGAGAAGAGTGGCGAAACCAAGAATCTGGGCGAGCGGGTTGCGCAAATCGTGTGAGACGGAGGACGAAAACGCCTCGAGCTCTTCATTTGCAGCTTCGAGGAGCCCGGCACGCTTTTCGAGAGTGCGATTGAGGTCCCGGATTGCAACCTCAGCGCGAAGCCGTTCGCCCACTTCCGTGAGCAATTTCTGATTGCTCCGTGCGAGTTGGGCTGTACGTTCGGCGACGCGCTGTTCGAGTTCCAAGGTCAACAGCGTCACTTCACGGTCGGCGGCGCCGCCGGTGACTTCCCCGGGACAGTCGCTCGTCAAAGACTGCGCATCAGGCATCCACGTGGCCATGCGGCCTTCCGGATCGGGCATCAGGATGTCGGATTCCTTTGCGTTCTGGACGAGCATCCGAAGCATTTCGAGATCGGGTTGCGCGGGGAGATTGCTGACGCCTTTCCCAGCGTTCTTCGCCGCAGTTTCCCTGTGCGGATCCATCGAACAGCTCCTCGAATTCGAGATGAAATCGCTCACGCCGAGCGCGGCCGGTGGGGCTCGTGCAGTGGCGCAAGAAAGCTACAGCCGCCGGCGCGAATCCGGCTCCCAAGAGCCCTCTTTTTTTGATAGCTTTCCGCCCCGCGTAAGCGGGCGCGGCAATTACAGGAAGGGGAGAACGGATGCTATCACCGCTCTGAGTGCCGGCCACTGAAAAAATTGAGGAACGTGCCTTTTAAGCAATGGGCAAAAAGTCATGCGATTGCGGGGTATTCGTCGGAGCCCGCTAAACCGAATACCGGGACCGTGGTTGCTCCTGACGTGCCTCATATACGATCCGTGTGACGCAAGGGCATCCGCCGAAAAAGCGGAGGCCGCTACAAAAGCAGCGACGAGCGAATGGCATGAGCGGCGTCCGTTGCACTACAATCGCGGGGCAGATTGCGGGGCGGATTTATGTTTCAAAGGATACTGATTGCGAACCGGGGCGAGATTGCAGTGCGCATCCTGCGCGCATGCAGGGAAATGGGCATTCGCTCCGTCGCCGTGTTCAGCGATGCGGACCGCGCGGCGTTACACGTTCGTCTGGCCGATGAGGCTTATCACATCGGACCTTCGCCCTCGCGGCAGAGCTATCTCGCCATCGACAAAATGATTGCGGCGGCCCGCAACGCTCGCTGCGAC
>DASUJR010000162.1:0-11776 GCA_036279175.1 Candidatus Acidiferrales bacterium | reverse complement strand
GGCTGCAGGGTTTCCCCGAAAACGAACCCGAATTGCGACACTTTCGCACTGAGTCCGAAGTCATTTGCTGTGTAAGATTTTCCGGCGTCGTGAGTCAGACAGGAATACATGAAATTACGCAGAAGATCAGCTTCGAACGAGTATGACGGAACGAGCGGGGCGCTGTGGAAAACGCGCCCCGTCCCGCTCGATTCTGCCGCCAAGGTTTAATGTGACGCTGGTTGAACGACAACGTAGTTCGTCGCACCGCCCTGGTTGGGAATCATGACGAGCAGCAACACAGCGCGCCCGTCCGCCCGCGCTACTGCGTCGTGGTACTCGCGGTTATTGCTCACAGGCTGGTGATTTACTTCGACGATTACTACGCCGCGATCCAGGCCCGCAGCGGCCGCCTGGCTGGCGGGATCAACAGAAGTGACCACTACGCCGTGTGTGTCGTTCGGGATTCCGAGATCCTGAGTCATGTCGGGGGTGACTGTCTGCACTTGGACACCGGACATGGTTCCGGGCTCGTTGTTTTCCGGCTGATTGTTCTCCGTGTTGTTTTCCGGCAGCGTTCCCAGAGTCACTTTCACATCTTGCGTTTTGCCGTCGCGCCAGATAGTGAGATTGACTGTGCTATTCGGCGCCATGTTTGAAATCATGAGCCGGAGATCGTTCGCTGAGTTCACGGTTTTGCCGTTAACTTTCAGGATCACGTCCCCGCGCTTCAATCCTGCGCGGCTTGCCGGCGTATTGTCCTGCACCTCCCCCACCAGCGCGCCAGTCGCCTGGCTGAGCCCGAATTGCTGCGCCAAGGCCGGCGATACGTCCTGCGGCAGAAGACCCAAATAACCGCGGATCACCTTCCCGTGTTCGACGATCTGATCCATCACGTGGTGCGCCATGTCGATGGGAATCGCGAATCCGATTCCAACGTTGCCGCCGCTGCCGCCGCTCAGGATCGCGGTGTTGATGCCTACCAAGTTGCCGTGCAGATCGACGAGCGCGCCGCCCGAATTGCCAGGGTTAATCGACGCGTCTGTCTGAATGAAATTCTGATAATCCTCGATCCGGCCGATCAGCGGATTGGGGCCGCGGCCTTTCGCGCTGACGATGCCCATCGTCGCCGTCTCGCCGACTCCGAATGGATCGCCGATCGCGAATACCAGGTCGCCCACTTTCAACGTCGAGGAATCGCCAAGCGGCAACGTTGGCAAACCGGTCGCGTTGATTTTCAAGACCGCGACGTCGGAGGCTTTGTCCGTACCAACTAACTTTGCCGTGTATTCCTTCTTATCCGATAAGCTGACTTTAATGTCGGTGGCGCCTTCAATCACATGATTGTTCGTAATGATCGTGCCATCGGAAGTGAGAATGACTCCGGAGCCCAGGCTTTCTTCCCGCTCTGCCCGTGGTTGAGCTTGCTGGCCAAACTGATTCCCGAAGAATTGCTGGAAGAAAGGATCGTTAAAGAACGGCATGCCTTGATTTCGCTGCCTGACTACTTTCGAGGAATGAATATTCACGACCGCCGGTAACGCTGTCTTCAGCACCGACGCAAATCCGTTCGCAAAATCGCTCAGAGGCACCGGGGGTTGCGCAGGCGCCACTGTCACAGGAAGCTTCGTCGCGCCGTAAACAGATCCGCCGGACCAGTTCCGCACTCCAATCGCAAGGAACACGCCGCCGGCTATCGCCACGAGTATCACCAATACGGCGACCCAGCGGCGGATATGCAACTCACTGCTATTCATGGCTGTTTCTCCTTTGTCGGCCGAGAATGTTGCCGCGAAGCATCCCCGGTACAGTATTTGACGTATCGACGAGTCGTTCCGTTAACCTGGGCCTTTTGCGCAGCGGCGGCCAAGTCATCGCTTCTGATTCCCAATGAGAACGTTTCGGAGAATTCCGTTTCCGCGATCTATGCTCGCCATCTATACCGGCGATCGATGCTCGATCTATGAATGTTCGTCAAATGAAAGTTGGAAGTCTGCGACTGAGGCGAAACGACGCCAGCCCTGACAAATACTAGCGAGAAACTGCTCGTGGCTCGCCATCGCAGGACCCCGTGCATCGACTATGGCCGGTAAAGATAGGGCTACTCAATACCTATTATACTCGACGGACGCTAAAAAGGTCTGTCGGTCACGGGATAGGGTTTTTGTCAGACAACCGCGGCAGCCCGTCGTTTTCAAAGCCGTTCTTTAGCTATACCTAAGTCAGCAAGAAAATACTTTGGAGAATTTTCTCCGCGGGCCTATCCTCTTCGTTTCTCATTCGGATCGTTCGCGACAAGTGACGTTGAACGCGATCAACTGTGATCGCAAGGAGCTTACGCAATGAAGCGGCAAACGCTTTCCCTGATGTGCGTGGCGACAATTCTGCTGTTCGCCGTTTCCCCGGCGATTTCGGCGCCTCGAACGGAGCCCCAATCTCCGGCGCAGGACGGCACGATGAAAGCCCTTGCGGCGATCTCCGGCGCAGGCACGATGGAGAACGACGATTACGAATGGCTCGAAGAACTGAGCGACGATATCGGCGCGCGCGTTACCGGCTCGCCTGAAGCGGCGAAAGCGGAAGCCTGGGGCGTGGACAAGATGAAGTCCATGGGCCTTGAAAACGTGCACGCGGAAGAATGGCCCCTGTTTCGCGGCTGGACCCGTATTTCCGCCAGTGCGGAACTGATTTCGCCGATTCACCGTTCGCTGATGGTCGATGCCATGGGCTGGGTCGGCTCAACGCCAGAAGGCGGCGTCGATGCGGACGTTGTGCCCGTCAATGGATTTCAGCTGGCGGATGAAATGCAGAACAACGCGGGAAACTGGCGCGGCAAAGCCCTGATTGTAGTCCATAAAGGACCGCCGCCGGCCGACCGCATGGCCGCCTTCGTCAAGTTCGGCGATTTCCTGAAAGCGGCGCATGAGGCCGGGGCGGTGGCTGTGATCGGCGGCCAAGGCGGAGCAAAAGCCGCAGGGATGCACATCACACATACCGGCATTCTGGGTTTCGACGCATCGTTCGATATTCCGGTGGTCAGCATGGCCGCGGAAGATCAAGACCAACTCGAGCGCTACCTGGATCGCGGCAAGACCCCGCGTGTGCATATTAATGTCCAGAATCGATTCACGAACGGGACCGTGCCGAGCGCGAATGTGGTGGGGGAGATTCGCGGCACCGAGAATCCGGAGCAAATCATCGTCGTCGGCGGGCATCTTGATTCCTGGGACCTCGCTTCCGGCTCCACGGACAACGGGGCGGGAACGGTGACAACGCTCGGTGCCGCCGAAGCAATCGTGAAGTCCGGTTTCAAGCCACGCCGTACCATTCGGTTCGTCTTGTTCACGGGCGAAGAAGAAGGTCTCGACGGCTCAATTGCGTATACGCGGATGCATAAGGACGAAATGGCGAATCACGTCGCTGCGATCATCCTCGATAACGGCCAAGGGCCTGTGACAGGATTCGATCTCGGCGGGCGGAACGATTTGATACCTGCCGTGGAAAAGTTCGCAGACTCGCTGCAAGCTTTCGGCAACATGACGGTCGATGACGACACGGAGTTTGGCACGGACACCGGTCCATTCATCATCGCCGGATTGCCCGGCATCAACCTGAAACAGAACTCGCCCGAATATCGCTACACGCATCATTCGCCTGTCGACACGTTCGATAAAATTGACCCCGCCATTCTCGATCGCGACGCAACCGTTATGGCGCTCACGGCGTTCTGGATCGCCGATCGCCCGGAGCGGCTCGCCAGCCCATGGTCGCCGGAGCAAACCGCGCACATGCTGATCGAAAAGCACGATGATGGCATGCTGAAGGCGTTCCATCTGTGGCCGTTTGGCGATATGGGCAACGAGCCGTCGAAGAACTAACGGACATTCCTTTCGGAAAGGGCGCGACAAGCTTTCGACGCGCAGCCACATGCTCGCGCCTCTCCGCATTCCTCGATGGCTTTCTGCGTTGGAAATCGTCCTCGCGGATTACAATTCCGTTAGAGGCTGCGGCACACCTGTTCGTTAAGAATGGAGGCGCAGACCGCCATGGACCTGATCCACTTCTTTTTGCGCAACCGCATTGAAATTCTGCAAGCTACCGGCGAGCACATTTGGCTCGTTAGCCTGACGATGCTGTTTGCGATTGCGATCGGCGTCCCGCTCGGAGTGTTGGTCACGCGCCGGCCATGGCTATCGAAGCCCATCCTGGGCAGCGCCAACGTGGCGGAAACGATTCCCAGCCTGGCTCTGTTTGGATTTCTTCTGCCCGTTCCGTGGTTGGGGAACCGCGCTGACCGGCTCGCTATCGTCGCGCTCACGCTATACGCGTTGCTGCCCATTATCCGAAATACGGCTGCTGGAATTTCGAGCATCGATCCGGCTATTCGCGAGGCCGCGCGTGGAATGGGCATGACGGATCGGCAGATTCTGTTGCGCGTCGACATGCCGTTGTCGGTTTCGACGATCATTGCGGGACTTCGTGTTGCCACCGTACTGACGATTGGAATTGCGACGATTGCCGCTGCCGTGGGAACAGGCGGACTCGGCGAATTTATCTTTCGCGGGCTGGCGATGGTCGACAACCGGCTGATTCTCGCCGGTGCGATTCCGGCGGCTGTCCTGGCTTTACTGGCCGACTTCCTGCTCGGCCTGCTCGAACGGCGTTTGCGGCCGGGAACATCACACACGCGTCCCCGCCGGGGCACATCGATGGCAACCCCAGGCATTGCGGGCGCGATTGGATCGTGATGCGCCGTCTCGCTCTACTCTCGGTCGCAGCTTTATTGATCGTCGCGGCGGGCTGCGAGATCAATCGCGCAACGACGATTGTGGTGGGCTCGAAGAATTTTCCCGAGCAGGCCCTGTTGGGAGAAATCGTCGCGCAGCAGATCGAATCGCAAACCGATTTGCGCGTGATCCGCAAGTTCTATCTGGCGGGGACTTTCATTTGCCAACAAGCGATGCTATCGGGCCGCATCGATACATACATCGAGTATACGGGAACCGCGCTGACCGCCATCCTGCACGATCCCGTTGAGCGCGAGCCCGCGGCGGTGTTCGAGCGAGTTCGAAGCGGGTATGCGAAGCGCTTTCATTTCGCCGTGCTGCCGTCGCTGGGCTTCAATAACACATTCGCCATCGTCGTTCGGGGCGCTGACGCGCGCCGCCTGGGCCTGAAAACGATCAGCCAGGCCGCGCGATACACCCGGCGATGGCGCGCGGGATTCGGATACGAATTCATGGAGCGGCCCGATGGTTACCAGGGGCTCGCGCGCGTGTACGGACTGCATTTTAAGCAGTCGCCGCGGATTCTCGATCTGGGTTTGCTCTACCGCGCGCTGCTGGACGATCAGGTGGATCTGGTTGCCGGCAATTCCACCGACGGGCTCCTCTCGGCGCGCGATCTCGTCGTCCTTCAGGACGACAAGCACTATTTCCCGCCCTACGAAGCTGTCCCGATCGTGCGGGAAGAAACACTCGCACGGCATCCTGAAGTTCGGACGGCACTCGAAGGCCTAAGCGGGAAGATTTCAGACGCCGATATGCAGCACATGAACTATGAGGTTGTAGGCCAGCGGCGCGATATCGCGGAGGTCGCGCGCGAATTTCTACAGTCAAAGGCCGCGGGAAACTAAAAACGGAAGGTTGCGAAACCGCAACAGAGCGAGACACGGTTAGCGTTTGGCGACCTGGGCTCTTGCGAATTCGTCGGCTAGATCCTCGGCTGACAGAACGCCTTTGCGAATCAATACGCGGATTACGGTTTCCAGCGTTCGAGCAGTCGCGTCGTTGGAGTGCCGCGCGGGTGACCTGGAAACGTTCGGCGCCGTGGCGGAACGAGTGGCAGCTTCAGCCATACGCGAATCGTCGGAAGTGTGTGAATTGCCGTTTGATCCCGATGGAGCGGCTGCGGGTGCAGGAGCGAACTTGCGGAGCCGCTCATAATCTTCCGGACTCACTCCCGTAAAGGCCACGCCCATTCCAAATGACACCTGCGACGTGCGAACCTTTCCCTTAATGCGGACGATGGCGTCGTCCACGCTAAATGCGAGCCCAATTGGCGTGTCGATCGGCAGAGGCGACAGCATCTCAACGTAACAGCCGTTCAGCGAAATATCGGTGATCGTTCCGCGGGCCGGAGACGTGGAGTCCGGCAATGCGATTTGCGCGTCGAGGCGGCAGGCGCGGCGAGGATACTTGCGGCGTTCCCTTCCGCCCCCTGGAATCGATGAGTCGTACGTTCGCTGAGCGATCGGTTCGTTCTGATTATATACGTCAGGCTCCCAAGGCGTCTCCGGGATGTTCCAGATGTACTTGCGTTCAAGGCAGCGGACACCGGCGCGGCTCGTCAGAGCGGAACCGTTTTTCATAACCCACTGAACGCGATACCACGCGCTGCGGTCCTTGAACTCGAGTTCGATCTTGCTGCCGGCTTCCAGAAGGTTGCCGACTCCCTGAAGGCAAGCTCCGTTGGCGCTGATGTCGCATGTTTCGGCGTTCACGGAAAACGGGCGGCGTTGCCCGTCGAAACCACGGACGACGACGGGAAACGAAATCAGGATGCGCGGCTCGCTCCGGCGCGCCAATGTACACCTCACCCTTGCGCCTAGAGTACTCACCGCCTGATTCGGAGAGGGTAGTTACAGGTTATGAACTGGTCCGGACGCGGTCAAGGCAAGACTCGAACGTTTCAGCCGAAAGAGTAATGACTATCGGAGGAGGTGGACTGCGAAAGCAGCGCTCGATCGTCGTCCGAAGCCAATCAGGACGTCGTTTTTCCCGCCTATTCGGTTTCCTGCAACGTGGAGAGGTGGCTTTCCAGAGCGGTGCAGTATTGGCGCTGAGCCTCAAGTTCGGCCTGGAGTTTTTTGACCAGCAGTTCGAGGCGCCAGATTTCGTTGCGAAGTTTCTGGAGATCGTTGTTTGACGCGGGTGCCTGAGAAGCAGGCACGCTCCGGGCCTGGACTGGCGCGGTTTGGAAGCGCGGGGCTACACTTGCGGGCGCTTCGGGGCGACGCGAGTGAGCCGTCGTGTTGTGCGAAGAAGCGGGGCTTGCGGCGAAAAGCCCCCGCAACGGGTTGGCACTTTCTGCGGACGCGACATCATCCTCCCCGGCGCGAATGATGGACGGCGATTGCGGGTTGAGCAGCTTCTTAACTCGCGCGATCAGTTCCTGCGGTTGAAACGGCTTGCGAATCAACTCATCGGCCTTGACTGCCATCGCGCGTTCGGCCACTTCACGGTTGACGATACCGGACATCAGGATGACCGGCGTTTTTGCGAACTGTTCCTGACGCTTAACGAATTCACAGACTTCATAGCCGTCGCGATCGGGCATGATCACGTCGGTGATAACAGCATCCGGCGCGGTTTCGGAGAATTGGGCAATAGCGGATGCGGCGTCCGGGCACGTGATGACGTGAATGTTTTCTTTGCGGAAAGCGATCTTGATCACCTCGCGCATCGTCGCGCTGTCATCGATGAAATAGACGGTCGGCGTCTTGCCTTCAACCGCGATTTTTTCGTCGGTCATGATCCTTCCTTTTCGACCTTGTCGCGTTCGCTCTCGTCGAATTCCCGCATGGCGTCGAGCAGCAAATCGGTTGTGGAGCGCAAAACCGTTCGCTGCGCCGCCGAAGCGCCGTAAACGAATTTGTAGGCGCCCTTCCCGAGTTCGTGGCACGAGCGGATGATCTGCGTGACGGCTTCGTCGCCAAACAGCGCACCGCATTCCGCATGGACGATGTCGCCACCCTCGAAGAACACGATTCCGTCCATCTCGCCGGAATTGATGTGCAGAGCGCCGCTCTGATGCGACTGTGACAGCATCTGGGTCACGCCGGGCAAATCAAGACGCGAGAGATCGCCGGTGAGCGCCGTATCGGCGATGGGCAGCATTTGCGTCGACTGAAAACCATTTTGCTTGCTCAGCAGGAATCCCCGGATGTGTTCGGCAGTTTCGGCCGGAGAACGGCGGCGGTCGACGAGATCGTCGCAGCCGGCGCGATAGGCTTCGAGGAGGGCCTGATCGCCTCCGCTGCCGATCGCGATCAGCGGGATATTTGCTGTTTTCGGATCCGAGCGAATGATGGGCGCCATTTCCAGCGCTCCCATCTCGCGCAGATTGATCGCACAGATGATCGCCACGGGAGTGTTCCACTCGATCATGGTGAGCCCGTACGCCGCCTGGGTCGCCGGGATGACGTCGAAGCCAAGTTGCTTCAGCGCGTCGCCCAGGCGTTTCGAAAAATAAACGTTGCTGTCGATCAGTAAGATGCGCGGAGCGCCGGCAGCCTCTGTCACGAGGGCACCGCCGGGTTGCGATTCTCGGACGACGGCTCCTCGTGAGAGACGAGAGATTCGAAATCCAGAACGCTGACGAAATCCTCGCCAACCGCTACACGCCCTGTGACGTAGGCGGGATCTTCGGGCGTGCGAGGTTGCAGTTCGCCGTTCACCAGTTCGCATTCTCCGTCGACGGGTATGGCGCTGAGCTCACTCGTCTTGCCAAGGCCGCGCCGCCCGATCAGATAAAACCGGTGCGCGTTAGAGCGCCGGCCGCCCAGGATAGGGCTTGCGTCATAGACGGGCACGATCCGGGAGCGGCGAACGATCACGCCGCAAACGATCGTCGAAGTATGCGGGAACCAGTGCAAATGCACCGGAGGAGCGAGTTCCACGATCGTATTCGCCGGCAATGCAAACCGGTGGGTGCCGAGTTCGAGCAGCACGAAGGAACTGGCGGAGTCGCCGGAGCGAGTCATGCGGGAACGGCTCCCTCAACAAGCTGAGATCGATTGCTGCGAAGCGCCAGGCGGTCGAGATGATCGAGCTGCTCACGCGAAAGAAACCCGGCCGGCTGAATGACGGGCGTGATGCGATCCTCGACGTAAGCCAGACCGCGATACCAGATGCGCTCCTCGCCGGAAAACGCAAGGGGCAATGGATAGACTGCCCTAATTTCGCCGATGCGCTCAACCGAATCGACCAGCAGCGCCACACGAAACTGCCGTAGCACCAATGCGAGGGATGGGCGCGTGACCGCCAGATGAAAGTGCTCGCAACCGTTCACCACGTAGTACGGCTGATTCGTGCGTTCGATGAAATGGTGGACTTTCGGGACTTCCGGACTCTCGCACTCGGCAACGGCGCCGGCGAGACCGTCGGTGCTGCGGATCTCCTTCACGGCGTCTGCCGCAATAGCGAACGCCTGGTTGGAAATAATGAAAAAAATAACTTGTTCCGGCCGCCGACCGTACGTTCTAGCGACTTCGTGCACGGTGGTTCTCATCGGACCACCGCCGGAACCAGGCGAGACAATTTGGCGACCCGTCGGTCGATTGCCCCGGCGATGTCATCCAAGGGCAAAACTTGATCGACTGCGCCGGCCTTGATGGCCTCGGAAGGCATGCCAAAGATAACGGAACTGGCTTCGTCCTGCGCGACCACAAAACCTCCAGCGGTCTTGATGGCCCTTGCGCCGCGGGCAGCATCCGCACCCATGCCCGTCAGCACCACGCCTATGGCAAGGGTGCGCGCGTACGAAGCGAGCGTCTCGAATGCGACGTCGGCGCACGGCCGATAGCCGTCGATGCGGGCGCCGGAATCGAGAACGATATTTCCCGTTGAAGAGATGCGCAGGTGGTGCGAGCCTGGGCAAAGGTAAATGGTTCCAGGCAACGGCACTTCGTTGTGCTCTGCTTCCTTCACAGGAAGCCGCGAGACTTCGCTGAGCTGACTGGCGAACTGCTTTGTGAAAGCTGCCGGCATGTGCAGGATCAGGAGAATCGGCGCCGCCATTTCAGACGGCAGGCCCGAGACCAGCCGCATCACGGCAGCGGGGCCTCCGGTAGATGCGGCGATGGCGACCATAGGCGAACGGCCGCCGCTCTGAAGCGACGCGATTGACCGCGCCACCGGTGCAATGGGTGCGTGGCCGGCCGGAATTTTCGACAGTGTTGCCGTGCGAACGACGCGTACTTTCGCGGCAAGCTTCAGTTTGCGAGTCAGCTCCTCGCCCACACTCTTCATGTCCAGATCGACGCCGGTGGACGGCTTGGGCACGAAATCGATTGCGCCAAGCTCAAGAGCGCGCAGCGTGCTGTCCGCGCCTTCGCGCGATTCCGAACTGACGATGACGATGGGCCGCGGATGGCGCGTCATGATCATTTCAGTGGCTTGCAGCCCATCAACACGGGGCATGTTGATGTCCATCGTTATCACGTCGGGTTGTAGAGAATCCGCGAGCGAAACTCCCTCGGAGCCGTCGCGTGCCTGGCCGACCACCTCGAGTTGCGGATCGGAAGAGATGATGTCTTTCAGAACGCGGCACATGAAGGTGGAGTCGTCCACAATGAGCACGCGGAATTTTTTGTTGGCGGGCGTCATCATGTCAGTCCTGCCTCGCCAAAAGTCGCGGCGCCGGGCGGCCGTCGGGCGCGCTCGTGCCAATCAGACTCTCTACGGTTGAAATAAGCTGATCTTCCTGTACCGGCTTCGTCAGGAAGGCGGACGCGCCGATCTTCATGGCGCGGTCGCGATGTTTCGCTCCAGCGCGCGAGGTGACGACGAGAACCGGAATGCGCCGCGTGACCGGGTCCTGCCGCAGATGATCCATCAGTTCGTAACCATTCATGCGCGGCATTTCGAGGTCGGTGATGACCATGTGGCAGCCGACCTGAGCGATGATTTCCGAGGCTTCGAGGCCGTCGGAGGCGACTTTGACGCGGTATCCCGCTTTCTCGAGCATGCGCGCTACGAACTTGCGCACGCTAATCGAGTCGTCAGCGACAACAATCACACGATCGTTTTCGACCGCGTCGACGGCTTCGGACGGGATCGTGCCGGCGGCAACCGCTTCCGAGCCCGGAGCGAAAACGCGCGCGGCGGGAGAGGAAGAAGGTAACGAGTGGCGTTCGGCCGTGTCGGCGGAAGCGAGCCGGTTCAAGTCGATCAGAAGAATCAGACTGCCGTCGGGAGCGATGGTCGTTCCGGGGAAAAGTTTCACGCGCCGCAGATAGTGGCCAAGATTCTTGATGACGATTTCGTCTTTACCCAAGACTTCTTCCACGACGACGCCGACCTGCTTGCCCGCCACTTTCGCGATCACCATATGGAAGTAGCCGTTCTGCGGCTCCAGCGGCGGCAACCCAAGCTGGAGGTCCAGGCGAACCACTTCGGTGACCACGTCGCGGACGCGCGTCAGAAGTTTGCCGCCGATGTCCTCGATCTGGTCCGGGCGAAGCCGCCGAATTTCCTCGACGACAGCGAGCGGGAAAGCAAACGTCGATTTGCCGCAGCGCACGAACAGCGCCTGGGAAATGATCAGCGTCAGCGGAACCTTGACGGTGAAACACGCGCCCGCGCCTTTTTCGGACTGAACTTCTACTTCGCCGTTCAGCGCGTGCACGTTGGCGCGAACCACGTCGAGACCTACGCCGCGCCCAGCCAGCTCCGAGGTGGAAGATGCGGTGGAGAAGCCGGGGCGGAAGAGAAACTCGCGAAGTTCGCGTTCGCTCAGCTCGGCGGCTGTTACAGGCGAGGCCAGGCCCGATTCGATGGCTCCATCGCGGACGCGATCGTAATCGATGCCGCGGCCGTCGTCGCGCACTTCGATGAAGATGTGGTTGCCGCGATGATAGGCGCGAACGGTGATGTGGCCCTTCTCGGGCTTTCCGGCTTGTCGCCGCGCTTCCGGCGATTCAATGCCGTGTGCAACAGCGTTGCGAACCAGATGAATCAAAGGATCGGAAATGTACTGAATCAGATTGTTGTCGAGTTCCGTTTCCGCCCCTTCA
>DASUJR010000161.1:0-4551 GCA_036279175.1 Candidatus Acidiferrales bacterium | reverse complement strand
CGCCCCGCTTCCATCTGCTTCAGCGCCCCGATCATCTCCACTTCCGAATACTTCCTCTTCGACATGCCTCCCCCTCCTTTCGCTCTCCGCAGAGGCCGAAAATCATATATCCTCGTGCGCAGTTTTAGGGGAGCAGGTCAGTACCGTACGCCGACCTCGGCGATCCGCAAACCCTCAACCTGTATAGCTACGCTAGAAATAACCCCGTCAGTTCAACCGACCCAAATGGTCACGACCCGGTTTGCATGTCGACAACCCACTCCGAGGACGGAAAGATCATCCAGGTGGTCAACTGCACAGAGGTGCCAAAGAGCTACCTAGCCGTAGTGGGGGCTGCTACGATGGATTTTTCCGAGCTGGGTCCCGCCGAGTGGATAGTGGGCGGATTAGCGATAACAGGAGTCGCGAGTTACAGCTGCTACCAGACCAGGTGCTTACAGCCGCTAGCAAACTTCTTCAGCAAGAGCAACAACCCTCCGCCCGGGTCTGATTCCTCGTCAAACGAAAACGAGGCGAGCACACAGCAACAGGAGGAGGAAGCTCCAGCCAAGGAGACTTCACCCAACCAAATGCAGAAACAGGTGGAGCGGGGACAGGCTCCAAAATCTGTTGACCGAGTCGACAGTCCCCGTTTCCCCAACGAAAAGCCTCACGTAGAATTCAAGGACGGCAACGCTTTAAACAACGACGGCACCTGGAAGCACGGCGGTCGTGAATTGACGAACGCCGAAGAGCAGTGGCTGGAAAGCAACGGATGGACTATGCCCAAAGGGTGATCTCATGGTCGATAAAGATATAAAACAGTGGATCGAAGACAACGATAAGGCACTCGGCGAATTTCAGGAACTACATGTAGACAAGATAGACTCTCGATGGAAGTCCAGGGTAACCTGGATTGACGCCGGTTTAGAAGTGCTTGCGGCAGCCTCCAGGATCAAGTTGAGCACAGGCGTCCCGCGCACACTCGCGGTCGCTTATTCATTGCGTGCTGGTATAAAGCCGACGGGAATCAACTTTAACACACGTCAGGAATTGGCAGCCGAGATCGATCAAAGCCCCCCGTCGCTCTACATGTTCCGAGAAGGACATGAACCATGGCTGGCGGCGAATCAGTGTACTGCTGCACCCACGATGCTCCGCGTCCAAGGCGAGCTTTTGGGCCCACCCGCGGCCAATAGGACATGCATTTACTTTGAATTCAGGGTGCCGGGCGCTTCGGAATACGCTCGCAGCATTTTCGTGATCGCCTGAACGGATAGAGCTGGCCTGATTAGATGACGTTGTCGGCTGCTTCTCCCGAGTAGACTTGGTAGCGCTAAACGACCAAGGCTCGGAAGAAGGGAGCCGAGCGATGAAGATTATAGGATGTGATTTTCACACGCGCTATCAGCAGGTGGTGATGCTGAATCGTTAACCTTCAACTTGCCCCTTAAACGGCGCCCAATAACCCGCCGGAACCCCATTTCAAGATCAATATGTTTGATCTACTTAGCACCACTTTTATTCGCCTGTCATTCGCCTCCTCGAAGAGCCTACTTGAGGCGATTTCTTAGGGGGAAGCCTTTCGCCCGATCACTCACATAGACGGTCAGTCAAACAAATCGAGGATGCCTTCGTAGCGTTTGAATGGAGGGATCAGGTACGCCCCGGCGATTCCGTCGGCTCTGGCCGTGCGGGCCCAGTCGAGCATGACGCGAGCGAACTCGAACCCGCGGTCGCGAGCCTTGTCGCCAGCCTGCTCCATATCGCGCAAAATGCCCTGCGGAACCACGATTCCCGCCACTTCATTGTGAAGACGCAACGCCAGCCGATAACTCGTTAGCGGCCAAAGACCTACGAGGACCGGAACCGGCGACCTCCCACCGAGTTTCTTCAGGAATTTGCACCACTGCTCCGGCTCGAAGATCGGCTGAGTCATCGCAAAATGCGCGCCCGCCTCGATTTTCTGTTCGAAGCGACGCAGCTCTTCGTCAACGTCGTCCGCCACGGGATTCACCGCGACGCCAATCGTGAAGTTCGTCGCGCCGCCCAGATTCTTCCCGGCCCAATCGGTCCCTTGATTCAGCCGCGCGAGCACCTTCACAAGTCCAATCGAATCAAGCTCGTACACCCCGTTCGTTTCCGGGTAGTCGCCCACCGATGGCGGATCTCCCGTAATTGCAAGCACATTGCGCACCCCGCCGACGGCCCATGCGCCCAGCAGCATCGCCTGCAAGCCGATGATGTTCGCATCGCGAGTCGTGAGGTGCGGAATCGTCTCGAAGCCGTTCGCTTCCAGCGCCGCCGCCAGCATCAGCGCGTCCATCCCGACGCGCGCCAGCGACCCGCTGTTAATATCGATCGCGTCGATCTCCGCCCGCGCCATCACGTGCGAAATCTGCTCGACGATTCGGCTGACCGTAACTCCTTTGGGAGGATCGATTTCCACGGACGTGACGAACTGTCCCGCCTGGATTTTCTGCCATAACTTGCTGTCCGGTTCCCGCCGCGCCAGCCGCCGTACGCGTTCGGCCGGTTCGACCACTTCCACGGTTTCCCCGTCGACCGCTACCGCCGAAGCCGTCTTTCCCGGCCGCAGCTTTTTCACCGCCTCGACGATCGCCTGCACATGCTCGGGAGTGGTGCCGCAACAGCCTCCCATCACGCGCACACCAAGCGCTGCGGCATCTCGCGCGAACAGCGCAAAGTACTCCGGCGACGAACGCGGGTAGACGATGCGGTCGCCCACGCGCTTCGGAAAGCCCGCATTCGGCATCGCGGAAAGCGGCAACGAAGACACGCCGGCCAGTTCGCGAAGCACCGGAATCAAGAGTTGCGGGCCGACCGTGCAATTCGCGCCGATCGCCTGTATGTCCTTCGTTTTCAAGATCTCCCAGGCCTCGCCTGGTCGCGTTCCGCCGATCGTGCTGCCTTCTTCCGAAAACGTCAGTTCGGCAACGATCGGCAGCTTCGAAAACGAGCGGATCGCATCGATCGCGAGTGATAGTTCGCCGACGTCACTGAAAGTTTCGAGCAGGAACAGATCGACCCCGCGCTCCTCGAGAGCGCCTGCCTGCTCCTTGAAAATCGAGAAGACTTCTTCCGGAGGCAGTTCGCGTACTTGCAGGGCGACTCCGAGCGGCCCGATCGAGCCTCCAATCAGCACGTCGTGCTTGGCTGCTTCCCGGGCTTCGCGCGCCAGTTTGACGCCCCGGTGGTTCAGCTCGGCCACCCGATCTACGATTCCAAGCGCATTGAGCTTGTAGCGGTTTGCACCAAACGTGTTCGTCTCGATCAGCTGCGCGCCGGCCGCGATATAAGATTGATGAGCGCGGAACACATCCTCCGCGTGCGAGGAGTTCAACTCCTCAACGCAGCGCAAGCCATCAACGGATTCATGTAACAGCGATCCCATCGCGCCATCCGCGACGAGGATCGACCGCTTTAGCCGTTCGTTTAAATCGTCAATGCGCATCAGCTATTGAGTTGCTCGCTTCGCGTTTCTCGATCAGGCGAGTATAGCATTCTGCTATTCACATGTATTAATATCCCAGGCAGCGAGCCTCCCTAGTCCGTCGAAAATAGTGCGCACTGGCGAGCTTCGCATACGGGTGCAACCTTGATCGGGCCGAAATCGAAGATTGCTCGTCTCCTCTTCAGCGGATTAGCTGTCCTCGCGGTCGCTGCCGGAGCTTCCGCCCAGGGAGGGATTGGGTCGGGTTTTACCCCGGGGCCGGCCGGTTCCACCAGTGCGCCTCTTGAAGTCAACAATCGTATGGGCACAGTGATGGTTTACCTCCGAACGGAGGACGGGCAGCCGCTGCCCTTGAAGCTCACGCCGATAGTTCGCATCAGATCGTCAGCCGGCGGGGCGGCCCTGGATAACTTCCCGACACGAACGGGTGAAGGTTGGCTCTTCAGTCAAATCGGGGTCGACAACAACTACGACGTCCTCGTGAGGGCCGAGGGTTACCTTCCGGCTGTACAGCCGGTAAAAATGCCGGACACTCCGGGCGTGGCGCAGAGCGTGATCGTTTTCATGCACCCGCTCGATCAGCAGCTCGCTTTTCATCCACCAGCCGGACAATTCATTCTCGTCCCCAAAGCAGCGAAGGAAGTGCAAAACGCTCTGCATGACCTTCAATATGGCCATATTTCCTCCGGCGAGAAACACGCGCTCAAGGCCGTTCAGATTTCTCCCAGTAACCCCTATGCGGAATACGTAGCGGGTTTGACGTACTTACTCACAAACCGCTTCAAAGAGGCAAAGCCCTATCTCGAGAAATCCGTTTCTATCGACTCGACGCAGGCACCCGCCCTGACGGCGCTTGGAACCGTGCGGTATCAACTCGGCGACTCGGCCGGAGCGGCACTGGTGCTGAGCAAGGCCGTGCAGCTCGATCCAACATTATGGAAATCGCAATGGATTCTGGCAGCGGCCTACTTGAACGAGAACAAATATCAGGAAGCGCTCGACCACGGCAATGAGGCGTTGCGGCTCGGCAAACAGAAGGCCAATCAGGTGAAGCTAATCGTCGCGCAAGCGGAAGCGCGACTGGGCCAGCGGTCGGT
>DASUJR010000160.1:0-4773 GCA_036279175.1 Candidatus Acidiferrales bacterium | reverse complement strand
TTCTGCTCTCACGCGCCGCTCAACTCGGGCGACTAGCTTCGAAGGGACTCATCCTGAGGCTGCGGTGCGAAGCCGCGGGCAGGGGCTTTCTCCACACGATCCGTCTCACGGATCCAGATAAATCGTTTTCCCGGCGGCAATTTCGCTCTTCACGTCCATCAACGCCTGCTCCGGTGGGCCGACCCGGCGATAGTGGCTCGATTCGACCACCTGATGCACCCGAAACATGAACAGGAATTTGCGGCCGGAGAAGTCGTACTGATACCGCGCCGGAAGCCATATGCCTGGCGCGACGGGCGTTTGATCGAACGAAAAGACTCCACCACGATACAGCTTTCCCAGAATTCCGCCGCCTACCGAAATGTCGCGAATGCAATACGCCTCTGCATGCACCACTTGGTTCGCGTTGTGGTCCACCCAAACTTTCGCCGTAAAATGCGTCAGGGCGTCCTGCAGCATCGATTGCGGATGAAATTTCGGATTAGGTGTCAACGAATACGCGTCGCAATCACGGCCGTCGGACATTTCCCGCCCAACCCATTTTGGAATGAACGCAGTCTGCGTTGCGTTGACCAGCGCCGCGCGATCTCGCTGCTTCTTCGCCCACTTTGCGTGTTCCGTCTTCGCCCGCGGGTCGTCCGGATTGAGCGCCAGCTCCAGCACTCGCTCCCAATCGTGCAGTTGCCGCCGATAATCGTCGGGAGCGGCTGCCTTACCGTCGCTCTTTAGCAATATCTTCAGCGTGCCCGTCCCGGTGGGCACCACCCTGAATGTTTTGTCCTGCAGGACTTCCGGCGTCGCGCCGCCCGTGCGGTCGATTTGCCGCTCGACGAATTCATACTGCTCGAGCGCCTTATCGTCGGCGTGCTGATTCGCCACCAACTCCTTCGCTCGAACTTCCAGTTCGGCTTGGCTCGGCGTTTGCGACTGATCTTGTTGCGCGAAGGCTTGTTCGGTAGTTTGGGGACGTGCCAATGCGGCGCGGGTGCCAGATCCATGCCGGGGTGTCCCGGCAGATGACTGCCCGGCCGGAATGCCGAGCACACACAGACCCACCAGCCCGGCTACAACCGGTATTGCAAACTGACGCTGCATTGCACCCTCACTATTCTGATTCTGATCCCGAAGTGACGGTTGCAAGTCCATTGTATGCAGGTCGACCCCGTTTTTGCCCTGTTCTTTCGTACAGGTTTCGCAGCGCCGGTAACTCTCCCCGGGATGCGCCTATTCCCGCCACCCACTTCGCGCCGCCCACGCCATACCACGCCGCCACCCGCCCCTGTAAGTTCCTCTCCGACTTGTAATTTCCTCGCTGAAAGTTGACACTTTTCTGGTCCGTTGTACGTTTAATAGGAGTACGGTGGCTCCCAGATCCCAATTCCTGAGCGGTGCCCGGCAGACCAGTGTCGCCCTGAAAGAGACGCTGCGTCTGGCGCTCGACACGCTTCGTTCGCACAAGCTGCGCACCTTCCTCACTCTTCTCGGTGTAATCCTTGCCGTTACGACGCTCGTCGCCGTCATGTCCGTCCTCAACGGCCTGAATCTCTACGTGGCCACCAAAATCGCCAATCTCGGCGCAAACGCCTTTATCCTCGACCGCTTCGGCATCATCACCAATCAGCAGGCCTGGTGGAACGCGCAGAAACGCCCCTCGATTAAGCCTGACGACGTCGAAGCGCTTCGCAGCAATATGACGCTCGCCTCTGCCGTCGTAGGCGAACAGCAGACCACCGCCGACGTCCGCTACAACGGCATCCGCATGGAAAACGTCAACATCGTCGGCGCATCCCCATTCTTCGCTCCCCTCGAAGCCATCGACGTTTCCAGCGGCCGTCTTCTTACCGACGCCGACGAGACGCACCGCTCTCCGGTCTGCGTCATCGGCCAGGATGTCTACAAAAAATTCTTTGCCGGCACGAACGCGATCGGTAAGACGATTCGCCCGGGACAAAGCGACTACGAAATCGTTGGCGTGGCCAAGACGCTCGGTACTGTGCTCGGGCAGTCGCGCGACAATTTCGTTCTCATCACCCTGAGCACCTATCGCAAAGAATGGCTCAAGCCCGACGATTCGATCATGGTCTTCATCCAGGCTCGAAGTCCCGACTTGATGACCGCGGCGGAAGATCAGGCCCGCGTCATCCTGCGCGCGCGGCACCATCTCAAGTATCAGGATCCCGACGATTTCGGCCTGATCGAGCCAAGCTCGCTGATGGCCCTCTGGCAGAAGCTTACCGGAAACATCTTTGCCATCGCCGTGTGGGTCACTTCCGTTTTCCTCGTTGTCGGCGGCATCGTCATCATGAACATCATGCTCGCCAGCGTCACGGAGCGCACCCGCGAGATCGGCGTGCGCAAGGCGCTCGGCGCCAGACGCAAGCACATCATCATGCAATTTCTGGTCGAGTCGTCTCTGCTCGCTGCCAGTGGAGGCGCAATCGGCGTCGTGCTGGCGCTGGCGCTCGCTTTCCTCGTTCGCGCCATCAGCCCCGTCCCCATTTCGACTCCGATTTTCGTTATCGTGATCGCTCTGGCGCTTTCGACCGCCGTAGGGCTCTTTTTCGGAATTTATCCGGCGGTGCGCGCTTCGCGCCTCAATCCTATCGAAGCGCTCCGAGTGGAAAACTGATTGGAGAACTGATCCGATGGCCGTTCGGCAGGACTACCGCGAAAATCTTCACCTGGCGATGGACACGCTTCGCGCGCACAAGCTGCGCAGCTTCCTCGCGATTCTCGGCGTCATGATCGGCGTCGCGCTGATCATCCTCGTCGTCGGCATGATTCAGGGCTTTCGCAGCACCGTGCAGGCCATGATCGAACAGGAAGGCATCGACACAGCCTGGATCGACCGCTTCAACCAGCAATTCGGTCCCGGCCAGACCACCGAAGAGGAGCGCCTTCGCAAGCAGCTTACGCTCGAGGAAGGCGAAGCCATTCAGGAGCAGTGCCCCGACGTAAAGGCGACCGCAATTTCCGTTTTCGACTGGCACAGCCAGCACGATATCCGTTACGGCAAGAATTTCGTTCTCGGCGGTGAGTTCCGCGGCACGTTCCCCGCGTATCTCGAGGTCTATTCGAACGCCTCGTTGAAGGCCGGACGCTTTTTTACCGAAGCCGAGAACGTTCACCGCGATGACGTCGTCGTGATCGGCGAAGACGCCGCTAAGGCCATCTTTCCCACCGTGGACGACGCGTTGAATAAAGACGTCCTCATCGACGGTTCCACGTTCCGAGTGATTGGCGTTTTCGAAAAACCGGTCGAGGGATTCGAGACCAACAACGACGACCGCCGCGTCGTCATCCCCTACTACACCTTCATGAAAATCTATGCCGGCGGCCGCGGCGAGATCGCATTTCGCATCCTCGCCTTTCCCGGCCGTTTGGATAAGGCCGTCGGCGAAGCCCGCGGCGTGCTTCGCCGCATGCGCCGCGTCCCTTACGATAAGCCCGACGATTTCTCCATCCAGACGCAGGTCGAAGCCGCGCAGAATTTTAACGACATCATCGGCGGCGTCGCCCTCGTCATTATCGTGCTCAGTTCCATCGGACTGCTTATCGGCGGCATGGGCGTGATGAACATCATGCTCGTCTCCGTCACCGAACGGACGCGCGAGATTGGCGTCCGCAAGGCCATCGGCGCGCGCCGCAGCGACATCACCTGGCAATTCCTTTTCGAGGCCATGACGCTCACCGGCAGCGGCGGCATCATTGGCATCCTTCTCGGCAGCTCCATCGTTCTGCTCATTCCCTTAGTAACGTCGATGAAAGCCGTCGTCCCGCTCTGGGCCGTCATCGTCGGCTTCTCCGTTTCTGTCAGCATCGGCCTCATCTTCGGCGTCTGGCCCGCCACCAAAGCCGCCCGCCTCGACCCCGTCGACGCCCTCCGCTACGAGTGAGCCTTCTTCACGGCTGCTGAAATTCTGGGTACCGGAAAACGGGTTGCAAACTACCGCCAAAGTGTATCGATCAAAATTTTATGATGTTGTTGATTTGGAGCGACTTAGGCCTCCTTTTTGTTCGACATGTGTATCGATCAAAGTTGTCTGTCCGCGCGGCACCGCCCCCGCGCCGTAAGGTGTAACCTCGAAGTTACATCGCCAAATTGTGTTGAAAAGTGTGTCCATCAATTTTTCGACTTTCGTTGATGCGAAAGGACTTGCGGCGAAAATTGATGGCACGGCGTGTCCATCGCCCAAGGTAGTTAAAGTAAAACTTTGCGAGTGGTGATTTATGTTGCGAGTAGAAAACTTGATGTAGCTGATTCGGCGGGGTTTGCGGCGATTTCTACTCGTAACGTGTTGCGAGTAGCCGCCCTCGCACAAGTTGCTTCGGCGAGCCAAGGAAATGGCAGTAGCGAAACTGGGGCGAAGATTGGGGCGTGCTCCTTTCTGGGCTGCGTGGGTCGTGTTGTCCATTTCGACGGCCATAAAAATAGCTCACCATAGCCCACATGCTTTATTATGTCAATGGTAAACATAGTTCTAGTACTCAGATTCGCGCGCGATGGGAGTCATGAGCCCACTTTTGTGCAAACGCTGGGTGGGACGGCCGTCCGGTGCGGCGGAACGGTAGGCTAGGCGTTGTGAGGCGACGCACGACAGGAATTTCTGTCTCCGTAGCTACCAAGTGGGGTACACTACCGACGATCCGTGCAGCTTCTGGCAAGGCGTTATGCTCGGGTGCGCAAACCACGCATGTCAGCCCTAGTCGCCCATACTCCGCTTTTTCCCGCAACCGACGAGAACGACAGGAACGAATGGCATGGTGCCTCAT
>DASUJR010000159.1:0-9115 GCA_036279175.1 Candidatus Acidiferrales bacterium | reverse complement strand
CTCGTTCGGAGTTTGTCTGACAACTCGTCTTACAAAGCCTTTGGGATTTGCCGATAGCTCGCGGCCAAAACACGAGCTGCGCTTCCTAGCAGCAAGAGGCGGGAGTGACCCCCGAAGCCCGAAGGGATCGGGCCGCGATTGTGCGGCGCGATGGGGTCGCTCCCGCCTCTGGTCGTGTTTTGGCCGCGTTCTGTTTCCGTGCCTGGTCTCGCGCATTTTCTTGTTCTTTCTTCGGGTTAGGTTCTCGCCTCGCTGAACGGAGAGGTGAAATCTCCCTGGAAAGGTCCTTCCCCGGAACTTTTCACCGGCACATTTACGGGCCGATGCGGATGCCTCTCGAATAATGCAGCCTGCCCGTTCACGGTAACGGAGATAAGCGCGGCCTGCGATGGCTGGCGATGCTTGGCGGATTCGGACCGGACAGCGTTCTCTGTGATCGCGCCCGCACGCCATTTCTTGTACAGGTCTTCGATTCCAGGGTTGCCAAAGCGCTCTTGTGAAAGGTTCAAAAACTCGATGTCGCGATCGTTCACTTTGGCAAATTGTTTCTCATCCCAAAGCCTCCTCGTGCGGAAATATTGGAGTAGTCCGAACGGAGAATCCGGGTCCCAGTGACGTTGAAACGTCTCGTGAAAGAGCTTCTTAGCGCGCTCGAAATTCGTGTCCCGCGTTGCGATGTAATAGAGGCGGACCTGGCTGAGCTTGGTGAAGAGGGTCATATATGCGTCCAGGTGGGTCCTGAAACTCTCCATGCTCTCAAACCCTGGATCGATAAAACTCAAGGTGACCACAGGCGGCAGAGACACGCTGGGGTTGTAGAACATCGGGAACTTGTCCACGAAATAGCGGTCGGTAAACTGGCCTTTGATCGCCCCCGAATACCGCTTGTGGGGAAGAATTTTCTTGGCGATTCCCATTTGGTCGCAGAAAAACGTGAGCTTCTGCTCTTCGGTTTCCAGGTACGTTACGTCTTGATTTCGGAGAATGAAATCCAGGGCAATGAGCCGCGTTCGGATGTATTGAGTTGAATGGACACGCCGGAAGCGGACATTTTCCCTGCCGATGGCTTCATACAGATTGCGTGAGAAAAGGTGAAACACGCGGCCATGCCGGAGATACGACTTCGTCTTCGCGTGCTGCTTTTCGATTACCTTCTGTGCGAACGCTACACTGCGCTTGCCTGGCTTCGTCTGGATGAAATGCAAGAACTGCTGGCAAGTGAAGTAGCCGGAATGCGTGGCCACAAGATAGAGGAAACGCGCTTCTTCCTCGGTATAGCCAATGCTGCGCAGGGCGTCCGTATGTATCGGAAGGAATTTCATAATGCAAAAATCCTCGCGGTGATTTGTTGTGAGTCGAGTACGCGGCGCAGTCTGTCATGGTCCTGCTGTCGGGCAAAAACATGGAATCCAGCTTTGGCTTTTTCGCCCAGCCCCTGAGGTCGATAATCGCGAGTGGCAACTTCTAAATCGAGCCGATGCACGTCTCGGCACTCATCCTCATATTCGATTCGTAAGTCGGGGATCGGAATCTTGTCATTCACAACCTTCAAATCGAACCGGTTGGCGATGGCAATGCGCTCATAGGCTGCGTCTTTGTCAGGCCGCATTCTTGCGATGACTTGGTAGAGCTCCTTCTTCAGCTCCAAGTCGAGAATCACACGACGCACCTTGCCTCCCGAGCGTTCGATCTCTTTGGCGACCTTCTGGTAGAGTCGATAGAGTTCGGCATCGTGACGCGCTTCCTTGGGCTTCGCAAAGCCGTGATATGTCACCTGGCGGCTGGACACGAGCTGCGCATGTTTAAGCAGCCGGTGACCCTCTTTCGTCAGCGTCAGCACCTTCGTCGAATACGAGGAATGACCTTCAATTGTCCGCCGTTCGACCAGGCCATGCTTCCGCAGATTTCTGATGTCGGCTTCCATGCGAGCCTGGTCCCCCTGGTATCCGAACCGTGCCAAGTCTTCGGTCGGAACCACACGAAACCTGCCAACATCGGCGAGCATGCGAACTTCCGAATCGCGGAGAGAATACTCGCGGTCACGGCCGCGATAGATTGTTCTGGATCGATCTGAGCCTCGCGACGTGCCAGAATCGGAAGATCTTTCGCGATCTCCCTGACTACGCGTTCTTTCGTCCCTTCGGGACCGACCCGCCCGTTCGATTACACTGGGATGTGAGTCTGAGTCCCAACGGGACGGGAAAGCAAAATCGGAGATGTTATAGGGCCGGTCCATAGGAACCTCTTCATGTAGACATCGGACTCAAGTGCGGGACGCGTGATCCTGATCCTCGGCGTAGAGAAACACCTCTTCGACATTCTTTCCGAACGCCCGCGCAATCTTGAATGCCAGCGGCAAGCTCGGATCGTACTTGCCAGTTTCAATTGCATTGATCGTCCCACGAGCAACGCCGACACGTGCGGCGAGCTCGGCCTGCGACCATTCCATTTCTGCACGCAACACGCGCAGCCGGGTCTTCATCGGTACCGCCAGGAATACAAAATGAGACCGATGCTCCACAGCACGACCATCAGTGCCGGGATTCCCAGCCATGAGACGGAATGGAAGCCGACAGCCTGCGAATAGCCGATACCAAGCGAGAAAACCAGTGTGCCCGCGAAGGCAAACGTCAGGGCGCGGTAGTTGATTTGTTGCTCGCGCTCATCGTTGGAGCGGAGGAAGCGAAGCAGAAACAGAATCGCGGCCCCTGCTGTCAGGACAGCGAGGGCGAGGACCGGAACACGAATGGAAGGGGCCTTGCCGACTGCGCTGATCGCAATTGCCGAAACTACCGCAGCGCCATAGAAAAGCCAGATCGAACTTCGACGGCGGTAGGTTAGGTTCTCTGGGGATTGAACAGGCATGGGGGCCTCCTGAAACTTCCGATAGTGTAATGTATAGCGTACATATTGTCAAGCAGAAGATTCTTATGGTAGCTTATGCGGATCGAGTCGTGGCTTATTGACATTGGTATCGTTTGTGTTACCATCGAATATGATCGAAGTACGTGAATACCTGGACCGTCGTGGACACAGTCCATTTGCTGCGTGGTCAGACAGCTTGAACAAAGAAGCAGCCGCGAAAGTTGCTGCTGCCCTCGCGCGAATACAGCAAGGGGTTTTCTAACGCAAAGGGCGTTGGGGCTGGCGTTCACGAGTACAGGATTGATTTTCGTCCCGGGTTACCGCATCTACTTCGGGAAGGATGGCGAGCAGCTCGTGATACTCCTTGGCGGCGGTACGAAAAAACGCCAGCACACGGACATCTCGACGGCACTCGCCCGGTGGCAGGACTACAAGCAACGAAAAGGAACAGAGAGGTAAGGCCAATGGCTTTGACGCGAGATTTCAAAGCGACCATCCGGGCGCGTGTTCAACGCGACCCTGGCTTCCGCGAGGCGCTTCTGCGCGAGGGCATCGAAAACTTTCTCTCCGGTGACGTTGAAACCGGGAAGATCATCCTTCGCGATTTCATCAACGCCACCGTGGGGTTTCCCAAACTAAGCGAAATCACGCATCGTTCTGCAAAGAGTCTGATGCGAATGCTCGGGCCGCGCGGTAATCCTCAAGCGCGGAACCTGTTTGAGGTTGTGAAGTATTTGCAGGAAGCGGAAGGGGTGCGCTTCGAGGTTCGGGCAAATCGTGGCTTGTCGCGCCCGAAGCGGCGGCAGTCAGCTTCGCGCATCGGCCAATCGGCTGCGCTTGGTGGCGAAACCTAATTTAGGTCGGGGGATTACTGAATGTATCGTACTCCAGAAAAGTCGATTACTGGAGTTTCTGCAATTGGCTCAGCGTTCCGTCGGCGTTCTTCTTGGTCGCGGCGTTGTTGGTGTTCGCTCGCGCTTCGGTAACGTAGCGAATGGCAGCGGGCAATCCGGTCCAAACTAATTTCGGAGGGTTTTGAATTCTCCATTGGCGGGTCCCAGATCCGTTCGCCCTGGCAGCATTGGCAGACGTTCTTGCATATACGAGTAGGTATGTTGCGGTGATTTGCCTCGCGGACGTGAGAGGTTGGTGAAACCGCAAGGATGGATCTATCTGCCCAAGCTCTCGATAAGTGATCACAACTTCTGCGTGATTGCCCCTGATCGATGCTTGCTGCGTTGAATAGCCCTTCACGATCAGTATCTTACCTTGGCCTTGCGGCATCGAGCTTGGATGGGCAAAGAAAGCGCTCGCTTGATTCCAGCCTTCAGGCCCTTGCAACTGACCGTTTATCGCTGTTTTCATAAAATTATCCACAACCGTTCTCGGCGAGTCCCCGGAAGTCTTAGCGGACTGTGCCGAAAGCGAAATCGCGCTGATAGTAACAAGAGCAAAGGGTATAAGAATACATTTCACTGTTTGACTCCTTAGGCGTAGATTAGACAAACGCGCTTCACACGGTCTTTGTGTCCCAGTGAGACAGATATGCACGCAACGTCAGTGCAAACGCCACGACAGAGTGTTTCACGGCCTTATCCTTCTACGGCAACCGCTGCGGCATCGAATTTTTTCGAGACCTCGGCTGATTCTGGCCCGCGCGGTTTTATGCGGGGCGCGGTCAATGCAGCTTAAGTAGCTGCGCGAGCGTTTCATCGGCATTCTTGCGGACCATCGGGTCCTTTGTCTCCGCTCGTCTCTCCAGCACATAGCGAATTGCCGCCGTAACGGTGGCAAAGGGTGGGGGCGGGGGACCCTGGATACGCCACCGTTTTTGTGGGGTTTCGCCAGGCGATGTGGATACGTCCAACGTGGTCAAAACGAGATGGTAGCCGATCCCAGTCTCGTACACGGAGGATTGCGGTGGGGGTGTGAAACGCAGTTCTGAATCAATCAGCCCAGGCTTTCGCCCCCAGTGAGAAATCACAGACACGACCGCTTCATCGTCACCTAGCACCTTTCCTAACAACGTGTCGCCTGCGCAACGGTCGTACGTAACAGTCCAATAGTCAGTCACAACCTGAAATGACCCATCGCTTGACCACGGACTGGGTTTGCTGAAATAGTAGCGAGCTGCGAATTCCCAGCCCCGCCGATTCAGCAGTCTGCCCGATGCTGCCATATTCCACAGTTCGTAGATTGTATCGCTCGCCGAACTTGTGGGGCACTTCGAACCCTGTGCACCGTTACTCCGCTGGCGCGCAGACGAAGCCCGTGGCAAGGCGACCGGCAGCGCACACGTAGCGAGCAGAATCCACATCACCGCATAGCGATTCCTTGCCCGCAGCCATGCTTTGAGATTTGATCGTAATGCGGTTACTGTTTGACGCACTGTGCTCCTCCTGGTACGCACGCGTCCGGTAGTGGCTTATTATGTGGCGCACCTTCAGGTACAACGTAAATCGGAAGAACACCCGTAATTATGCGGTAGCGTTTGTGTTGAGGGTCTCTCGGATCCATCCCGTCCACATAATCGTCATCCTGAGGTTTCGAATGGCTGAAATAGGTACCCTGTTCGTATGCATATACTCCGTTACCGATATTGTTAGCAATCAGTTGAGCTATCGAGATCCGGCTATGATACTTAGTATCGTTTATGATTTGGGCCGCATCGCAACCTTCTAGCCACAGGGCTGCTGTCTGGTAAAGCGTTTTGCGCTTGTACACCATGGCCAGCTGATCGACGTTGTTGGCGTCGATGTTGGATCCGACCGCAGCGGTTTGGCCAACAAACAAGTTACTCGTGTCCTCTATTAACGTACCGCCGAGATACTCTCGAAGTTCGCCACTATGCCCAAAGTAGTACGCGCCACCCGTAATTTGTCCGTTCAGCGATTCACCGTGGATCGTCCCGATCAACCCCTTCTTAAAGTCATCAACTGACGACACCCGGCAGGCGATGACGTTGCCGTTGCCACTACCAGAGTTCAGGTCCAAAGCTAGTTGCCACGCGGCAAGATTAAATAATGGACCGACATCGTGATTGATACCACTTTGCCCAATGGTTCCCTCGTCGCCTACCAGAATCACGTACGTAGAACCGGTGCCCGCGAAGGTGGTGCAATGGGGAGAAAGATTGTCCGGGTCATTTGTCTGAGACGTAAGAGGTGTGATTGGATCGTTGGGAGGGTCCCCATCACTTGTCTGAAGCAAACAGGCGCACGTGGCAACTTCGTGTTCTGTCCCAGATGGATTCGCCTCCGCAGCAGCCCACGTGCTCGCTGTGTCCGCACCTCCCGCGAGAGGGATCAGCGAAATCCCGCCACCGGCACCGGGCACATTGCTCGCGTACCATTGAGGGTCCCATGATGATGTTAGCGACAGATCAGAACTGGCAAACCCGGTGGAGGTTGCATTCCCTGATGAATCGAGCAGAAAAATCCCCAACTGATCGTTTGAAACTGCAACGCCTCCCCCTGACAGAACCGAAGCAAGCCTCAAGTTTCCATCTGGGGCTTGATAGGTCCAATTTATTGCACCGCTATCCACTGCAGTGACAATGTTTCGATATCCAGAACCAGAGGGATCCCATTGACGCACATACGCAGTTCCGTCCGATCCGAGCGCCAAATCGTCGGACTGGGGTATCACCTCGCTGCCGGGAGCTACTTGAAAGGGCAGCGAAACGTTGTATCCGCCTGTGTCGTACAGCGTCTGCTCAATCGGGAGGTATATCCCGCCTTGTCCGTCCGGCACCGGGCGTTGGAGGAAAACGTTGTATTGCGGCGTAGCGTACCAACCGGGACCGCTCAATCCCTGACTATCAATCGTTTGAGTCGTATAACTCCCATCTGGGTTGACAGCCATCAGATAGAGGGTCCGAGTGTCGTTGTATGAGCCCTGAGAACCGTCGACAAAATTCACGATGTGGGTATATCCCGGATTATTCGGATCGGGCGTCGAATCACACGGCTCTCCGTTGAAAAGCGTCGTGCCACCGGTCAAGGGAATGTAAACAGTTCCATCTGCCGCGATGGACATGTTCCCATGCTCGAACGATTCAGCATTGGTTGGGCCTGTCCCTCCAGGAATCGTGTTTCCCGGCGTGCAGTAAGGCTGCTGTGCTCCGTTCGGATCATCTGGCGGAGGCATCGCCGTGACATTCTCGATGCCTCCACTGCTATCGAAGCCTGGAAGCAACACTGTGAATTTGATCTGTCCGTCTGTTGGATCGAGTGCAGTAAGTACGTTATTCCCCGAGTTTTGGAAATCGTCTTCAAGCAGGTAAATCGTTCCGTCCGGGCCAACAGCAGTATCCTCCCAACAATTTGATTCCTGGTACTCCCAAGTCTCGTTTCCGTTTTGATCCATGCGGCCGAAGTAACAGTAGCTTTGGAAAGGACCCGGATTGTCCTGGTTAGCGAAATATAGCGCTCCTCCCTGGTTGTCGCCGCCGACGAGAAGTGGAAAGGCATCGGATGAGGGCGAAGCCGGCCAGATCGACAATTGTTGCCCGTTTGCGTCAAAGGCTCTGATCGCGCCGTTTCCGTCATATGCGCCGTCGTCCTCGGCATAGAAAGCCGGGCCACCCTCGGAAGGCACAGCATCAACAATTCTCGGCATTCCGTAGGATCCTAATGACGGGACGGACCAAACGACGCCATTACTTGGGAGTGGACTACCGCCCCGAAGAACGGTGATCGTAGCCGCCCCTGTTTGGTTGGCATAGCTCGCAGTCAAAGTCGTAATTCCCACACCATTGCCTTGAACAAGCATTGGTTGACCGTTCGCGGGCGGGTTGACCTGAGCTATGGCCGGATTGCTAAAAGTCCACGTTGCGCCGCTGATTGAAACTCCGTTTCCGTCTCTCAATTCGATTGGCTGGGTATTACCCACGGTCAAGGTGACCTGGCTTGGCGAAACGAAGAGGGGCGCACTGACCGTGAACTGAGCAACATTGCTCAGGGACCCGTTCACGCCGACGCTGACCATCGCGTTGCCCGGATTCAGCCCAACAGGAACGCTGACCGAGACGCTGGAGTCGCTCCATCTGAGCGCCTGAGCCGGAATTCCGTTGAACACCACTGTACTCGTACCCTGTGACGCTCCGAACCCACTGCCAGTCAGGATGACGGTAGTGCCGATGCCGCCTTGGGTTGGAGAAATGCCGCTAATTGACGGCGGGCTCGTCTGGCCAGACGCGCCAGTATTCGTCACCGAAATATTTGCGGAACTAGCGTTTCCCGCTAAATCTGATCCCGTCACTGTAATGAAATTCACTCCCGTCGCGAGGTAAACGTTGCACGAAAAACTGCCGCCACTCAGGCTCGCAGGTGTGCCGTGGCAATTCACTGTGCCTGGCCCAGATCCACTATCTGTAATCGTTCCGGTTACTGCGAGTGTGCCCGTGCTAACTGAGGACCCATCAGTTGGGCTCGTAATAGTGATGGCAGGTGGCGTCATGTCTAGATCAACTGTTGCTGTCGTACTCGCACTGTTGCCTTCAGTGTCTGTTACCGTGCCGCTCTCGGCTTGGTTAGCACCTTCGGTCCTGACCACGAAGGGCGGCGTGCAGCTCTGAATGGGAGCGGGCCCCGGAGTGCAGGTGAAGAGGACCGTGACAGGCGAGTTGTTCCAGCCGTTCGCATTGGGCGACGGTATCAAAGAAGACGTGATCGTGGGATTTGGGTTCCACACAAATCGTGCGACGAACGCGTTGTTGGTGCCCTTCAGAGTGCTCTGATAAGGAGTTGTTGGAGCTAGGGGCAAGTCCGTTGAACACGTAGTACCGGCTAAATAGGGATTGCCAATCGAGTCCAGCGCGACCGCGTCTCCAAAATCGCCCAAGCCGTTTGAGCAGCTCCCGCCGAAGTACGTCGAATACATCAGGTCTGAACCGCTCGGGTTCACCTTTGTGAGGAAGGCGTTCCAAGATGGATTCTTGAGTTCAGCCTGAAAAGCGTCAGCCGTTGTTGGGAAGTCGCTGGATGAAGTTGAGCCGGCAACGACTGCGTTCCCATTTGCGTCAACTGCCAAGCCGTTTATGACTTCGCCTTCGCTTCCGTTCGTTCCGCCGAGAAGAGTCGAGTAAACGAGAGATTGACTGCCTGTCTTCGTAGGATCAAAAAGCGCGACGAAGGCTTTCCCTGCAGGGCTATTTGTGATTTGGTATGCACCCGGCGTAACGGGGAAATCGGGCGAGGTAGTATCACCGCCGACATAGATCCTGCCCGCCGTATCGACTCCGATCCCG
>DASUJR010000158.1:0-15122 GCA_036279175.1 Candidatus Acidiferrales bacterium | reverse complement strand
CGCGGCGAAGCCAACGACTGGTTCTTGAAACAGTCGCAGGCGGAAAGCGGGCAGCCGAACACGCCCGAGCACCTGGTGCGGAACGTCTTTGGCGGCGACCTCGGCGGCCCGATTTTCAAAAACCGGCTCTTTTTCTTTTTCAACTATGAAGGAAACAGGCAGTCGCTGTCAGGCAGCGCCACGCGCACAATACCCAGCGCGACCCTGCGCGACGGCGTTGTCGAATACGAATGCGACGCATCGGCGAACTGTCCCGGAGGCACCGTCACGGGCGCGAGCGGGGCAACGTATCCAGTCCAGGCTGGCTATTACGGCCTTGGCCCAACGCAACTGCAACAGTTGGACCCCATCGGCGTTGGCCCGAGCCAGGTCGCTCTGAAGTATTTTCAGACGTACCCCACGCCGAATGGCCTCGGAGCCGGTTACGCGCCAAATTATGCTCTGTATACATTTGCCGCCCCGACAAAGACCACTTACAACTGGTACATCGCACGAGTGGATTACAATCTCACGCGGAACGGCAATCACACACTTTTCTTCCGCGGCACCGGCGTAGACGATCGCTCAGGCGGCGCGCCTTTTCTTCCAGGCAATGACTGTCCGCTGAATCCGGGAAAGCCTTGCGCGCCGGAAACAACGAATGCCGATCTGAGCAAAGGATTCGTCGCCGGTTACACGGCGGTTCTCACTCCTCACTGGGTCAACAGCTTGCGATACGGGCTCACTCGCGCAAGCTACGGCACTCTCGGCGATTCCACTCAGGACTGGGTCGGAATGCGTGGTCTCGATCAAGGCTACACTCGGTCGAGCAATTGGGTTTCTCCGGTTCACAACGTGATCGACACGGTCAGTTGGCAGAAGGGCACCCACAATTTCCAGTTTGGCGCCAATTTACTCTTCGTTCGCGCTCTTAGCCAGGGTTTTGGGACTTCCTATAGCGACGCTTTGACAAACTCCGACTGGGTGGACACCTCCGGATTTGCCAACGAAACCGGCTCGCCCTTGGATCCGACCTCCGGCGGCTTTCCGAAAGTCGCCTCGGATTTCAACCTCGCCTATGACTTTCCCCTTGCAGCAATGATGGGGATGGCCACCGAAATCGATGCCCGCTACAACTATAAAGTGACCAGCCCCACGGTGGCTTCGCCGATTGCAGAGGGTGATCCGATCACCCGCCATTGGGCTACGGACACCTACAATCTCTTTTTCCAGGATACCTGGCAGTTCCGGCATAACGTTTCAGTGAGTTACGGCCTGAACTACCAGTTGATGACCCCGATTACTGAAACCTCCGGGCAACAGGTGGAACCGGATGTGAACATGGGCGCTTGGTTTAATGAGCGCGCGGCGGACATGCTGAAAGGCATCCCCGACAATCAGGTGCTGGGTGGCAAGCTTATTTCGTTTGCTCCCTCTGGCTCATACTGGGGCAAGTCCGGACTATACAGCGCACAAACCAGAAATTTCGCTCCCCGCATTGGACTCGCTTGGAGCCCACAGCCCTCGGGTGGATGGCTGGGGCGGATATTCGGGCCGGGCCAAAGCTCCATTCGCGCCGGTTTCGGAATGTACTATGACAACTTCGGTCCCGAATTGGCGATGACGTACAACGCCTCCGGCGAGTTTGGGCTCTCGACCCTGCTGGAAAATCCCGCCGGCGCTCTGTCCGTGGCGGATGCGCCTCGAATCACCAGCATGAACACGATTCCGACAACGGACAACAGCGGCAATACCATTATGCCGGCTGCACCCCCGTCTACCTTCCCCGTCACTTATCCTGCCGGAGCCGAAGCAATCGCAGGCGGCATTGACCCCTCGCTTAAGACGCCGTACTCGTACGCAGTTGATTTTTCCATCCAGCGCCAATTGCCCGGCCAAATGACTCTCGATGTGGCCTATGTCGGCCACTTTGCCCACCGATTGCTGGCCTTGGATGATATCGCCACGCCGGTCGATCTCGTCGATCCCACAAGCAAGATCGATTATTTCGCGGCGGCGAGTCGCCTATCGGAGTTGGCGCGACAGCGAACGCCCGATAGCGCGATCACGGCTTCACTGGTCGGTCCTACGGCTCAGTATTGGATGGACATGATCAAACCGCAAAGTTCCTACACATTGAAAGCCCCCGCGCAGGGCGAAGCAGCGACAACCACAGATCCTCTGGTAGCCACGTACAACATGTTCGCTTCGAAGCTGTACAACGAAACGAGCGCGCTTTACGACATGGATTTGTCTGCTTATGCAAGCCACGGGTGGCCGACATTTGTGACCGGGTACAACAGCTTCTACAACAGCCAGTATTCGTCGCTATGGGACTGGCGCTCGATTGCATGGTCGAACTACAACGCCTTGGAAGTCGGCCTGCATAAACAGATGTCTAATGGCATTCTGTTTGGCTTCGACTACACGTACTCCCATGCTCTGGACATCGAATCGATGGCGGAACGTGGCACCCACTATCTGACGGACAGCATCATCAATCCCTTTTCGCCGCAACAGATGTACGGTTCCGGTGACGCCGACCTGCGACATCAGATCAACGCGTATTGGGTCGCACAGTTGCCGTTTGGCCATGGAAGACGCTTCGCGAGCAATATCAGCAGTTTGGGAGATGCTCTTATTGGTGGCTGGCAGCTCTCCGGCACAGCGCGCTGGACCTCCGGCTTCGACAGCAATGTGTTCATGGGTTACGTGTGGCCGACGAATTGGGACGAAATGGGCTGGGCGGACTTGACAGGAAAGCCGGTCGCTACGGGAACCACAATGGTCAACGAGGCGGGAATTGGGTTGCAACCGAACGTGTTTAAAGATCCGGCCGCGGCCAGCGCGGGTTTCGACTATGCCTTTCCGGGAGAAAGCGGAACTCGAAACGTGATTCGGGGCGACGGTTTCGTTGGCTGGGATATGAACCTGCAGAAGCAGTGGCGCATCCCGAGACTGGAAAATCAGAGCATAGAGGCTCGCTGGAGCGTCTTCAACGTCCCGAATTCGGTCCGGTTCGACGCCTACAACGGCCTCAACTATGAATGGGACACTAGCACCTTCGGAAACTACAGTGGCAGCACGCTTACCAATCCTCGCGTGATGGAGCTGGCGCTGATCTATAGCTTCTGACGCGCGTTGGCCGGCTCACGTCTAGCATCCAATCCTTGGGCCCGGTGCCGCTCTGCGGTGCCGGGCCTTTTTCTTTTCTGTGGCGGCTCTGAGTCTGCCGCCCGGTTCGAATCTGCCGCCGCGTCGTCATGTTCAACGTAACGAAAATACACCGTCCACCCGGAAGGCATGACCGAACGTGGCCTCCGCCGCTAAGTGCGCTGAAATCAGCGACGCCTCGGTCCCGGCAACCCTAAATTCGTTCAACCGCGCAGGCGCTCTTTCTCGATACACCTGTCGAGAAGTTTTTGGGCTTAAGTCTTTTATCATCAACGAAAACGCAAAAATATCTCGATACACTTTTCGGGGGTTCGGTGACGCGGCATGACTGCACACAAATTGGTGCAATCGGCAGCGCGAACGGCGAATGGGGAACCATGCTCGCCGCCTGAGTTACAGGCGTGGTCGCACAGCCAGAAGGATCTTTCGGCGCCCGCGGGTGCACGGCTGCCGTGGCGGGTTCTGGCACAGCAGGGTTGTTGTATCGTTGGCTGCGCGATCAGACGAGAACTTCGGGGACTTCCATGCGCCCGGCGCGGAAGGCGTATTGGAACGCTTCTACCACCTTCGGATCGAAATCCTTGCCTGAGCCTTTGACGATAACGTCTCGCGCTTCGAACGAGGTGATCCCCTTGCGGTAGGGACGGTCGCTGACCAGCGCATCAAACGTATCCGCAACGCTGATAATGCGCGCCTCGATCGGGATGGCCTCTCCCTTGGTCGGGTGGTAGCCGGTGCCATCGAATTTGTCGTGGTGACTCAGAATAATCGGCAGCACGCGCCGCAGCGTTCCGCCAACGGGCTTCAGCTTATTCATGCCCTTGTCGAGATGCGACTGCATCTCGATAATTTCTTCGTCGCTGAGCTTCGCCGCCTTATACAGAATGCTGCGGCTGACGTCGAGCTTGCCGATGTCGTGCAGCAGGGCAGCCGCGCGGATGTCCTCGACGCGCTCCTCGGGAAGGCGCATCGCTTCCGCGATGTGAGCTGCATAGATCGAAGTGCGATACGAATGGTTCTGCGTATATTTATCGTTCGAGATCACGCCACAGAGGATCTGCAGGACGCCGTAATAGGTCTCGCGGAGTTCGGCCAGACTTCTTTCCCTGTGTTCGTACAGCGTGCCCATCGCATAGGCGGTGATCATCAGGAAGCTGCCCCAAATGGTGATGTCCGCCCAGGACATCAATTGATGGACGCGCAGATTCAGTCCGCTGGCCAGAGCCACGGGATTCATCAGATTGAGCCAGCAAACAATCAAGACGGAGGCCAGCGCAGTCTGCACCGCGCGCGAACGTCCGAAGTAGTACGCCGCGAAGAGCGTTGGGAGATCGTAAAACGAAAGAACCAGCTTCTGCCCGGCAACGAAGAAATTGATGATAGCGGCGAAGGCGATGATCGAGAAGATCAGCAGGAGCTCTTTATTGACCCTCATCAGACGTTCCAGCCAGTTGGTCTTCATAGCGACTCCAGCGGACTCACGAAATCGGTAAAAGGCAAGACTCCGCCACGCTAATGCTAGCAACATGGCGGGCGCGAAAAGCTGAATTCGCGGCAGATAGTGCTCAAATTGATATGGTTGTTGTTTGGGCGCTTATAAGACGCGCGAACAAGGGATTGTTTCCTGCTTCGGATTGGCGGACCTCAGTGGTAATTTGTTGCCTCGGCTGTCCGCCGAATCAAGAGGTGCGGCATGACTTGGGCGAAAAGACGCGCGATCGTCATCGGACTCGTGATCCTGTTCCTGGCTCTGTTTGTGTGGCTGGCTTGGGGGCCCGCGCGGCTGCCGTCGAATTCGGTGCTGGTGGTGGACGCAACAGGACAAATCGAGGAGCAGAGGTCCTCCGGTCTGGTGCGCGCGCTGAACGGCTACCAGCCGGTGCTGCACGACTATCTGGACGCCATCGACTCCGCGGCGCGCGATCCGCGAATTGAGGGTATGGTGGTGCGGATCGGCACGATGGAGACAGGGTGGGCGAAGATCGAAGAGATTCGGTCGCATCTGCTCGCGTTTCAGAAGAGCGGCAAGCCGAGCGTGTGCTATCTCGGGTACGACGGACTCGGCAACCCTGAATATTTTCTGGCCACGGGCTGCTCGCAAATTTGGCTGGTTCCAACGGTGCAGGTAGGTATCCGCGGAATGATGGCGCAAACGCTATTTTTTCGCGGGTCGCTCGACAAGCTGAAGGTCGTTCCAGAGTACTACCACATCGCGCAATACAAGACGGCGGCGAATAGCTATACGGAGAAAAAATTCACGCCCGCCCATAAAGAAGAAGTCGAGTCCCTGCTGCACAGCATTTACGACGAATATATCTCGGGCGTATCGAGCGCGCGGCATATCGATCGCGCAGAATTCGAGAAAATCGTCGAGCGCGGCCCGCTGCTGACGAGAGACGCGGTGGATAGCCGGGTCGTGGACCGGCTCGGGTACTGGGACCAGGTGCGAGCTTATTTCCGGCACGGCCAAAGAGAGTGGAACCCGATCTCCATCGAACAGTATCGCGCTTACATCCCGAACGTGACGGGACCGACGATTGCCGTCGTACATGCTACAGGCGACATCGTTTCCGGCTCGTCGCAAGATAGCCCGACGGGCGGATTCATCATGGGTGGGGACACGGTGGCATCCGAGCTGCGCCAAGTGCGGCAAGACCCTTCGGTGAAAGCGATCGTGCTGCGGATCGATTCCGGCGGCGGTTCAGTGGCGGGCAGCGAGGTGATCCGCAGAGAAGTGGAGCTGGCGAACGACGTAAAGCCGGTCGTCGTTTCGATGTCGGACGTAGCGGCGTCGGGCGGATACTGGATCGCGACGCCTGCCAGAAAAATCGTGGCCGACCCGGATACGATCACTGGTTCGATCGGAGTGCTGATCGGAAAATTCAACATTTCCGGCTTGTATACGTTGCTCGGGATGACCACCGATTATGTGTCCACAAGCCCCAATGCGACGATTTTTTCGGATCAACAAAATTTCACGGCCGACCAGCAGGCTCTGATTCAAAAATCGTTGAACGAAACGTATGCCGAGTTCACCGGCGGAGTCGCCCGCGGCCGCCATATGTCGATTGAAGCTGTGGACAAGATCGCGAAAGGGCGAGTGTGGTCCGGCGCACAGGCAAAGCAGTTGGGATTGGTCGACGAACTGGGCGGGCTGGATACGGCGATTGAAGTGGCGAAGCAGCTTTCCAACATTCCCGCGAGCACGGCCGTTCACATCGTTCGGTATCCACGACAAAAGACGTTCTTGCAGCTGCTAGTCGAGCGTGAGGAAAATCTCAGCGCGTCGACATCTACTTCGGTGCAGGCGGTGCTGCGACGCATTCTCGACAACAACGGAACAATTCAGGCGAGCATGCCGTACCGGCTGACGATTCGATAGCTCTGGTACGATGGCTGATCGGACTTGCTCAATGAGCGCAGCACAATGGCGCCCATCACCAAGCTTCCTATAACGCGTCACTCGGCTGGAGGCGCGGGTGGGAATCGAACTGGTTTTCGGTTCTGAAACACGTAAGTTATAGATTTCTAATGGTCCTAAAAGGACACAATGCGCACAACATGACAGGTCACTAAGCCAAAAAGTAAGCCAAAACCGCGAGGGTTTTCTCTGACGTTGCTCTATAATCGCGCCGTGAAGGGATATATCACTCGCTGGGAGCAAAGTAAGGCTCCTGATACGCCGCATCGCACGAATTATTGGTTCGACCACAGAGCTGAATGTGCCTTGATATGGCCCTCGAAAGAACAGGCCGAATCAGACTGTCGGTTCCTTTTCAACGGACAGATTGAAATTCCTTCTGCTTTTGGTGGAACCCATCTTTGCAACGATTTCAAGGTAGAGGAGACGCCGCAAGGTTTCGCCGTTTTTTGTGAAGCACCTTTCATCCCGGTTCAACCACAAGAAAAAAAGTGAACTCCCGCACCCTTCTATTGTGCTTTAACAACCTACATAGGCGATCTGTTTTGGCCCGCTTGATTGCGGCATGGACCAAGATCACGGTCGAGCAGTAAAATAGATTCTTGCTCACTCAAAGAAAATTGGTGAAATCGCTGCAGGACGAGATAAGTATCTGCCGCGCCGCAAAACCACGGGACGCGCTCGGCCAAAAAGAGCGCGAAGCAGAACTCCGAATGCTGACCACGCATTTGCACTGGACCATGCGAGTGGCTGACGATCCGTCCGAGCTGGAACGCATCGCGAAGTCACTGACAACTGCAAAGCGGAGAATCCGATGACTTCGGCGAGCGTGCGTCCCGCAGAATGCACGAACCGCTGCCTGTTTATAAAGCGTGAATGATGAAACCAACAGCGACAGCAACCGCCACGGCGATTCCGATACCAAGAACCGGTGAGCACGTTGCGCAGCCGAGTGACAGAATTTTGGCACCTATCGCTTTCAGGGATATGCGTGCTCCCAAAAAGCGTACTAGATCGAACACGTCACGCACGCTGTGAAACCAGTCCAAGGCTCTCTTAAGAAAGCCAGAATCAGTCATCGTATCTGTGATATCCCGCAAGGCCGTCTGCCCCTTCCAACGGCAGGCCGAGATACCAATCGTGGTCATAGATGTCGTACACCCGTACCGTATCCCCTGATCCTTGAAAGAGCTTCTCTAACGATCTGAAGTGGCGGCGACCGCAAATAACCAGAGGAATGTTTGCCCGTTTAGATTTTGTCAGTCGAAAGAAGTAATCCTCGAAGACTTCGTATGCTCGGGCTTGGGTTGCCGGATGAAGCGAGTACTCAGGTGTACGGACACCGAATTTCTCACGCTCGCAGATTGGCATTGTGAGATCGACGTAGCCGATTCGGTGCTCGTCGGCCAAAGCTCTTCCTATGCATGGCTCAACCGGCGCTTCTTCAGCAATTAAGTCAATGGAGCGTTCTCTGATAATTTGATCGAGCGTAGCGCGGAGAGCAGCTTTCTGCTCGTGTTCACTTGCTTGTCCAGCGGGAGTTTTGCATTTCGCCCGAATGTTTTGAAGAAAGTGGTTCAGACCGAAAACGTGGACTTCACTCACCGAAGGGGATCCTGCCGCGCTTCTCCAGAACTACTAGTCTGTTCGCGAACCGCAGTCCAAGTGCAGGATTGAGCTGTGACAGCCATGAAATTTTGCCGCGAACTTGATCTACTGACGGGCCTCCACTATAGCGGTTCAACCGCAATTGAATGATTCCTTGGCGAATGCTCTTCCGCTTCTCCCTGGGAACGTTCGGTTTTCGATTCACAACTACACCTGCAACTAGCTGCCGCATTCCCGAGTGCATCGTGAAGACCTTCTGCGGATTGACCACGAAGCCCTCGTCATCAACGATGCGCGTGATAAGCCGACGAAAATCGAGTAGTCGGCTGCTTCCCGATAGTGTCAGGTCATCGACCCAGCGTGTGTAGCTGAAGCCATGTTTGTTTGCCAGCCCTTGAATTCGTATATCAACTCCCGTCATCGCAAGGTTCGCGAGGGCAGTGCTGGTCGCGACACCTTGTGGTACGTGGCGGTCCCAAACAGTGATATCCGTAAGCAGTTCTGCAATTGCGGGACTAAATCCCAAAGCCTTGAAAATAGCGAGAACTCTGTTGGGACCGATACTTGGATAAAAGCCCTTGAGATCGACGGAGAAAACGATTTGTTTTCTAACGTGTGGGCGGGCATTCGTTAGCAATGAGCGATTGCGGACACCTCCATGAACACACGTAGGCAGTGGAACGCTATCCAAAATATGCGTCTTGACTTTGTACTGCAGCAGTTTCAGAGGATCTTGCGGGTCATATAGCTGCCGATAGGTGCCATCAGCTTTTCGCTGCTTGAAGGACCGATAGTATTTTGAACGGTTCGCAAGAACCGTATCGATTTCGCATGGCGCGACCGCGAGGAGTCGGGCAACGGCCTGTTTATTATCAATATTAAACAATGTCATGCTGCCCGTCGTCGCTTCCTCTTTATCGGCTGACTCGCTGACAAACGCATCGCCTCCAGTGCAGCCAATAGCCCCCGCACCTGTTCGATTGTGTCTTGGGATTGCGGCGTATTCGCCGGTTCCCACAGAAAGAAGAGCCCGACCGGAACTCCCAGAACGTCTGCCAGTCGTTTCAGGAACGAGACGCTCGGCTCACGCTTGCCGTTTTCAACGAGCGATAAATAGTTGGACGTAACGCCAAGACTGCCGGCTATTTGCTTCTGCTTCATGCCGCTTGCGGTGCGAATTAGTTTGATCGCTTTTCCAAGTTCCATGTCGATTCTCAGAGTGTAGTAGGCTAGCAGGCAATGCGGCGTAGGTATTTGACAACATCAAGTGTTGCTTTCCTCAGTTCGTCCCAGAATTCGTTCTCTGGACCGCCCCGCGAAAGCCGCTTGAGCCGTGTTACCCGGCGGCGCAGCTGCACTGCCAGCCTACCGTGTTGCAACGCTGACGCACTGGTTGTGTCGTTGAATAAAGCAAAAACGACCTTTTCCAGCGTGCGGACAGCGGAATGCAAACGGTTGGCTGACATGCTTTAGCACTCCTTTGCGGTGAAGTCAGTGTGCCGAGTCAACTACAAGTGACTTTTCACACTCAGCGACAGCGCAAGCTGTCGCCCGTTGTAGACGTACCAGCAGTCTACATGCGGCAGGTTACCGATGGCCCGTTAGCGGAGTGCTTTCAGCTTTTCGTTTTCTCGCTGTTCGCTTCACCTCGATTTAAGAAAGAGTAGAAGCTTTCGCTTCCCTCCGCACAGGAACATACCCCCTGCGGGGCCAGTTGTCAATGCTTTTTGACTATTAGTTAGATTTGATGTCTTTATAAGTCTTCGTGTGCTGTTCGCCCTGCCCTGTGATAGATTCCCCGATGTGAACTCCCGCACTCTTCTCCGCGAGATCCAGCGAGAAATCCAGAATCACAGTTTGGATACTTTTGTCCATGACCCGCCGTCTATCGCGGAGGGCGGTCGCGGCGTCGTGGTAACTGGTTGCCCCCATTGTAGGAAGCGATTCTGGACCGTTAATCAGTTCGTCCACCACATCACGGAAGGCGTGTTGCCGGCACTATTTTCGCGCCTGTTTCCCCGTCGAGAGTCTTGATGAGACCTATGAGCGTTGCGGCAGAATTGCTGCGTGTGGTGTATCCAGGAGTGTGTGTTGCGCTTGTGGGTCTTGAGGCGCTGTTCCTGACGATTTTTCCAGACTTGCTCAAAAAGAAATGGAAACTCTCTGTTGCGATTGGACTGGCTTTCGTTCTGACATGCGGAGAGATTCTCGTCTTGACGGAAGACCACCATGAAACGGAGGCCAAAGAGCAGGCGGCGCTCTACCAGCATGCACAAGACATGAAGGGAATTTTTGGGCGATTCGCAAGGGTCGATCAAGAAATGTCCTCGCTCCTGCACAACGAAAGACTTGTCCGCAGAACCGACAATCCACTAAAAGAGCGGGCGTTTGATCTCTCCAGCAGCATATTGCGGTTTTTGATCGACCGAGCGGCCCCTCCGGGTTACGGCCAGGGCGGATTTGGCGACACACCATTCGGAGATGTATCCGTAGACACCGAGGACTATGACCGAAAGACACTTGAAAGGTATTCGTCTGTTTACAAACCGCAGGTTGCAACCCTTTATGGCATTTTGAACGAACGCGGGCTTCAGGACGAACAGTTACGAAGCGAAAACGAGACCCCGGCGAATTTGTTTTCGGTTAAGGATATTGCAGACCGCCTCAGTGCTCTAGCGAATCAATTGCATTGAGCGGCGTGCTTAATCCACGTGGGTTCGGTCGTTACAGATGGAATCATTCGGGAATGGGTCGTGCTAATATGCCGCGAGCAAAATGAACATCGTTTCACTCATCACATGCAAAAATTCGGGTCTTTCATATGTCGGCATCACGAAGAACGGAAGGCTCGACGACCCTGCCAACTTCAGTCCGCTGCGATACGGTTTCGGTCCACGATTTATTGAGGCTCTTAAGCACCACGGGCCAGATGCCTTCACAGTGCGAATACTCGGGCACGGCTACGAGAACCGCTCCAAATTATGCTACGCACAGCGGGGATTCATCCGGCAGTACAGCACTCTTTGGCCGCATGGATATAACGTCTTCCCAGGCCACGAGAGCTATATGGAGCTTGATGGTGAATGGTCGAAGGCGAAGGGATTGGCAGTGGTACAAAGTACGATATGGTATCCAGCCCTCGTAGCGGCGGCCAATAAGCGCAAGCGGAGCGCCGGTTGGCGCGAAGCATTGAAGCGACGGTCTAAGAACATGGTTTGGCGGCGGAACCTATCGATAACGCGAATGCCGTACCTGCACGACCGTTGGCACGTTAAGCGCGGATTGGTCCCCGATGGAACGACAGTTGAGGATTGCTTCTTCTGTAAGGCAATTCACGCCCATAAGGCACTGGCCAAATATCGCATCAAAGAACGTCCGCCTGCTAAGATTTCCGCGAAGCTCCAGGAGAAAGCCGCGCGTACCATTCATCGCATAGCGCCCTTCGAACTCTCTGTCACTTTGGAACAGGACCGAGAAGAAATGCTGCGGCGCATGAGTGAGATGTTTGGCAATCGGCAGAGTTGAAGTAAGTCGGATCCGAACCAACCACGCCCAAACCGTTCAGGATTCGAGTAAACACACGAACAACCGAAGCCGCCCGACCTAGCTGCGAACGGCTCTTACGCCAAGAGTCCAGTGGCTAAATCGTCTAAAAGATGCTCGGTTACGTGTTCGAGCAAATTCTGACAGCCCCGGTCGCACTTCTTCCACGACGAGATGATTGCCGCGCTCGCCAGAATGCCAATCCCGAACAGAAGGGTTTGCAACGTTTTCTGATTCATAAAACCCCCTTTCCCGAATGATTAGTACGCCTAAACAGTTGCCCTGAATACTGTACTGAAGGACAGTTTCTAGGCGGCTGGCCAATCAGCCATTTTCGGCGTCCGCAATGTGGTACCGAATGTTCGCGCACCGGCCTAGCATAACTGCGAAACAAGACTCCAATACTCCTCCGTGGAACGTTTCAACTCGTCGGCCAGTTTTCGCCGTTGGTCATCGAATCCGGTTGCAATCGAACACTCCATATAGGCGAGAAGCTCTTGACGCGCACGATCCATCCGCTCGGATGATTCTTTCAATTCCTCGCGCGTCACCATAGTGCAGCAGATTCTACCCTGTACTGAAATTGGTTTTCGGAATAGGTGTAGGCCGGTCGGAGTAGCGACCAGTCGGCGTATCCGGTCGATTCGGGTAGTAATTGACTGTTTAGATCTTTCTGCGACAATCTGGGCCTATCTCAAAAGAGTCTTGGACGATCATGCTTGGCACACAGTTGATCGCTCTAGCCATCATGTTGTTTATGGCTGCCGTGAACTGGCTGATACTTTCCAGAATCGACGTGTGGGGATCACCTTTTAAGACCGTTGTTCGCGACATACCTGTTCAGGATAAAGAAGTAGGCAGTGTCTGGCGGGAAGGGCTTCCAGGGAAGACTCGGACGTACGCGCGGTCCCGATACCGGAGAGAAAAAGATGAAATTCCGCTCACACAGGCCGAACAACAGTGGCAAGCTGCGAAACGGGGACTCGCTACTGTTACCTTCCTCTATCTTCTGAATCTCGGAATGCTCTGGGCACTGACGCGATTGGGGCCTGTTTCTGGTGGTGTGAACGGACTTGTCAAACAGTTCGGCGGCAATCTTTCAGTTGCGGCGGCGGGCCTTCTAGGTGCATTCCTCGTGTTGTTCATCGTGAGTGTGTTTGCCTTCCGGGTCATCATGAGAAAAAGCTGACCCAGCTCAGGATGCTCGAATTGAACAGAGAAAGTTCGCACAAAATTGAGGATGCTCACCGATACACATATATGCAGGGATTCATTCCTTCCGCAAATCACAAAGAAATAAGCGAGGACTTAAAGAGGATGTGCGACGCAGGAATTGTGCAGGAATTGTGTAGGAATAAATAGCGAGTAATAGAGAAATAAGTCAGAGATAATACGCGATAATTATAAGAAGTAATATATTAGACCGGCGTACACAATGTTCTTGACTTGAGCTTCGCCGGTACTGTAGAGTGGCCTAAGTAATCGGGGCCGTCCCGGTGTGACAGCACCGGAGCGACCCCTGAATCCCAATCGTGAGGTAACACGAATGGAACCTAGGCCCGATTGTAGCACTGCACCGCAATACCGTTTTATCCCAATCCTGACTTACCTGTTTAATCACAATAGCGAAGCCCGCGTGCTGCGCTTCGCAGTTCACGAACTCGCGCAACCAACCGTGCAAGAAATTCTGCGCGTGATGACGGCGCTTTACGGTACGCCTGTAATAAATCGCGCAGAACAGAAACGAACCGAGATAAACACAAAGGAGCGACACATGGACACCCAGCCCATTGTCATAGTCAGAATAATCGATCTAAGAGACCCTGAGCGCGCTCATATTGTCGCAGGACTGCAAAGGAGCCGCAGGGCATTAAAGAGTTGGGAGACACGTCGACGGAGAGAAGAAGAGAGGCGTAAGGCGGATACGAGGGCCAAGCTGCGGATCGTAATCTAAAGCGACTAAAGGAGCGCAAAATGCTACGCGAACCGCACGAGGCATCACGATGGGGCAACAAACTCAATGCAGTCGAAAAAGACAACAGCCTGTGGAATCAAATGAAAAGCGATGCTGTCAACGTCCTGACGGGCGAAGGACCGGGACCGTCGCCGGCATATCTTTTCAGCGATGGTTCCATTCTGTACGCCGATTTGAGTTGGAAGCCTACTGTTAGGAAAGTTTTTCTCGCTGAGTTTGACTGCACGGTTGAGGTTGGTAGCTGTGATCTTCGGTCACCTGTTGTACGGGATGCGCTAAAAAACTCAGCTGTGGACGAAGATGAGCTTGAGGCGTCATGCATGATGGACGAGATGGGCGAGGCGAGACTTAATAAAAGGTGTTAAAAAGGAAGGGAGAAGGGGCAGTTCTCGGACTGCCCCCACTCTTTTGTGCGGATCAAAAAAAGTATTAGTAGTCAGCGGTTATCGTTACCTTTGATTGCGAGCGAGACTGTAAGGTGCGTTCGCAAGCTCGTTCGATCCTTCACGTTGAGTTTTCAACATTTGCTTCAAGCCGTTATCGTCCAAATTCTCGATTTGCGATTGACGGAGATAAACCGTCTTGCCGTCCTGATTCGTATAGGCGTTCCCGGCAGGGAAGCCTTTCCAGCGGTCGTCAGGAACTACCACGTAGCTCCATCCCTTATCGTCATTCAGATTCAAAGCGTCGAGCTGACTCTGAATCCGACCGGCTGTTGATTCGTCCAGTTTCTCGCCTTGCGGAGCGATGATTCGCGCCTTCGCCGGTGCCGCAGGTAAAAAGTCCGATGCTGAATGGCTCACCCAACTCGCGGCTTTATCCGTCACCGGGTCAAATTTACTTATGCCGTTTTTCCATCTATGTCACTGGTTCAACGCTCTCTACCGATTTCCCAACGGTTAATGCATTTCAAAGCTCACTCCCCTCGGCGAATGGGAGTGCGTTTGTCGCTCGTATTGACACAACCCAATCGGGCGTGGCGTCTCTCGGGTTTTCGACGTATCTAGGAGGGGGCGGCAATACCTCAAATTCGCTTGGCGATATTGGTTTCGCAATAGCCGCAGATCAATCGGGCCTCGCCTATGTGACGGGCCAGACAGTTTCAGATTCCTCTGTTGGAAGTCCATTTCCAACAACGTCCAACGCGCTGCAATCATCACTGACGAGCGTGAACGGAAACGCCTTCCTTACTGTGCTGGATACATATAAAGGTGGGACGACAGGCCTTGTTTATTCAACGTTTCTCGGAGGCGCGAGTCAGGCATGGGGAGATTACGGACAGAGCATCGCCGTGGATGGCTCAGGTAACGCGTACATTACGGGCCAAACTCTCTCTGGCGCTTCAGGACCGTTCCCGACAACAGCGGGCGCATATCAGACGACCCTGAACAGCGCATACGGGAACGTGTTCGTTACGGAAAT
>DASUJR010000157.1:0-18051 GCA_036279175.1 Candidatus Acidiferrales bacterium | reverse complement strand
TCAAGCGACAAATGAGCGGCGCATTCGGCGGAGCCGAGAAGGAAAACGGCCGTCCGAAGCTGTGTCCTGCGTGCGGCACACTGGTTGGCGCGAGCGCGACGCGCTGCCACGTGTGCGGCGCCAGCCTCCGCTTTTCGCTCGCCGCGGCGAGCCGGTCGCTCAGTAAGATTTTGCCGGAGACATCCCCCGCCACCTACGCGATCTTCACATTCAGTTGCATTATGTACGTCATCAGCCTGCTGTGGACCGTACACATCAGCGGCTTTCAGATGCCGCAGGGCGGTGGATTCAGTGCGTTGTTCAGTTTTGGCGGAATTAATGGGGGTGTGCTGCAGCGCCTCGGCGCATCTCTGCCTCTCCCGTACAATTTGCTGCAGCCTTGGCGATTCGTAGCGGCGGTTTTTCTTCACGGCGGCCTTCTCCACATTGGGTTCAACATGTGGGTGCTGATGGACATTGGCCCCATGGTCGAGGAGCTGTACGGCTCGGCCCGCTTCCTCTTTTTGTATGTAGCGACTGGGATTTTCGGCTACGTCGTAAGCAGTTTCTTCGGGAACTTCAGCATCGGCGGATCGGGAGCGCTGCTCGGGATTATCGGGGTCATGCTCGCCGTCACGATGAGCCACAAGACTGCAGAGATGCAGATGCTGCGCAGCCAAATCTTTAAATGGCTAATCTACCTGGTGATCCTCAGCTTGTTCTTCCAAGGGATCGACAATTACGCACACGCGGGCGGATTGGTTTCAGGATTCATTCTGGGCAAGATCATGGCCGACCGCGCGCCTGCTACGGCTGAAGAACGTAAGCGAGCGTATTTCCTTGGCTGGGCCAGCGCGCTGGTCGTGCTCGCGAGCTTCGCGATGGTCCTCTTCCTCAATCTTCGCGTCATGTGACGTGGCTTGCGTGCCGCAATACGCTTACGGGACATCGTCCGTAGCGTGCCTTTGATTTTCGGCCTCCCTGCCTGCTCCGAATGTCGGCTTGCGAACTGGCAAGGAATGATTTCCTCCATATGGTCGCTGCTGTAGCGATTATTCAGCGCCTCGCCGCAGAAACACCGTAAAGCAAATCACGCGGCATGATCGCGCCGTGCGCCTGAACATGCCAGTTCGGAAGCCACTCCACGAAGCACACAGGCAGGCTGTAAAACAGAAGAGTTCGTTCAGAAATCGACTGAGAGTTCCAAAAGCACCGAATAGAACAAACGACACTACGACACGACGACCCTACTGCCCGGCGTGAAGCCGGCGAGACACGACAATGCTGTAGTGGATGCCGGAAAGTAAGACGCACGCGGCGACGACGTAGCCCAGGATGAAGCGCAAGTCTCCCAATGTGCGGTCGTGCCAAACCGCAGCGACCAGCACCACCACAATCAGGAAAATTTCAAAGAAAGTAGTGGCCTTGCCCCACAAGCTCGGTGGAAATGTACGGTACCCGACTGTTATCAGGATTACCGCGCAAGCTACCAGTAGCAGGACGTCGCGCCCCAGCACCAGAATCGTCAGCCACCACGGTACGCGCCCCTTGAGCGCCAGCACGAAGTAAGACGAGGACAACAGCAGCTTGTCCGCGATCGGGTCCAGGTAGGCGCCGAGCGGCGTTCGCTGATTCAGCCCCCGCGCCAGCAGGCCGTCAAGCCCGTCGCTGATCGCTGCAGCTGCCAGAATTCCGAGTGCCGCCTTCCAGTTGCTGTACTTGATGGCGATAACAAAAAACGGCAGGAAAATCAGCCGCAAGAACGTGAGCTGGTTCGGAACCGTGAAGATCCGCGTCCGCATTGTCTTTTCCGCCAGCACGTGGGAAGCATTCCTCTATGCGAATTGTCCCAGATATTCCAGCAGCGAGCGGCCGACTTTCTTGTCAAATACCTCGGCCAGCGAAGGGACCGAGCCGCGCGGCTCGTCGAGCGCGATACGTTCGATGCGCATCATGGGAAAAAAGAGGGTGGGCAGTCCCATGCGCTCGCCTTCGGGATGCAACACCTGGCTGACGAAATCGTCGAACGCGCTCAGGTCGATGCCACGAATCGACACGCCCGCCGTGGAAATATCCAGCAACTCGCCCCAGAGCTTTTCTTTCGGCGTGTGCAGACTTACCACGACGATCGAGTGCGGCTCCATCGAGCCTCCTTCGCCTGCCTTTGACGGCCCTGCGGCTCAGGTTGCAAAACGAGCTTTTGATCCGCGCGCGCCCGGCGAATGTCCCATTATAACGGTTGAGGGTAGGATTGCATGAAGATCACGCCAGAGCCAATACGCTAGAGCCAAAGAGAGAATCGCATGAGCCTGCAGGCGCCGCGAACTGGCTCTATCGACTTTTGCAGCCAGAGTGCGCACCTTGGTTCTCGACAGGCCCGAGGCCCAAGCAGCAGTCGTGTGGAACGGCCGAAACGACCGCTGCTATTTCGTCTCGGGCTCGGGCGGCGTCGGCTTTGTGACCGCGGCTGCTTCTTCCTCTTCTTCAAGAATCGCAGCGGCCGCAGCAATGCGGTCGCCCTCATCGAGCCGCAGCAGGCGAACGCCCTGCGTGGAGCGGCCCGCCTCGCGAATTTCGCCGGCGTGAACGCGGATCACTTTGCCCTGATAGGTGATGATCATTACGTCTGAGTCTTCGCGGACCTGCACAGCCGCGACCACCGGACCGTTTCGGTCGGTGGACTTGAGGTTGATCACGCCCTTGCCGCCGCGCGACGTGACGCGATATTCCGCGAGTGGCGTGCGCTTGCCGTAGCCCTTCTCGGCGACGGTGAGCATCAGCGAAGTGAGCGACTCGCGAATCTGGTCGCTTTCCAGTTCCTCGAGGTTCTGCGATTCCTGCTTGAACTGATTCGCGATGATGCCAAAATCCGGCTGGACGGCTTCCATGCTGACCACGTAGTCATCCTTGGCCAGGTCCATTCCGTTGACGCCGCCGGCAGCGCGTCCCATCGCGCGCACCTCCGTTTCGCGGAACAGAATTGCCTGTCCGTCGTGGCTCGCCAGGAAAACCATCTGCTTGCCGTCGGTGAGCTTCGCGCCGATCAACTCGTCGCCGGAGTCGAGATTGATGGCGATGATGCCCGACGGACGCGGATTGGAAAATTCCGCGATCGCCGTCTTCTTCACCGTCCCGCTCTTCGTCGCGAGGAAAACATACTTGCCTTCCTCTTCGAGATTGCGGGCGGCGACGACGGCGGTCAGCTTTTCGCCTTCCTGAAAGCGCACGATATTGTTGATGGCCTTCCCGCGTGTTGCCGCGGCGGCCTCCGGGATTTCGTACACCTTTAGCCAGTAAATGCGCCCTTTCGACGTGAACAGCAAAATGTAGCTGTGCGCGGAGGCGACGAAGAAGTGCTCGACGAAATCGTCTTCGCGCGTGCGCGCACCGATGCGGCCCTTTCCGCCGCGCGACTGGTGGCGATAAACGTCGACGGAAGTGCGCTTGATGTACCCCGCGTGGCTGACGGTGATCGCCATCTCTTCGTCTTTAATCAGGTCTTCGAGCTTGATTTCCTCCACGCGATCGACGATCTGCGTGCGCCGGTCGTCGCCGTAAGACTTGATCACTTCGCGCAGCTCGGTGACGATCACACCCTTCAGTTTTTTCTCGCTGCGCAGGATTTCCTCGAGATCTTCGATTCGCGTCCGGATTTCCGCGAGTTCCTTCAGGATTTCGTCGACGGAGAGTTGCGTCAGGCGATGCAATTGCAGTTCGAGGATGGCGTCGATTTGGGTATAGGTGAGCCCTTCACCTTCCGCGGGCCCGATTACTTCGGCCGTGAACGCGACAATGCCGTATTTCCGCCGATCGACCTTGATCCCTTCAATGGCGCGTTCCTTGCCGCCTACCATCACGCGAATGGTCTTGTTGCTGAAGAAATCGTGCAAATTCTGGCGAGCGTTGGCGCGGCTGGAAGATCCGCGAATGATCTTGATGACGTCGTCTATGTTATCGAGCGCGATGCGGTAGCCGATCAATATGTGCTCGCGCTCTCGGGCCTTGCGCAGCTCGTAATGCGTGCGCCGGCGGACCACATCGACACGGTGCTCGATGAAAAGGTGCAGCAGTTGCAGCAGTCCCAACTCGCGCGGCTGCCCGCCGACAATCGACAGCAGGATCATGCCGAACGATTCCTGCATCTGCGTCATCTTGAAAAGCTTGTTCAGGATGATTTGCGGCTCTTCGTCGCGTTTCAGCTCGATGACGATGCGCATGCCCTCGCGATCGCTTTCGTCGCGCACGTCGCCAATGCCTTCGATTTTCTTGTTATTGATCAGCTCGGCGATGTGCGAGATCAGCCGCGCCTTGTTCACCTGATAGGGCAGCTCCGTGACGACGATGTCTTCGCGGTCTTTACTGCGCGCTTCAATCGCGGCTTTTGCGCGTACCTGGAATGTTCCACGGCCTGATTTGTACGCTTCCTCGATCCCCTCGCGCCCGTAGATGTAGCCGCCCGTCGGGAAGTCCGGACCCGGCACGATCTTCATTACTTGCTTGAGCGTGGTTTCGGGATTTTCGATCAGCAGGATCGCCGCTTCGATCGTTTCGCGCAGATTGTGCGGCGGAATGTTCGTCGCCATACCGACCGCGATGCCCGACGAGCCGTTGACCAACAGGTTTGGAATGCGCGTGGGAAGAACGACGGGCTCTTGTTCGCTTTCATCGAAATTCGGAACGAAATCGACCGTTTCCTTTTCGATGTCCGCGAGCATTTCCTCGGCGATTTTCGAAAGGCGCGCTTCCGTGTACCGCATGGCAGCCGGCGGATCGCCGTCGATCGAGCCGAAGTTTCCCTGGCCGTCGACCAGCGGATAGCGCATGTTGAAATCCTGCGCGAGGCGCACCAGCGCGTCGTAAACCGGCGTGTCGCCGTGCGGATGATATTTGCCGAGCACTTCGCCGACGATCTTCGCGCACTTGCGGTACGCCTTCGTCGACGTGAGTCCCAGCTCGTACATGCCGTACAAAATGCGCCGGTGGACGGGCTTGAGGCCGTCGCGCACGTCGGGCAAGGCGCGCCCGATGATTACGCTCATCGCGTAATCCAGGTACGACTTCTTCATTTCCGATTCGATATCGACCGGCGTCATTACCGACTGATTCTGTTCATCCGCCAACGTTGCTCTCCGTCACTTCAGATTTCTGCAGCTCATCTCGTCAGAGCTTTATCGCCCGCGACCTACAAACAGCGCTGCTAGATATCCAGGTTGACCACATCCAGGGCGTTTTCCTGGATGAATTTGCGGCGCTCCTCCACGTTTTCGCCCATCAGTGTGGCGAAGATTTCCTCGGCCGCTACCGCATCTTCCAGCCTCACCTTGAGCAGCGTGCGCGTTTCCGCGTTCATCGTCGTAGCCCAGAGTTGATCCGGATTCATTTCGCCCAAGCCCTTGAACCGCGTGATCGTAAAATCCTTCTTCGCGTCTTCCAGGACGTAGCTCAAAAGCTGCTGCGCGCTTTCTTTCGTCGCTTTGTCGCCATTGTGCGCGATCGTGAACGGCGGCTTATTATTCTCGTCAATCGCGGCGTGCAACGTATGCAGCCGCTTGTATTCGGGCGAGGCCGCCAGCGCCCAGTTGATCCGCCGCTCGGTGCCGTTTTTCAGCACGAGTTCGTGCAAGCTGTGCTCTTCGTCGAATTCGAGCTTCGTTTCGACGTTGAGCTTCGCTTTCTCAATCGCTTTCACCAACTCCTGCAGCTTCTTTTTGTCGCTGAAATCCGTTTTCTTTTCCAGGTCGCTTTCCGCCAACAGTTCCACCAGCTTCGGATCGCGAAGCTTGCGGGCAAGCTTGCCTGCAACCTGATCGTATTCCTGGATGTTCAGCAGGAACTGCGTCAGATCGCCCCCTTCGAGCGATTTGCCGGTCTTGCCCTTCACCACGTGCTCTTCCGTGGCGCGCTTCATCAGCTCGCGCGAGAATTCGCGCTCATCGCGGATGTAGCGGTCCATCTTGCCGCGCTTCACGCGGTAGAGCGGCGGCTGCGCGATGTACACGTGCTCCTTATCGATCAGCTCGCGCATGTGGCGGAAGAAGAACGTAAGCAGCAGCGTGCGGATGTGGCTGCCGTCGACGTCCGCATCCGTCATCAGGATCACTTTGTGGTAGCGCAGCTTCGCCGGATCGAAATCGTCCTTACCGATGCCTGTGCCCAGCGCGGTGATGATGGCGCGAATTTCTTCGTGCCCCAGCATCTTGTCGTAGCGCGCCTTCTCGACGTTGAGGATCTTGCCTTTGAGCGGCAGGATCGCCTGGTAGCGCCGGTCGCGTCCGCCTTTAGCCGAGCCGCCGGCCGATTCGCCCTCAACGATAAACAACTCGCACCGGGCTGGATCACGCTCCTGGCAATCTGCCAGCTTTCCGGGCAGGCCGCTCGAATCGAGAGCGGACTTCCGCCGCGTAAGCTCGCGAGCCTTGCGCGCAGCTTCGCGAGCGCGCGCCGCATCGATACACTTACCGATGATTCGCCGTGCGATCGACGAATGCTTATCGAAATACTCGCCCAGTCGCTCGTTGACGACCGATTCGACCACACCCTTGATATCGCTGTTCAGCTTGCCTTTCGTCTGACCTTCGAACTGCGGCTGCGGCAGCTTCACCGAAACCACCGCCACCAGGCCTTCACGCACATCGTCGCCCGTGATGGAAACCGCGTCCTTTTGGTCCTTCAACATGCCGAACTGCCCGGCGTAATAGTTGATGGTGCGCGTCAGCGACGAGCGGAAGCCGGCGAGATGCGTTCCGCCATCCACCGTGTTGATCGTGTTGGCGAAGGCGAAAATGTTTTCCGCATAGCTGTCGTTGTACTGCAGCGCGATCTCCATATCCACTTGCCCGCGCTTTCCCTCAATGTAGATCGGTGAATCGTGCAGCGTCTGTTTGCCGCGGTTCAGGTGCTTCACGAATTCCGAAATGCCGCCCGTGAACTTGAATTCGGTTTTCTTGCTCGACCGCTCGTCCTCCAGCGTGATCTTCAGGCCTTTGTTCAGGAAGGCCAGCTCGCGCAACCGCTGCTGCAGCGTATCGTAGCTGTAATTCACGATTTCGAAGATCGAGGGATCGGGATGGAAGGTAATCTTCGTTCCGGTTTTTCTCGTCTTGCCGGACGCCTTGAGCTTCGAAGTGGGTATGCCTTTTTCGTAGGACTGTTCCCACACCTCGCCGTCGCGCCAGATTTCCAGGTCCAGCCAGTCCGACAGCGCGTTCACCACAGATACGCCGACGCCGTGCAGTCCGCCCGATACCTTGTAGGTTTCGCTATCGAATTTTCCGCCGGCATGCAAAACGGTCATCACCACTTCAGCGGCCGGCTTCTTCTCCGTCGCGTGCATGTCGACAGGGATGCCGCGGCCGTTGTCCGTCACGGTGACGCTGTTATCGTCGTGCACTACGACGTTAACTTCGTCGCAGTAGCCCGCCATAGCTTCGTCGACCGAGTTGTCGACGACTTCCCAAACGAGATGGTGCAAGCCCATCTCGCCCGTCGAGCCAATGTACATCGCTGGACGTTTGCGGACGGCCTCGAGGCCGCCCAGCACCTTGATTGACGTAGCGTCGTACTTGTGGCCGGCTGCGCTTTTGGAAGTCGGCGTTTCTTTGTCACCCATGAATGGTGTATCTCCTGTGCAAGGATCGTTCGGCTTGCCGCGAACTGCAAAAGCACTTTTCGAAGCGGTCGGGCGCGTGAATCAGCGACAACTCGACATTTTCGTCAGAGAACTTGCAGGTCGCCTGCCGTGGACAGGCTCTGCAAACGCGTTTTCGTCTTCGGGAAGGCGGGTGCCCCGGAAGCTGTCCACCGCTGTGGAATGGCTGCCAACGCGGCTTGCTCGCCGCGACGAGTTGGCTCGGCATTTGCCTCCCATTGGCTCCGGCTTCAACTGTCAACGCCGGAGCTCGAAGGGTTTTGCAGCTAGCATCCTGCCCCATTCCCAAGTTGCTGGTGGGACATGGCGAAGCCGCGTCTTCCTCCATCGTCGCGATTGCTTTTCGGTGAGGTCGACGCCTTCACCCTGGCGCAGGTGAATTTCAGGGCCGAACTCAATCCGTAAAACCGCGTATCTGGAGGAACCTCAAGCCCCATAATTATACGAGATGAGCCCCGTATATACAACAAAGATTGGATGAGTGGTGATAGTTTATGATCTTTATTTTCAGTCGCTTACGGATGTTCTGTGGATGGACAACGCGTTCGATGGGTGTCTGCCGCGTTGTGTCATATGTTAACTTCTAATAAAGATGATGTCCTGGTTTATTTGGTGGGTCTAGATTCGCATGGGCATGACGACGTAGCGGTAGCGGCTCGACTCGTCCGCCGTGGGCCTCAGTTGCCCTGCGGACTGCTCGTCCTTTAGTTCAAAGCTGATCGGCCCTTCCACTGCCGCGCTTAGGAAATCAAGCAGGTATTGGGCGTTAAACCCAATCGTGATTGGGTCGCCCTTGAATTCCTTTTCGATGGATTCCTTGGCCTCGCCGTATTCAGGGCTGGACGCGGAGACTTCAACGCCTTCCTTTGCGAGCACAAATTTCACAGCGTGCGAGCGCTGATCCGCCAGTTGCGAAACGCGACGCAGCGCATCTTGAAGCTCGATTCGATCCAGAACGACCACCTTGTTGGCATCGCGCGGTAATACCGCCTCGTAGTTCGGAAATTGCCCGGTCAATTTACGCGAGGTGAGCAATCGGCGCTCAAACTGGAAGAAAAGATGGCTCTCATCCTGCGCAAATTCACAAACGCCTTCTTCACCGGCCTCGCCGGCCAAGCGTTGTATCTCCGTCATGGCTTTCTTCGGAACCAGGACGCGCGTTTCCGGAAAAGATCCTTCGAATTTACAGTCCGTATCGACCAGAGCGAGCCGATGGCCGTCTGTCGCAACCATCGTGGCTGCGTTTGGCTTCAGCACCAATAGGGCGCCGTTCAACGTGTAACGCGATTCTTCCAGTGAAATGGCGAAAATCGTTTTTGCGATCAGGTCAGCCAGCAATTTCGCTGGCATCTTTGTGATCGCGTGAGGAAAATTTGGCAATGCTGGAAAGTTATCCCTCGACATTCCTACCAGTTTGTAATTCTTGCGATCCGAAGTGACTTGAATGTAATGGTTCTCAAGCAGCTTGAATCGAATTTCACCCTCAGGAAGCAACCGCACAATATCCAGCAGCTTCTTCGCCGGGATCGTGCCCGAACCTTCCTTCTTCACCTTCGCTTCGCATGACGTCCGGATGCTCAACTCGAGGTCGGTAGCGGTAATGGACAGCCGGTTGCCCTTCGCCTCACACAGCAGGTTCGACAGGATGGGGATCGTGGTCTTCCGCTCAACGACACCCTGTGTTGCCTCGAGCTCTTCAAGTAGATCGTACTTCTTTACACTGAATTCCATTTCCGACATTGTTCCTCGCCACTCGTGTTCGCCGTCTGCTCTACTGCTTTTCTTACTTCGTTTCTAAAGTAAAAACCGTAGTCGCCGCCGCATCTGTGAATTCGTGGAAAACCCCCAAAAATTCAATCTATTCTGTGATATACGCGCTTCGGTCTCCTGTGAATCGCCGTCTGAAGCGGTGGAAAAAACGCACCACAACCGCATCGATACCATCTTTCCCTTAATTTCCACCACTCCAAACCCGCAAATGTCCCCAATTAACCTTAAGCCTATCCGAATGAGTCCATTAGCCTGTTGATCGTCTTGTTCAAATCTTTGTCGGTTTGCCGCAGCGCCTCGATTTTGTTTATCGAGTGAAGCACGGTCGTATGGTGCTTCCCGCCAAATTGTTTCCCGATTTCCGGAAGCGAGGCGGACGTAAGTTGTTTCACCAGAAACATAGCGACCTGCCGCGGGTACGCAATCACTTTCGAGTTGCTGCGCATCTTCAAATCCTGCGCGCGCAATCCAAACGCTTCACCCACCGCCTTCTGAATCTGCTCGATAGTGACTTTCTTTTCCTGGGTCTCAATGATGTTTTTCAGCACCTGCTGGGCCATCGGCAGGTTTACTTCCGTGCCGATCAGAGATGCGTATGCCATCAGCCGGATCAACGCACCCTCAAGCTCGCGAATATTCGACTTAATCGCCCGTGCGATGTATTCCGCCACATCGTCCGGCAAATGTACGCGGTCACTGTCCGCCTTCTTTTGCAAAATGGCGATCTTGGTTTCTAGGTCGGGCGGCTGGATATCGGCGATCAGTCCCCATTCAAATCGCGACCGTAGCCGCTCCTCGATCGCCGAGATGTCTTTCGGCGGGCAATCCGAGGAAATTACGATCTGTTTCTGCTGATCGTACAGCGCGTTGAACGTATGGAAGAACTCTTCCTGCGTTCGCTCGCGGGTGGCGATGAATTGGATGTCGTCCACCATGAGCACGTCCATATTCCGGAAGCGCTCGCGCAGCGCCGCCATGCGCTCGAAGCGGATCGACGCGATCACTTCATTCGTGAATTTTTCCGCGCTCACGTAGGTCAACCGCAGCGCTGGATTCCGGCGCTTCAGGTCATGGCCAATCGCCTGCATCAGGTGAGTCTTGCCCAGGCCCACTCCGCCATAGAGGAATAGGGGGTTGTATGTTCGCGAGGGCTGCTCAGCCACCGCTTTGGCCGCCGCATGCGCGAACTGATTTGACGTGCCGACCACGAAGCTGTCGAACGTATACCGCGCGTTGAGTTGATGGCTGGTCGAATCAAAATCGAGGCGGGCCTGCTGGGAGGACGCCTGTGCCGGGGCCGCGAGCTCGTTTTCAGCACAAACAAACTCGAGCGCCAAATCCGGCTGCCCTATTTGCGTCAGCACGGCTTTCAGAATCTCACCATACGTTTCCTTCAACCGCTTGCTGAAGAGCTTGGTAGGGACGCGGATAAGCAGCCGGCCATCCTCAACCCTCTCCTGCCGCGTAGGCCGGAACCAGGTCGCAAAACTGTGGGGGTTAATGCGGCGCTCCATGTGCTGGAGAATCTTGTCCCAAACGGTCAGAGTCATTGAAAAGATTAGCCCCTACGTCAAATTTCCACCGGTGTGGAAATGCTGTGGAAAACACGCCACAGACGCTTGGCTGGTTGTTATGAGTTTTTAGCCCCTCAGGTCCGGCGCCGCAAACCAACCCACTACCGCCCCTTCGGATCCCGAATCGAGTCCGAAAAGTCTACAGCGCAAATACCAGTCTCTTTGACGCGAAGTCTTCAAAGGGACGCGACGGGGGATTCTGCCTAAACGTGCGTGGATGAGCAAGAGAAATCGCGTGGAAAAAAGAACGGGGTCTCCACAGGAATGCACAGTTTTTCCACAGGCAAACTCATCCCGAAATTTGCCTGCAGCCGAAACCGTGGCGATCCCTATCCCGTACGTCAACTTCGCAATCATGGGGCGTTATCGCACCTTTCGCACAAACTCCAAATCGCCGGCGCGACCACATGGCATCGCCGCCCGATAATTTTCCACAGGACGTAGTACTTTAGGTGTCTGTGGAAAATTCCAAATCGGTGCAAGCTGCTGCTTCTTTTTTCCAAATCGATACGGACAACGGAACGGTTCGCGGTGCCCCATGGGGCGCACGCCTGCCCGCATCATGCGATCACAGTTGTGATTACGAAGACAGAGCGGAGGCGGGGAGCGTCGGAGTGGCCGCCGTTTCCGCCGCGGCATGCCCTTCTTCCGTGGTTTCTGTCCAGAGAGAAGTATCGGCCAGCAGGCGGGTGACCATCTGCGTGTGCAGCGCGTGGCCCGCCTTATGGGCTACCACAAGTGCTTGTAGCGGACGCCCCACGAGAGCCAGGTCGCCGATCAAGTCGAGCGCCTTGTGTCGGCCAAACTCATCGCGAAACCGAAGAGGGCCATTCAAAATCTCTTTGTCGTCCAGCACGATCGCATTGTCCACTGACCCGCCGCGGATCAATCCCATCGAGCGCAAACCCGAAAAATCCTTCATAAAACCGAAGGTCCTCGCCGGCGCCAGCTCGCGGCTGAACGTCTCGCGCGTAACATTCAGCTCGATTTCCTGCGGCCCTACCGCCGGATGGTTGTAGTCCACAAAACAGTTCACGCGAAACGTATCGCACGGATAAATTCCCATGCGACGGGGGCCGTCGATAAATTCCAGCGGCTTCACCACGCGCAGATATTTTCGCGGACGCCGCTGCTTCCGCGTCCCCGTCTTGGCCAGGAGTTCGATGAACGGCTTCGCTGAGCCGTCGAGAATCGGCAGTTCCAGCGCATCCACTTCCACGTACACGTTGTCGATTCCGCAGGAATAGAGTGCCGCCAGTACGTGCTCGGTGGTCGAGAGCAGCACGCCTTGCCTCATCAGGCTCGTCGCATAACTCACGCGCGCAACGTTGCGTACGTGCGCCTCAATCTCGAAGTTATCCAGATCGGTTCTTCGAAACACCACACCCGTATCAGCCGGTGCCGGAAGAAAGCGCAAATGGCAGCGTACCGCCGTGTGCAGCCCGACCCCTTCAATATCAGCGGCGCGCTGTATCGTTGTCTGAAAAGACATATTTCCCCATCTCGAAATGGAGCATCTTTTGGGCCGCTCCCGCACACGTGGCGTGCTTTGTTTTCAATGACTTAGATCGGCCAGTATCCTCCGGATCACGCAAACTGTTGTAATCATACAACACATGTGTCCAATCGCATGTGGCCCCCGGTCCACTCCGACTGTTGTCCCTGGATCAACGACCGAAACGGTAGGCTGGAAGCGTGACGCCGCAGAAATGGTTCGTGGATGCCCGTCGAGGTCACCAACGCAGCAGGCGCAGGCGTGAGTTCCCCTCGGGTGATTGTGCCAGCCTGTTGGCATCGCGTAGAATGAGGATTCGCAAATATGGCATCGCCCTTCACCATCCTGACCAATGATCGTGTTCCACCTCCGATGGCGCACCCGCGGCCGTCGTGGCTGAAGGTGCGATTCTTCGGCGGCGAAAACTATCAGGAATTGAAGCGCATTATGCGCACGCTCGATTTGCACACCGTGTGCGAGAGCGCGCGCTGCCCCAACATGGGCGAATGTTGGGACCACAGAACAGCGACATTTATGATCCTCGGCAACATTTGCACCAGGGCTTGTGGATTCTGCGCCGTGCCGAGCGGTAAGCCGTTGGGCCCGCCGGAAGAGGACGAGCCCGCGCGAGTAGCCGAAGCGGCGGAGCGCATGGGCTTGCGCTATGCGGTAGTCACTTCCGTCAACCGCGACGATCAGCCCGACGGCGGTGCTGCGATTTTCGCGCGGACGATCGCCGAGATTCGGCGCCGGTTGCCCGGCTGCAAAGTCGAGGTCCTGATCCCCGATTTTCGCGGCGACTGGAACGCGCTTGCGACCGTGATGGACGCGAGGCCGGACGTCCTGAACCACAATATGGAGACCGTGCCGCGCCTGTACAGGCGGGTGCGCAAGGGAGCGGTGTACGAGCGTTCACTCGAGCTGCTGCGACGCGCGCGACAAATGGTCCCCGCTCTCCCCACCAAGACCGGCATGATGCTGGGCCTCGGGGAATCACGCGATGAAGTCTTGGAAGCGATGGAGCAAATTGCCGCCCAGGGCACCCACATCCTCACGCTGGGCCAATACCTGCAGCCCACGCCAGATCATCTTCCGATTGACCGCTTTGTCGATCCGGATGAATTCGCGGAATTCAAGCGCCGCGGCGAGCAGATGGGATTTAAGCACGTCGAAGCCGGGCCCCTGGTCCGCTCCTCGTACCACGCCTTCGAACAAGAAGCCGCCGCTGTACGCGACTAGCAGGGCAACTCCGTTCCTGATTTTCCCGCACCGTGTTTTCAAATCTCCGGTTCACTTTGTTCGCCGGCATCGGCGCCCGAAGGGTGTTCAGTTCGATCTGGCGCAAGTTGAGGGAGCCTGGATCGCATGAAGGGTCATCCAGATTCCATGTTTGGGCCGCAGCGTGACGAGAGGCTCGGGAACTGCCCTGCGTTTTGGCACCGGCCGGAACCGAAATCGCTGCGCGACGGTCGCGATCACAAGCGCCGTTTCGAGTAACGCAAATCCTTGACCGATGCAGCGCCGCGGCCCATCTCCAAACGGAAAATACGCTCCTGGTGGCAACCGTTCTGCGAGGCCATCCAGCCAACGTTCAGGCCGAAAAGCGTCGGGATCCTCGTAGTACCGCGGGTCGCGGTGCATCACCCATTGTGATAAGAGCAGCGTTTCTCCAGCAGGGAAGTCGTGTTCGCCCAGCCGGAACGGCGCGATCGCAACACGCGCCAGCACGTAAGCCGGCGGATACAAGCGCAAGACTTCACTGATCACCGCATGCAAGTATGGCAATCGTGCGAGATCGTCCACCGAAGGCGCACGGCCGCCTAGAACGCTGCGCAGTTCCTCTGCGAGCCGCGCTTCGACTGCGGGATGTTGCGCCAGCAAGTACCATGTCCACGCGAGCGTGATCGCCGTCGTTTCATGCCCGGCGATAAACAGTGTCATCGTTTCGTCCCGCAGTTGCTTCGGCGTCATCTGCGATCCGTCCTGGTCCATTGCGGCAATCAGCAGTGAAAGCAGGTCATTGCGGTGATTCGAATCGGGATGAGCCTTGCGGTCCGATATGATCCGGTACACGAGCGAATCGAGAAATTCGTATTCGCGGTTGGCCCGCAGGTTTGGTGGCGTCGGCCAGTTTGCCGGAAAATGAATCGGATGCCGCGCACGGCGCAGCGAGTACCTCATCAAAAAAGCCATCGCACGGCCGACGCGTTGCGCTTCGCCGGGCAGCGTGGTCCCAAAAAGCGTGCGGACGGCGGCTTCCAGCGTCAACTCCATCATTTCCTGCGCCACGTTACGGACTTCGCCGTCACGCCAGTTGCCGATTTGCGCCTGCGCGCAGTCGAGCATCGTCGAGGAATATGCGTTGATGCGATGCTTGTGAAAGGCCGGTTGCGCCAAACGCCGCTGGCGCCGCCAAAATTCGCCCTCGCTGATCAGCAGGCCTTGCCCCAGCAGCCGTTCCGTCGCTTCCTTGCTCAGTTTGCTTTTGTGGAATTTGTGCGGCTGCATTACCAGGACTTGCTGGACGTAATCCGGATGGTTCACCAGGATGCGCGTGCCCTTAATAACTGGAATGCGAACCAGATCGCCATACTCGCGCGCGGAACTCCGCAAGAATTCGAGCGAATCGCGAATGAAGCGGATCGATTCGCCAAGTACCGGCAGCCCCTTCGGGCCCGGCAGCTTCGGAAAGTTACTCACTGGCACCGCCGGTTGCAGTCATCGCCGTGGATTGCGGTTTCTTGCAGCACTTGTGTTGATCCCTTATTTTACTGCACAGAGTCGTTCAAACTGGAACGCCCCAGACGTAATCCAATCACGTAGCCGTACGTGGTCGTAGTGCCTGCCCTTCCCATTCGGTAAGATCGGACGCAATTGCGCGGCATCTAAAGCCGAATAGAGGATCCCGTGGAAATTGATAAACCCGAGTGGCTAGGCCAGATAGAGGGAATGCTCGAAACGCTGAATCAGGGCGTGATCGTGGTCGACGATTGCCAGCACGTTATCTTCACAAATGGAATCTTCCGCGAAATGTCGGGATTCCCCGACGATCTGCTTACCGGCCGGCCTGTCTCGGAATTTTTCACCGCCTCGGAAGCCGAAGTGCTCAACGAACATCGAGAACGTGGAATGCGCGACGGCCAGAACCGCTTTGAATTTGTTCTGCCGCGAAAGGACGGGAGCCGCATCCCAGTAATCATCAGCGCGCGCGGATTGGAAGATCCCGACGGTCGTTTCTTCGCCGTAATCACGTTCACCGATATCTCCGAACAAAAGGACGCGGAAGCACGTCTGCGCGACGTGAACGCCAAACTGGAAGAACGGCACCGCCAAATTGAGGAGGAGCTGACGCTCGCCGTTCGCGTGCAGCAGAGCCTGGCGCCACAATCGATCGTATGGGGGCGAGTGCGCGTCGATACATACTACGATCCCGTGCGGCGCATCGGCGGAGATTTCGGGCTGGTCAGTCCTCAAGACGAAGAAAATCTGAATCTGCTCGTCTTCGACGTTTCCGGGCACGGCATCGGCGCCGCGCTGGTAGCGAATCGGCTCTACACGGCCGCGATGACGCTGCTCGCGCTAGGGTCGCCGTTCGGAGATATGTTCCGCCACTTGAACCGATTTGTGATGCACGACCTCGGCGGGTCGGTTTTCTTTTTCACGGCGGCGGCCGCGCGAATCGATCGCGCTGCGCGCAGGATCACTTTCGCCGGTGCCGGGCATCCTCCCGCCATGATTGTCACACCCGGCAAAGAGCCGCGACTTCTGGAATCGCGCTCCACTGTGCTGGGCGCCATTCCGGAGGCGGTCGATCCGAATCCGGTAATCGAAGCCCCGGTCGAGCCCGGGGACCGAATCGTTCTCTACACCGACGGCATTACGGACGTGTTCGATTCACGGGGCGAAATGCTCGGCGTTCCTGGCGTGCAGAAGTTCGTGCGCGAAACAGCCACGCTCCCGTTTGGCCAAATGAAAGATGCGCTGCTGGAACGTGTCGCCGCCTGGCGCCAGGGCCCCGCATCCGATGATGTCTCACTCGTCCTTGCCGAAATTCAGTGATCTTTCTGGTGTGTTCGCGTAATCCGGTCGTGGCGTCGGGCTACTCGATGGTGAGCCGCAGGAACTTCTTCTTGCCCGCGCGCAGCAGAAGTTCTCCGGGTTTTGAAAGGTCGATCTCATGCCTTACGTCATTCACGCGCTGCCCATCGATCTCGACTGCGCCTTGTTTGATTAGCCGCTCCGCTTCCGATCGTGACGGGATATCGGCGCACTGGATCAAAAGCTTTACCAGTTTTTCGGTTCCCGGTTTCTGCTGCAGGCGAAACTGCGTTGGATTATCTGGCGCCTGCCGGTCGCGAAACACGCGTTGAAACTGCTCTTTGGCTTGGGTAGCTGCTTCTTCGCCGTGGAAATCGCGGACGATCACGTGAGCGAGCTGCATCTTCGCTTCCATCGGATGCAGGCTGCCACTGCGCACGTCTTCCCGAAGGCGGACGATCGCGGGCGAAGGGAAATCCGTAAGCAATTCGTAGTATGACCACATCAGCTCGTCGGAAATCGACATGATCTTTCCGAACATTTCGCCGGGCGCCTCGGTGATTCCCACATAATTCCCGAGGCTCTTCGACATCTTGCGCTCGCCATCCAGCCCGACCAGAATCGGCATCGTAAACGCAACTTCTCCCGAAAGCCCGTATTCGCGTTGAATGTCGCGATGCACCAAAAGATTGAATTTTTGCTCCGTGGCGCCGATCTCCACGTCCGATTCCAGCTTCACCGCGTCAATCGCCGTGAGAAGCGGATACAGCAACTCGTGGACGGCAATCGGAAGATTCTTATCAAGCCGCGAGCGAAAATCCTCGCGTTCGAGCATTCTCGCCAGGCGATAGTGGCCGCACAGGCGAACAACGTCGTAGCTCGACATCGTTCCCAGCCACTCGCTGTTGTAACGAACTTCCGTTTTGTCGCGGTCGAGGATTTTGTAGACCTGTGCGAGGTATGTTTTCGCGTTCGCATCCACCTGCTCGCGCGAGAGCGGCGGGCGCGTTTCGGATACGCCCGTTGGATCGCCGATCATCGCCGAAAAGTCGCCGATCAGAAAAACTGCCGTGTGGCCCATATCCTGAAAATGTTTCAGTTTGCGCAGGACCACCGTGTGGCCCAAATGAATATCGGGAGCGGTGGGGTCGACGCCGAGGTAGACACGCAGCGGCTTGCCCGTTTTCGCGGAATTTTCGAGCTTTTGCTTCAGCTCGTCTTCAGGAATGATTTCCGCCGCGCCTTTTCGAACATATGCGAGTTGCTCGGCGACCGGTTTGAATTTGTGGTCACTCATTTGGTTCCGTTCGCGGACCGGCTCTCTCCGATGGACGTCTTCAGCGGCTTACGACGTGCGAAGATCTTTACCGCTCCGGCTGCGTAAGTAAAACGCGACGCCCTTCCACTCGATACCGGCCCTCGAGTACGATCCGCACCGCTTCGGAGTAGATGCGGTGCTCCTCTTGAAGGACACGCTCGGAAAGCGTTTCGACGGTGTCGGAATCCTTCACCGGCACGACGGCTTGAACGATGATCGGCCCGGCGTC
>DASUJR010000156.1:0-26304 GCA_036279175.1 Candidatus Acidiferrales bacterium | reverse complement strand
GCAACAGGAAAAAATCGAATTGCGCGTCGGAATGACCGCGCAGCAGGTGCAATCAACTTTGGCGGGAATGCTTGAAACCGTGCCGCATGCCGTTGGCGTGAACAATCATGAAGGGTCGCTCGCAACCGCCGATCCGGCTCTGATGAACGAACTGATGCCGGACCTTCGAGCGCGGGGTCTTTTCTTCATCGACAGCCGTACGTCGGCGGCTACCGTGGCCTATACGGCCGCCCAACAGGCCGGCGTCCGCGCAGCATCGCGCAAAGTATTTCTCGACGATACGGTGACCGTGGACGCCGTGCGCAAACAGATCGAACTTGCGGCTCGCGATGCAGAAAAGGATGGTTCGGCGATCAGCATCGGTCACCCGCATCGCGCGACGATCGCCGCGCTTGCCGAGACTGTCCCTCAGCTCGAAAAACGCGGCATCCGGCTCGTCTTCGCTTCGGATCTCGCCCGCTGATCAGGGCGATCGAGGCAAAGAGTCCTGAACGCAAGACAAAGAGTCCTGAACGCACGTAGCTGGCGGTGCGCTGAACTGCTTTTGATTCGCAGCGTCCGTTTGTGCTGTGATTTGCGGCTGGCGACCCGGCGAGGATGGGCTGCCTGCTGCTGGGGAAAGTCAAACGCCAACAACGAAGCTATTGAGACAGCGCAATTTGAAATTCGACCTTTACTTCGTCTTTTACCTTAACGGTTCCTCCCGCAACGGCCACGGGAGTAATGCCGAAGTCGGTTTGCTTCAGCACCACAGATCCGGCATAAAGCCCGTCCTTCAAGGTGACGATGGCCGTGACAGGATGCTTCTGACCATGCAACTCGAGAGTGCCGTTCACCGACCAACTGTTTGTCCCCCTGGACTCGACGGTCGTCGAGCGGAAGTGAATTTCGGGGTAGCGATCGGCATCGAGGACCTGCGGTCCGAGCATGGTTTTTTGAATCTGGGCTCGGGTGCCAGCAGAAGCTTCGGGATCAGCGACTTGGAGCTTGCGCGCATCGACGTGTATATCGACTGATGCCTGACCGGCATCGGCGGACACCTGGCCAGAGTCGACTGGGGCGTCTATCTCGTGGTTATGCGCGAAAGCAGAGAAGAAACCCGTTTTATAGACGTGAACGACGACGGATGACTTCTTGGGATCGATCGGGCGCGTGGCCGGCTGAGGTTGAGCGAGCTCCCCGGAACAAGCAAAGAGGACAGCGCCAGCGACAGCCAGTCGGAGCATAGTTCGCATATAGGACTCGACACCTAACGGAATCAGGGTAGACGCAAAAGGTCAAAAAACTCCCTAGTCCATGAGGTTACGATCAAAATTCGAATTAATGTACGAAAATTTGCCGTTCAGGGCAAACGCGAGCGCGAATCCTCGACCCGACGCTATGTGACGATGGATTCGAGCCAAAAATCAGCTAAGCTAAATAGAATATTCCGCTGTAGGCTGAGGTGACTCTTGAAAATCGATCCCGCGGCCGGGAAACCGGCGGATCCGTCGATCCTGATCAACGTTCCAGCGCTGGTAACGGCGTACTACACACTTCGGCCGGATCCGACCGATCCGCGGCAGCGAGTCGTCTTCGGCACGTCGGGTCACAGGGGATCGGCTTTTGATGCGGCGTTCAACGAGTGGCACATCCTCGCAATCACTCAGGCGATTTGCGAGTACCGGAATTCGCGGAAAATCGACGGACCTCTATTTATGGGGATGGATACGCACGCCCTTTCGGAACCCGCCTTCGCAAGCGCGCTGGAGGTGCTGGCGGCGAACGCCGTGGACACGATGGTTTCGGAGGGCACCCGGTATACCCCGACACCCGCCGTCTCCCACGCGATTCTGACGTATAACAGGGAACGCAGCGCGAGTTTTGCTGACGGGATCGTCATCACGCCATCGCACAATCCGCCGGACGACGGCGGCTTCAAGTACAACCCTCCAAACGGCGGACCGGCGGAGTCCACGGTAACGAGCTGGATTGAATCGCGCGCGAACGAGCTCTTGCAAAACGGTGTTGCAAACGTCAATCGCGTCCCGTTCGCAAGAGCGATGAAGGCATCGACCACCCACAAGCATGACTACCGGCGCTCGTACGTTGAGGATCTTGGGAACGTGCTCGATATGAAGGCGGTTGCCAGCGCAGGAATTCGAGTGGGCGTGGATCCACTGGGCGGAGCAGGAATCGACTATTGGCCGGCGATTGCGGAACGACACGGACTGAATTTGACGGTAGTGAACAATTCGATCGATCCGACATTTCGGTTCATGACTGTGGATTGGGACGGCAAGATTCGGATGGATCCGTCGTCGCCCTACGCCATGCACAGCCTGATTGCCCTGAAAGATAAATTCGACATCGCGTTTGCGTGCGATACGGACCACGACCGCCACGGAATTGTTACGAAGAGCAGCGGGTTGCTTCCGCCCAACCATTTTCTCTCCGTCTGCGTGGATTACCTGTTTGCGAATCGGAACGAGTGGGGCAAGAATATTGCGGTTGGAAAGACAGTGGTCAGCAGCAGCATGATCGATCGTGTGACGGAGCGAGCGAAAAGGCGTCTGCATGAAGTGCCGGTCGGCTTCAAATGGTTCGTTGAGGGGTTGATCGGAGGGCAATTGGGTTTTGCGGGCGAAGAGAGCGCGGGGTCCACGTTCGTGCGGCGCGACGGCCGCGTGTGGACTACGGATAAGGACGGGATCATCGCCGCGCTGTTATCCGCCGAAATCACGGCGCGAACAAAGCGCGATCCGGGCGAACTATATCGCTCGCTTACGAAAGATCTGGGCGACCCCGTGTACGAGCGGATCGAGGCGCCCGCGAATGCGCAGGAAAAGCGCGCTCTTGCCAAATTGTCGCCGGACAATGTGCGAACGAAGGAATTGGCCGGCGAGCAAATTCAGCAGATTCTGACGACGGCGCCGGGAGATGGCGCCGCGATCGGGGGAATCAAAGTGCTGGCGAAGAACGGGTGGTTCGCGGCACGTCCCTCCGGCACCGAGGACATTTACAAGATCTACGCCGAAAGCTTTATCGGACGGGATCACCTCGAACGGATCGAGCAGGAAGCGCAGAGCATTGTTTCCGCTGCGCTCGCGCAAAGCGACAGCGCGGCAGCGGCGCGTTAAAGGATAGGAATCACAGGAGGAATCAGGGATGGGCAGCAGTCCAGTACGGTATCGTTCTGCAAAAGCTGCAACGTTGCAGGCTCTGTCGGAGTTGGCGCTCAACATGCGCTGGTCCTACAACCACGCGGCGGACAGGATCTGGGAACATCTGACGCCAGAGCTTTGGGAGTCGACGCACAATCCGTGGGTTGTGCTGCAGACCGTGTCGGCAGAGCGCCTGCAGAGCGCTGCCATGGACCGCGATTTCCAGTCGCTGGTGGCCGATCTGCATCGGGAGAAACAAGCGGCGGAAGAAGCCGAGAGCTGGTTTCAAAAGACTCATCCCAATTCCGGACTTACCGGCGTTGCGTATTTCTCGATGGAATTCATGCTGAGCGAGTCTTTGCCGATTTATTCGGGCGGACTCGGAAATGTGGCTGGCGACCAATTGAAAGCGGCCAGCAATCTTGGCGTGCCTGTAATGGGCATCGGACTGTTGTATCAGCAGGGCTATTTCCGGCAGGAAATCGACGCGCACGGGCAGCAATTGGCTTTGTATCCGTACAACGACCCGGGCCAACTGCCCATCAAGCCTTTGCGGCAAAAGGATGACGAGTGGCTACGCCTGTCGATTGACTTTGCGGGCTGCAACTTATGGATCCGCGTGTGGCAGGCACAGGTGGGGAACGCGAAGCTGTATCTGCTCGACACAAACGATCCGGCGAATATTCCGGCATGCCGCGGTATTGCGGGCGAGTTGTATGGCGGTGGTCCCGAGGTGCGGTTGAAGCAAGAGCTGGTGCTTGGACTGGGCGGATGGCAACTCATTGAGGCGCTCGGGGGACGACCGGAAGTTTGCCACTTGAATGAGGGCCACGCGGCGTTCGCAGTGCTGGAACGGGCGCGATCGTACATGGTGAAAAACGGTCAGCCGTTCGAGGTGGCATTGGCCGTTACGCGAGCCGGGAACCTGTTTACGACGCATACGCCGGTGGCTGCAGGATTCGATCGATTTAGCCCGGAGCTGATCGAGAAATATCTGAAGAACTATGCGGAAAAAGAGCTCGCGATTTCATTCGACGATCTGCTCGCGCTGGGACGCCAGAATCGCCACGATCCGTCGGAACCGTTCAACATGGCATATCTCGCCGTTCGCGGCAGCGGCGCCGTCAATGGCGTGAGCCGACTGCATGGCGATGTGAGCCGTCGCATTTTTCAGGTGCTCTTCCCCAGATGGCCGGAGCACGACGTGCCCGTCACGCACGTGACGAACGGCGTACACATGCCGACATGGGACTCCGCGGAAGCCGACAAAATCTGGGAGGCTGCATGCGGAAAGCGCCGATGGCATGACACGACGGAAGCGCTGGAGCAGGGCTTCCAGAAGGTGAGCGACACCGATCTTTGGAAGTTGCGAACCGACACACGCAGCTCACTGGTGGAGTACGTTCGCAAAGTGCACGTGCGGCAGTTGACCGGCCGCGGCGCATCGCCAGATGATTTGGCGCAAGCGTCGCAGGTGCTCGACCGCAAGACGCTGACGCTCGGCTTCGCGCGCCGATTCGCGACGTACAAGCGCCCGAATCTTTTGTTGCACGATCCTCAAAGGCTGGAACGCATCCTGACGAATCCCGAACGGCCGGTACAGCTTGTCCTGGCAGGTAAGGCGCACCCCGCCGATCTGGGCGGCCAGGCGATGATCCGACAGTGGATCCAATTCGCCTACCAGGCACAAATTCGATCTCGCGTCGTTTTCTTGAGCGACTACGACGCCCTGATGGCCGAGCATCTGGTTCAGGGAGTCGACGTGTGGGTGAATACTCCGCGGCGTCCGTGGGAAGCGAGCGGCACCAGCGGAATGAAGGTGCTGGTGAATGGCGGGCTGAATCTGTCTGAACTGGACGGTTGGTGGGCTGAAGCTTACTCGCCGGAAGTCGGCTGGGCCATCGGCGACGGGCGCGAACACGGAGGCGATCCAAGCTGGGATGCGACCGAGGCTGACCAGCTCTATCGATTGCTTGAAGAAAAGATCGTTCCCGAATTCTATACGCGCGACGATCGCGGCATTCCGCGCGCCTGGGTGACGCGCATGCGGCACAGCATGGCGCGACTGACTCCGACATTTTCAACGAACCGAGTGGTGCGCCAGTACACCGAACAACATTACATTCCGGCTGCCACAACGTTTCGCGAGCGCTCCGCGAACCAGAGTGTTCAAGCAGTCGGACTGCTGAATTGGGAAGGTAACCTGGCGAAGCACTGGCCGGCGGTACGATTCGGTTCAGCGTCGGTCGAGAGTAGAGATCACCAGAATTTTTTCCAGGTGCAGGTGTTCCTGGGCGGTCTCGATCCGGGCAATGTGGCCGTCGAACTTTATGCAGAGCCCTTAAACGGCGACGGTCCCGCGAGGCACGCGATGCAACTCGGCGAACCGATTGTCGGGTCTGCGGACGGGTTCACGTTTACAGCGAGCATTCCTGCAACTCGCCCCGCGACCGATTTCACTCCAAGATTGATCCCGCGACGCGAAGGGGCGCTCGTGCCGCTGGAAGCGTCGTACATACTGTGGGATGAATCGCGCGCCTGGAAATGATCGTATCCTGCAGCGACTAGCTTCGGCGCTAGCGCTGCCGCGCGGTGGAAATGACGGCGCTATTCGGCTATAATCGGGGTTTCGCCGATGGCCTAGCGACGCGGCTGTGGGTGTGAACTCCAGGTTTTACCGCGCAGACCCTGCCGCGGCAGGCAGGCGGCCGGCAAAGGGGAATGTCATGAAAGAAGGAATTCATCCGGACTACCATACAGTCACTGTCCACTGCGCGTGCGGCAGCACGTTCGAGACCCGCTCGACCATCAAGGGCAACATGATCCGCGTGGAAATTTGTTCGAGTTGCCATCCATTCTTTACCGGCAAGCAAAAGCTGCTCGATACGGCGGGGCGAGTCGAGCGTTTTCAGAAGAAATACGCGAACAAAGCTGCCAAGAAATAAGCCAATAGCTCCGGTTTGTCCTCTCTTAGCGGTCGTTAGTCGACCCAAAACTGCACGGTTGTGGAGCGGCAGCCTGATATCTCTGCAGGCCTGCCGGCGGTCAGCGGAAGCGAGACGATTCCCCGCAAAGACTCAGAATCCGCTCCTGCCGGATGACCGCTTGCCCGGTGTACAATGACCTCGAAGATGGCCACGCAATTCTCTCCAGCGCCGGATTTCGGGCAGCAATTCACTATTGAGACTGGGCCCGCACGCGTCACGCTGCGCAATTGGTTTGCGCATCCGTTCGATTCCGCGATTGCCGCCGCACGCACGTGCTATTCGCCGCGCGTCATCGGGGCGGACGAAGTTACCGACAAGCAACGGGTGACGATTGGATCGGCGACGTATTACGGCGGCCATCACACCGTTTATCAGCACGCGCATTTCGAGTTTGGCCTGGAGAACGTCAGCCGGCAATTCGTGTGGTCGTTCCTGCACGCGCATCCGTTCTATAACTCCGAGCAGCAAAGCCAGCGTTACGTGCGGCTCGACCGGGCGCAGGCGTACGTCCCGCCGCAAGGCGCAAATTTTGGGCGGGCGGAACGGCAAATTTACGAGAACGCGGTTACGCGCGCGTGGCAGCGCTACCGGGAGCTGACGTCAATCCTTCAACCTGGCGCTCGCGAAATTCTCGCGGACATCTGGCACGTGAGCGAGATGTCGCATCCGAAGCGGCTTCAGAAGGTGGAGCGGCAGTCGGAGAAACGAGCAATCGAGGTTGCGCGGTACGTGCTGCCCGTCGCGGCGTTCACTGCAATGGTGCACACGCTCTCGGGGATCGTTTTGCACAGGCTGTTCCGGATGCAGGCGGCCAGCGACACGCCGGCGGAAGCGAGAGAAGTGATCGGGCAGATGGCCGAGCGGGTGAGGGAGATCGATCCACAGTTCTTCGACCGGTTTGACAACGAACCGATGGAGAAGCTACCGGAGTGGGACGATCCTACCGTTTCAACAAGCAGGCTGACGCGGGACGGCGAGGCATTCGCGCACGAATTTGACGCGCAGCTCGGCAGCATGACTTCGCGCTTGATCGATTACTCGCCGAAAGCGATTGAGGCAGTCGCTGCGGCATATCGCGCGGTGGTCGGGTTGACGGCTGCCGAATGTTCCGACGCGGAAGCACTCGACCGGATGCTGAATCCCGCGCGAAATCCGTACCGGCGCGAAACGCTGGACGTTGGCGTTCATGCGCCGATGATGCGGCCGCTGCAGCATGCGAATTTCACATTCGCGAAGAAAATCAGCCACACGGCGGACAGTCAGGATCAGCGGCATCGCATGGTCCCCGGATCGCGCCCGCTGCTTACGCTGGCAGATACACGTTCGCCGGATTACATCACGCCGATGCTGGTCCGCGAGAATCCGCGCGCGCTCGAAATTTATCAGCAAGCAATGCAGGAAGCATGGGACGCGAAGAACGCGCTGCTCGACCGCGGCGTGCCGGCGCAATTCGCGCTTTATTTGCTCCCGAATGCGAAGGCGATTCGCCTGGTTGAGTCAGGTTCGCTGCTGCATCTGCTGCACAAGTGGACGATGCGGACGTGCTTCAACGCGCAGGAAGAGATTTATCAGGCGTCACTCGACGAAGTGAATCAGGTGCGTGCCGCTTTCCCTGAAATCGGCCGCTACATCGGGCCACCGTGCGTGCTGCGCGCGGGAATTTCCACGCCGATCTGCACGGAAGGTTCGCACTTCTGCGGGGTGAAAGTGTGGAACGAATTCCCCAACGTCACGCGGCGGATTTGACCGGTGGTTACCAACCCCTGCTTGCAGCGCAGAAAAGGTCACGTCGTAGTTATGACGGCGTTGTTGTTTGTGGCGTCGTTTGGATTGGTCGGCTGTCGCTTCCGTCGAATTCGTAGTCTTCCGACTGTCGGCGAAGTTACCCGAATAACTGTTGCAGAGAGTCACGGCCCTAACACTTCGTCTAAATCACCGATCCAGTCGCAATCTCTCAGATCGTAGCTTTTTGTCGATTCTCATGGAAGCGGGTGGTATCGGCCGTGGTACGGAATACCTACACCAGACGTTTCAATTGACTTCTACGATGGCGATCAATTGGAAGGCAGTTTCGGTGTCGGCAAGTATTTTCTGGAGACCCAAAGAGACGGAGGGTTCTATTCACAGCAGGCTAGCGCGGCTGAGGTGAACACGTTTCTCGGATTGGTGCTCGATAAGCCCGATTTGCAAACTATGAAAGCTGGCAACGTGCACCATCTGAATGGCACATTCAAAATTATTACGACGACGAACTTGCTGCTGGCGCAGATCAAATCGGCATTCGCAGGACTTATCCATGACAGCCGATTCGAGATGGCTGATCCTGGACAAGAATTTCAGCTCACGGACGTGATTACGCGCGAAGGACTGCCCTCTCGAAGGTTGATTTTCGGAGGACTGTCGGAGCGGGAATGCTTCATGCATGACGAACGTGGCGGATACAGTCATTCCTACTACGTCGACGTTTTTTCGACGGCACCCTCGAATACCAGATTCCTTTGGGGAGAAGCATTGTGTAATCCTGCTAAAGATCTGCCGGAACTGAGGTCAGAAGTCTCCGCAACAATCGGACCGAGCGACGGCTTGACATTTTAACGGCGCCGTTTGAGTGCGATTAAGCCAGTGACAACTTGTTCCTGCCCGACCTCAAAAGCTAGCGGGTGAGGATGCGGGTGACGGTGGGGGAGACGAGTTCGTACTTGATTCCGCGCCAGCGAATTTGCCGCGTGACAAGAGACGAAAGAAAGTTCCACGAGAAGAGGAACGGCACGAGCGGCGCGAGCGCGATCCAGACCCAGCCCCAATCCTTAAGAGCCGCCTTCCATTCGGGCAGCAACTGATCGACTGCGGCTGTACGGAGCGCTCCTTTCATTGCCGCGAGTAGCAGCGGAGCAATTGTAAGCAGCACGAGCGAACCCCACGGGTCTCCGCTGATCATCGACGCGACGATCACAACGATTCCATAGCAAAACGTGAGCGAGTAGGCGAGGTGGGAGATCATCCCCATGACCCATCGCCGGGGCGAGTAGACGCGCGTAATAACGATCTGGCGCGTGGTGAAGTCGAGGAGCTGAGTTCCCGTCCACGGATGGAGCGTGGCGCCCATGCATTCGGGACAGAACACGATCGGCTTTCCCGCATTCTGAAGCGCACGCGTGAGAGTGAAATCGTCACTCAACGCACCGTTCCAGGCTTCCAGGACGCCGGCCTGTTCGAATGTTTTCGAGCGGATCGCCGTTCCGCCGCCCCAGCAGAAATTTTCCTTCTCTTTTCCCAGCGTTGTGGCGATGGCGGCGTTCCACGCTGAAGCCAATGCGCTGGCAAATCCTCCCGCGCCCATTTTCCCGCTCGGAACCATCCAGCGATAAGCGGTGGTCGCGCCGACGTTAATATCCTGGAGAGGCGCGATGAGTTTGCGCAGCCAGCCGCGCGAGAATCGAACGTCGGAATCAGCGAAAACCAGGACTTCGAATTTGTCGGCAGGCAGGGCTTCGATGGCGCGGCGCAGATTGTAGACCTTCTCGGAACAATTTCCCGGCGGCCCGGCGATGACGATGTGAACCGGTTTCGAGCTTGCCGCTTTGACGCGTTCGATCACTTTCACAGCGGGATCGAGGCTTGTCGCCAGTGAGAAGTAGATTTCGTAGCTTGGATAGTCGAATTGCGTCAGCGCGCGGAGATTTTCTTCGAGGCCGGGCTCGGAGCCCTTGCACGGGCAAATCACGGCCGCGACCGGAGCATAAAATCCGGAGTGCGAGGCCGTTCGACGACGGACCATTTGGTACCACTCGAATCCGGCCCAAAGCGAGTAAAGGCCCGCCGCGATCTGCAAAAACGCCAAAATATAAAAGGCGATGAGCACGAGGCGAGAATAGCAGGATGGAGCGCGTGGATGTGCCAGGACGGAACTTCATGTGCTCTCCGGCGCAACTCCGGGGGTTGTAAGCGACACGGGGCAGATTTAGAGGCTCAATCGTCCCTACGGGACTTTTCTCCTTTTATCCGCGTTCCCGGCACTCCGCTCGGCTGCCTGCGGCAGCCTCGCTTCGTCGCCGGGCTTCCCGATACAACTCATCGGGACGCAAAGAGCGCGAAATACAAAATCTCGCCTCCGGCGCTTAGGCACGACTAAAGCCTGCCTGCGGCGGGCAAGTCATACCCTGACACGAAAAACCAAGGACGATACGCAGGGCTTCTGTGTGGAGGCTCTCTCCAGCAACTGCTGCAGAGAAATGGATTCAGTCGGGGCGGCGCGAGAGGACGGTGCGGAGAACGCGGTCGGCGGCCGAATCCAGCTCCGATTCGAATTTTGCCGCCGCGCGGCGGGCCTGTTCCATGAGCGAAGGATCGAGTATAAACGCGACGCGATCGACAAATGGCCCGGCTGGAACTGCGCGCGCGTTGCGTCCGGAGCGCTTCCGTTCGACTGCCCGAAGTTTTTCGTAGAGTTCGAGATCGCGCCAAAACTCTTCCGCGTCACGCTCGGTCCATTCGAGCGCCTGGCCCAGCGCGGTGAAAAACTCTTCGCGAAACAGATCGAGGATCGGAATCGAGAATTCCCAGGCATCCCGCTTGCGTATGGGTTTTCGGGGGCGTGCTTTACCCTTGTGTTTTGTGGGGCGTTGGGGTCGCATGGCGCGCACGGGAACGTGTACTTTGAGCTTTTTAGGCAACGATGCTTCCACGCGCAGCACCACGCTGAGGATTGCTTCGCGCCGAATCGTCTCGAGTTGTTCGCGATAGTGGCCGGGATGATCGGCGCGACCGGGGCGGCGATTCTCGGCAGCATAGACGTCGAGAAACTTCTCAACCATTTCAGCGCGGTCGAGCGCGCGCACCAGCGCGATTGCGGTCTCCCGTGCGCGTATGACGAGTTCTCTTGGACGAAAGGGCATCAGTTGATGGCCAACCCGCGAAAATTGCGCTAAGGGGTCAGTTTGAATTTTAACTGCTTTTTCATGTCCAGGTTTGAATCATCAAACCTGAAACCCCGATAAGCTGTACGCGAATCGGCGAGTGCGCGCAACACGGAAACAGCAGTGATGCGAAAAAGAAAAGACCCGGAGGGGATTACCTCCGGGCCTTAGTGGATCGCCCTTATTGAACCAAAAGCCTCACCTCTGACGAGGTGAGCTACATGACTTGACCGCCTTCGATCAGTGCAACGGACCGGGTGCGGGGCGTTCGGACCGCTCCTGGCCTCCGATCGGTCCGCTTGGCGCGGGACGGACCTGCTGTTCGAATGGGCCAAGAGCGATGTCGAGCGCCTGTTCGACGTTGCGTACGAAATGGAAGTTCATGCCCTCGACCATTTCGGGCTTCAGGTCTTCCTTCGCGTTTGCTTCGTTCTCCGCCGGAAGGATCACTTCACGGATACCGGCACGTTTTGCGCCGAGTACCTTTTCCTTAATTCCACCGACCGGCAACACTACGCCGGAAAGCGAAATCTCACCGGTCATGGCGACGCGCGGCCGCACGGGACGCCCGCAAAGCAAACTGACCAGCGCGGTGACCATCGCCACTCCAGCGGACGGTCCATCCTTCGGAACGGCGCCGGACGGCACGTGAATGTGCAAGTCCTGCTTGCGGAAGAAATCGGGATCGATTCCGTACCGCTCGGAATTTGCGCGCACCCAACTCAGGGCGGCACGCATGGACTCCTGCATGACTTCGCCGAGATGCCCGGTCATGGTGAACGACTTTCCGCCGCGCATCTTGCTCGCCTCGACGAAGACGATGTCGCCGCCGACGGGCGTCCAGACCAAACCGACTGAAACACCGGGCTTCTGGACTCGCTCCTCGACTTCCTTTTCGAGGCGGAACTTCGGTACACCGAGCGACTCGTGAATCACGTCGGGCGTGATGACGAGCTTTTCGGTTTTGCCTTCGGCGATACGCCGCGCCTGTTTGCGAATCAACGTTGCAATTTCGCGCTCCAGGTTGCGGACGCCGGCCTCACGCGTGTAGTGGAGAATCAGTTCGTGCAGCGAATCGTCGGTAAATTCGATCTGCTCGCCAAGATTGAGCCCATGCTCTTTGGCCTGACGCGGAATCAAGAATCGCTTTGCGATATGGACCTTCTCTTCTTCCGTGTAACCCGGAAGTTCGAGAATTTCCATGCGGTCGCGCAGCGGCTCCGGAATCGGATCGATCCAGTTGGCGGTGGCCACGAACAGAACCTTCGAAAGATCGAACGGGACATCGAGATAGTGATCGCGGAACGTTGCGTTCTGCTCCGGATCGAGCACCTCCATCAACGCTGCCGCCGGATCGCCACGGAAGTCGCGCCCGAGCTTATCGACTTCATCGAGCATGAACACCGGGTCCTGCGTTTCGGCCCGGCGAATTCCCTGGATAATCTGGCCGGGCAAAGCGCCGATATACGTGCGGCGGTGGCCGCGGATTTCCGCTTCGTCATGCATTCCGCCAAGCGAAATGCGGACGAATTTGCGCCCCATCGCGCGGGCGATCGACTTGCCAAGAGACGTCTTGCCGACTCCTGGAGGCCCTAGGAAACACAGGATCGGTCCCTTCATGCCGGGCTGCAGTTTCTTGACGGCCAGGTATTCGAGGATGCGTTCCTTGACCTTTTCAAGGTCGTAGTGGTCCTCGTCGAGAATGCCCTGGGCCTTGTTGATATCGATTTCCTGCTCGCCTGTGCCGGACGTTTTATTCCAAGGCAGAGACGTCATCCATTCGAGATAAGTTCTCGACACCATGTACTCGGCGGAGGCTGGAGTCATCTTCGAAAGGCGCTTCAGCTCGCGCTCGCATTCCTTCTTAGCTTCGGCGGACATGCCGGACTCTTCGACTTTCTTCCGCAGTTCCTCAACTTCGGCTTGCGTGTCGTCGGATTCGCCCAGTTCTTTCTGAATGGCCTTCATCTGCTCGCGCAATAGGAATTCGCGCTGGCTCTGGCTGACTTGCTCCTGAACCTGCTCGTTGATTTTGTTGCGCAGATCGACGACTTCCTTCTCTTTCGAAAGCTCGTTGATCAGCAATTCAAGACGCTTGCGCACGTTGAACGTTTCGAGCAGTTCCTGACGGACCATCGTATTCAACGATGGAAGATTGGCCGCGATGAAGTCTGCGAGCCGTCCCGACTGGTCGATGTGCATAACCGCAGTTTGCAGATCGTCGGAGAGCTGCGGCGAGCGCGCCACCACTTCACGGAAAGTCTCCTGAACGTTGCGCTGGAGCGCCGTAAGTTCGGCGTCGTGCTCTTCAAGATCAGGCTGCAACTCGACCTTGCTGCGCAGAAAGGGCTTGAGCCCGACCACTTCGAGAACGCGGATGCGATCCAGCCCCTCAAGAAATGCGACGACGTTGCCGTTGGGCATGCGAACCATCTTGTGGACTTTCGCCAACGTTCCAATGGTGTGAATGTCTGATCCGGTAGGCTCCTCGATGCGCGGATCAAGCTGTGCGACGACACCGAGCAGCTTCTCCGGCCCCTGCAGAGACTCGAGCAGGGCCAATGAACTCTCACGTCCGATCGGCAGCGGCATTACGGCGCCCGGAAACAGGACCGTATCGCGGACCGGAAGGATGGGAAGCTCTTCTGGGATTGTTCTGGTTTCTCTTGCCACTTTTCCCCCTAAAACTACCAAACGCCAGACCGGCTAAGAGCGACGGTCAATTGATGAGCACGCCGGTCACCTTATCGGTTAGATGCAGCAGCCGACCGAAAAGGATGAGGTGGCTTTCGCATCTCTCTATTAAGCAAGCTTAGCGTACTACGCTAAGGATTTAGATGCAATCTTGGCATTTTGCGATCCAGTATCCTAATGCCTTGTACAGCAAATACTTAACCCTATCGACGCAGGGGCGCGAATGCTTCTTCAACGAAGGCGACCGCCTGTTCGCGAGTGTTGATCTTTCCGTTTAGCTGCGCCTCTTCGACGGCATCGAGGATCTCCTTGAAGGGCGGGCCAGGCCGGAATCCTAGCTCTTTCAAGTCATTCCCGGAAAGGATTCTAGCGGGACGGACCTCTTCGGGCTTCGTTTCAGCCAAAAAACGGCGCATGAAGTCGTAGTTTTCGAGGTTCCGGTGGCTCGAAAGACAGTCCAAACGGTGCAGTTCCATATGCTCCCCAAAGCCGTTGAGTCGCACGAAGCGTTTCAGGGTAGATGGCTTCATCTGCAGAACATCTTTGAAGCGCAGATGATTAGCTACGAGGGCCGCGATCTGGTCGGTGTCTTCATTCGAGAAGCGCAGGCGTCGGCAGATCTCGATTGCCATTTGCTTGCCGATTTCGACGTGCTCGTCGAAACGAATGCGTCCGTCCGGACCGGAGGGCGGCTTGAACGTGGGCGGCTTGCCGACGTCGTGGAGCAGGACGCCCCAGGCGAGGGTGCGCGAGCAGCCGGGCTTGAGCTGTTCTAGCATGATCAGAGTGTGCGTCCACACGTCACCTTCGGGATGGAATTGGGGCGGCTGCTCGACTCCCTTCATGCGGCTGATTTCGGGCAATACGCAGGCGAGCAGCCCGGCAGCGTCAAGCAGCTCGAACGCCTGGCGCGCGGCGCCTTCGGTGAGGATCTTGGTGAGCTCATCGCGAATGCGTTCGGCGGAGACTTGCCGAATCTGTTCCGCGAGCGCGTGGATTGCCAAAAAAGTGGAACCATCAATGGCATAGCGGAAGCGTGCCGCAAACCGGACGGCACGGATCATGCGCAGCTTGTCCTCGCGAAAACGGAGCGCGGGATCGCCGATCGCGCGGATGATCCCGGCGCGAAGATCCTCTCTGCCACCGACGAAGTCCAGCACTTCGCTGGTTTCGGGATCCATCAAGAGCGCGTTAATGGTGAAATCCCGGCGGCGAACGTCGTCCTCGGGGCGGCTCGAATACTCGACACGGTCGGGATGGCGGCCGTCGGAGTAGCCGATGTCGGAGCGAAAGGTCGCTACTTCTACCTGCGCGGAATGATCCGTGACGACGACGACACCGAATTGCGCGCCCACCGCAAGGCTGCCGGGAAATAGGCGCTGCACTTCCTCTGGAGTTGCATCGGTAGCAACGTCGTAGTCGGCAGGCTCGCGACCGAGCAGGAGATCGCGCACACATCCGCCAACGAGATAGGCCTGCCGGCCGTTCTCGCGCAAAATGCGGCAAGTGTGACTTGCGAGCTCGCGCGCGTCCATACGGCGATTATGAGCCGAAAGCGGGTCGGCGCAAAGTTGGTCAACCGAAAGCGTCACTAGCGAATGGCCGTATAATCGGCTCTCATGGCTACAACGACGGGCACGCCTCGAGGGACGGGACCGAGGCCGCGAGGGCGGCCGTTGCGTTCGTTCTGGCAACGCGTCACGGAAGGGCTGGCGATCGACCAGCTGTGGGGGCAGTTCGTCTCCGAGGCGAAAGCGAGCTACGGCCTGTATTCGAAAGACGTCGATTGGGACGAGATCAGGCGCGAGCGACGGAAGGTGAAGCGGTTCCTCCGCTCGGTGTGGGCCGTGTTTCAGGCGATGTTGATGAAGCTATCGCCAGCGAGGCGGGTGCTCCTGCTGATCGCGCTGGTCCTGATCATCGTGCAGCCCCAGTTTCAGTGGGGGAATCACGAGGCGAATTTCCAACTGGGCGGGCTTGGCGCGCTGATTCTGTTCGTGCTGCTTGCGCTGGAACTCGCGGACCGCGTCACCATGAAACGGGACCTGGAAATCGCGCGCGAAATCCAACAATGGCTCGTACCGAGCCATCCTCCCTTCGTGCCCGGGTTCGACATTGCGTTCGCAACGCGCCCGCAGAACACTGTGGCGGGCGATTACTACGATGCGTTTCTGCGGCCCGTTACCGGCGGGCAAAAGAGTTCGCTGCTGGTCGTTGTGGCGGACGTTGCCGGAAAGAGCGTGCCGGCCGCGCTGCTGATGGCTACGTTTCAGGCCAGTTTGCGCGCGCTTGCGGCGACGTCAGAATCACTCGATGAGATTGCGGCGGGGCTCGACCGCTACGCTCGCGCACACAGTCTTGGAGGGTTGCGGTTCACAACCGCGTTCCTTGCGGAGATCGATCCTGACACGCGCGAGATGCGCTATATCAATGCCGGCCACAACGATCCAATTTTGCGCCGGACGACAGGCCAGATCGAGCGGCTGACGACAGGCGGCATTCCCTTCGGCGTGCCGCTTGGGGACGACCACGACAACGGCTACACGGCTGGACGCGTGCAGCTAGCTACGGGTGATTTGCTTTTCGTTTTTACGGATGGCGTGATCGAAGCGATCGATGGTTCCGGGCAGGAATTTGGGGAAGCTCGCCTGCTGCCGATCATGCGATCCGCTCCTCCGGAAAGCGCGGCGGACACGGTGCGTCGAGTGATGGGCGAAGTGAACGTGTTCGTCGGCCAGGCTCGCCAGCACGACGACATCACTTGCCTCGCGTTGCGCGCGATTCCCGGGCCTGCGGCTGCGGGAAGCTCGTCGCAGTAACTTTCGGCCTTTGCGGCTGCGCCGGATTAATCGCGCCGGTCCCGATCGCCCAGCGAACCGCCAAACTGGACCTTTGAGAATCCGAATTTGTCTCGCAGGCGATCGGTGGCGCGCGCGAGCCGTTCGAGTTTGGCGCGGCGTTCGGGATCGAGCAGGTCGATCTGGAGCGTGCTTCCGGAAAATGACGAAAGAGCCACGCCGACCAGCCGCAGCATGGATTCACCGTCCCAATTGCGATTGAAGAGATTACGCACAGACGCGAGAATTATCGCGTCGAGGTCCGATGGCTCGGCCAATGTTTCGTTGCGCGTGATTGTTTTGAAATTCGTGTAGCGCAGGGTGAGGGTAATGGTGCGGGCGTGAAGTCCGGCATCGCGCAGACGTTTCGTCGCTTTCTGGCAAAGATGACTTAACGTCGTTTCGAGGCGCGCGCGGTCGTTCGTGTCATGCCCGAACGTCTGATTGTGGGAAATTGATTTCGGTTCGGCATCGATGAAAAATTCATAGGAATCGATACCGCGCGCCTTGCGGTACAGGGCGGTCCCCCACTGCCCGAAGGTTTCCTCCAGCCGTTCGAGCGGCATGGCGTGCAGCTGAGCCACCGTCTCGATTCCAGCACTCTGCAGCGCAGCTTCGGTTGCTTTGCCGATTCCCGGGATGCGGCGCACAGGAAGCGGAGCAAAGAAAGCTGCTTCGCTGCCGTGCGGAACCCAAACAAACCCGCGCGGTTTTGCCTGTTCGCTTGCCACTTTGGCGACCAGCCGCGTGCCGCCGAGCCCGCCGGAGCAAGGCAGTCCTGTGGTCGACGTGATCTCGCGCAGCAGACGATCGGCCGCACTCACCGCGGGCCCGTTGATGCGCTCCGTGCCCGTCAAATCGAGGTACGCCTCGTCGATCGAGGCCATTTCGACCACCGGCGAATAACTTTCCAGGATGGTTGCAACGCGGTCGCTCCATTGGCCGTACAGTTCGTGACGGTTGTCGAGAAAAATGGCGTGAGGGCAAAGCTTGGCGGCGGTGCGCAGCGGCATGGCCGAATGAACGCCGAATTGGCGCGCTTCGTAGCTGGCCGATGTGACCACGCCGCGCTGATCGCGCTGACCGCCGACTACAACGGCCTTGCCTTGCAAATCAGGACGAGTGAGAAGTTCGACGGAGACGAAGAACGCGTCCATATCGACATGGAGAATCCAGGTGTTCGACTCGGCTGAGTTCTCTACAGCGTGGTGCTTGGCGCGAAATTGGGCCAGCTTGGGCATGCGAGGGACTCTGCCGAGAATATACTCCGCCGGTACGCAACAGGCGAAAGAAATACGAACAGACTGTCGGTCGGCTGGCCCATCCAAAGTGTTTGCGAGCGGTCGCGGCATGCCGTGCCCCGCTGGAGCAGGGCGTGTTCGACCCGTGCGAGGGCGATTTCATGTTCGCGCGCGAGTCAGCAGTTCTCGGCGGAGATGACGCGCGGGATTCCAGCTAGGTCGTTGGTGATTTCGACGCGGCGCCAAGCGGGAGTTTCCAGGAGCGCTCGCACGTGCGGGGCGGAGTTGTAGCCTAATTCCAGAACCAAAATGCCGCCGGGAACCAGCAGCGTGCCGGCTTGGTCGATTAATCGGTTGTAGATCTCGGTTCCTGCGGGCCCGCCGAACAGCGCCGTGGCAGGTTCGTGCTCGCGGACCTCAATCGGGAGCGAGGCCGCATCGTCGCGGGCGACGTAAGGCGGATTGCTGACGATCAGGTCGAAAAGAAGTAATTGCCGAGTAGTGATTGGTGAGTGGTGCGGCGTCAGACGTGACTCGGGACTTGTGATTCGTGATTCGTGAGGACGCGAGAAGGCGGTGAGCAGGTCCGTATGGACGAAGTGGATTCGGTCAGCGACAGAGTGGCGAGCGGCGTTGCGGCGGGCGACTTCGAGGGCGTCTTTCGAAATGTCGGTGGCCAGGATTTCGGCATTCGGCAGTTCGCTCGCCAGCGCGACGGCAATGCAGCCCGATCCGGTGCCCACATCGGCGATCCAAATGTTTCGAGCGTCTGCTGCATTGTGGGAGACTGCCCGACTCGGGTGCGCCGAGAGCCGTTTGAGCGCAACCTCCAGGACGTGTTCGGTTTCAGGCCGCGGGATGAGCACGCTGGGATTCACTTCGAATTCCAGCCCCCAGAATTCCTGTCTGCCGATGAGATATTGAGTTGGTTCGCCGGCAGCTCGACGCGCGGTCAGCGCAAAATATTTCTCTGCGTTGCCGGGTTCGATCGCGGTCTCAGGATGCGAGTAGATCCATGCGCGGTCGCGGCCGAGCGCGTGCATCAGCAGAAGCTCTGCCGCGAGGGTGTGCGACGGAACATGGGCGTCGTTCAACCGCGAAATTCCGTCGTGAAGTACATCGCGAACGGTCATGGCATTTGTTGGAGTCAGTGACGCTCGCCTGGGACAGAAACCTTCTTTTGAATCCATGCGAAGTCGAATCGCAAGAAATTTTGTCAATGAAGCAGGCGCTTTGAAGCGGTAGCAAGCTATCGCACTCCAAAGCGGCCTGCGGCCGCACGATCGATCTACCGGCCAGGCACGCGCACGAGGCTTTCGAAGCTCAGGCCGGGACAGCGCCCATCGCGGATCATTTAGAGAAGTTCCAACTGCAGCGCGTCAGGCCTCAACGAGTTCTTGTTTGAGACGCTCGGCCTCGAAGTGCGTGACGAGCGCGTCCACGAGCGGAGCGAGCTTGCCTTCCATGACCAGATCGAGCTGGTGAAGCGTGAAGTTAATGCGATGGTCCGAGACGCGGTTCTGCGGGAAATTGTAGGTTCGAATTTTTTCCGAACGGTCACCCGTCTTGATCTGCCCGCGACGCTCGGCCGCGATCTGCGCGTGCTGCTTTTCCTGCTCCATTTCATAGAGTCGCGCTCGCAGGACGCGCATGGCCTTTGCTCGATTCTTGATCTGCGACTTTTCGTCCTGCTGCGAGACGACCAGGCCGCTGGGAATGTGCGTTATCCGCACGGCGGAATACGTGGTGTTTACGGATTGGCCGCCGGGTCCGGAGGAGCAGAACGTATCGATGCGGAGATCCTTGGCCTCGATTTTGATATCGATTTCGTCGGCTTCGGGAAGGACGGCAACCGTGGCGGCGGATGTATGAATCCTGCCTTGCTGCTCAGTTGCGGGAACGCGCTGGACGCGATGCACGCCGCTCTCGTATTTCAGCTTTGAATAGACTTTGTTGCCTTGAATGGCCGCAACGATTTCCTTCACGCCGCCGATCGATGAAGGCGAGCTTTCCAGAACTTCGATGCGCCAGCCCTGCGATTCCGCATAGCGGGAGTACATGCGAAAAAGCTCGTTGGCAAAGAGCGAGGCTTCGTCGCCGCCGGTGCCGGCGCGAATCTCGAGAATCACGTTCTTTTCATCGTTGGGGTCTTTCGGCAGCAACAGGATCTTCAGCTCGCGCTCGACGGATTCGCGCCGCGTTTCAAGCGTGCGCTCTTCGTCGTGCGCCATCTGCTTCATTTCGGGATCGTCAGTTTCGCGAAGCAACTGCTTCGCGCCGTCCAAGCCCTTTGCGATCTCTTTCCACTCGCGATATTTCGAAACAATGTCGGTCAGCTCCGCGTGTTGTTTCGCTAGCTTCTGATAGCGGGAAGAATCCGCCAAGACGTCCGCGGACGAAAGATCGTGGGTCATCTCGTCGTAACGGGTCTCGATCTGTTTCAATTTTTCAAATAGGTCAGCCATGGATACTCCCGGAAAATGGAAGACGGAAAAGAGAAAATGGCAAAAACCGGTGCAAACGTCGCCCGAAACGGCGCGGGAGAGGAAATCGCTAATAGAAGTCAGCAAACATTGCTATTGAGACTGTCACAAGGATAGCGTTCAGGCATGCACTCGTCAATGAGGGTCAGTTCTCCACGATAGTGAAGGGAGAAACGATTGTGGCCCGATCTCGCTCACAGAACGCTCTCAATATCTCCGTCGACGGCAAAATGGCTTTGCGGAAATCCGCCGATCGAATAGCTCTCGCCGGCTGCCTGGCGGAAATGGAAGAAGCGGCCGATGTGATAGTCCTCGTCGAAGGCGCTGAAAACGTCTTCGACTTCTTCGCGCGAGAAACCGAGCGCGGAAAGGGGGATCTCGTGACCGTATCCGCCGCTCGCCGCCAGATATTTCTGAACCACTTCGCGCAACTGAAGCTTAGATCCAGACATAGGCACCCGCCTCGCCGTAAGGAAGATTGACGTATAAGAGCTTCGCTTCGGGGATGGCCGCAAACGCGCGGCAGATGCGATCCGCAGCGTGCTCGGCGCAAAACCAAGTGCCCTGGGCTGCGCGGATGCGGTCGACTTCGTCGAGACTCGGGATTTCAGCGCGCGAAAACCAGCCCCATTTTGCCGGTTCGACACACGTGTCGCACCGTTGGCCTTTTTGTTGGACGCGTTCTTCGATGGCGCGGCCGACGTCGGGTTTCAGGCCGGCACGCTCGAAATCGCGGATGCCGACAAAGAAATACTGGGACAGAGTTTCGGCATCGGGCTCGAACGCCACAACATTCCCAGAATACCCGGACAATTCGCGATCGAGCGTTTCGACGAAACAATCGCGGCAGAGCGAGACCTCCGGACGTATGGATTCGCTGGTTGGCGCACGCTTGCCTCGGAGATAGAGCGTGTCGGGGAGCAACTTAGCGCTCCACGGCGCGCCGGGCTGCAAATGCACGCATTGCGGCGGCTTGTCACGGAGCCAGGCTAGCCAGCTGCTGCGCGACAGAAACTCAATGCCTGGATACGCCTCTTCGCAGGAAACGGTCGCGCCACCTATCGCATTCTGGAATCGCGCGCGAGGTGAAGGTGCCGATTTGCGGTCCTCCGGACGCTCCAGCGTAACGTTCGGGTCGCGCAAAGGCATGTTTCGGGTGCGAGGAAAGGACAATGTGCCGCTCCACTTCGATCGAAGTCTTTCTATCCTAGCAGATTGGATGCTTCGCTGGTGGGGCGCGCATTTTGCGTCTAGCGGTTAGAGTCCAAGGGCTAGTAAAAGTGCGTCGCCACAGCAGAAGGCGGAGCGGCAGGCGGCCCTGGAGCTAGTCTGCCCCTTTGTTTGGTTTCTTCAGGCTAGCCGTTTTCAACGCGCGCTTTTATATCGGAGTAAGCGCGGTCGATGAGCTTGCGCAGAGCTGCGGCGTTTGTGGGCGCTCCTGGACTCAGCTTCACGTGGCGCATGAACTTGCCGGTCCCTTGGAGCAGGCGCGCTGGATCCGGCAGTGCTGCGCCCTGGAAAAACCCCACGTTTACGTGCGAAGTGAAAACGTTGACGTAGCCGAAGGGCGTATCTCCCAAACAGGCAACCGGGCAACCGTCATGCAAGAGTTCGCGCACTTCGTCGCCACATTTCCGCATCACCTCAAACCATTGTTGGGCGATGGATCCCAGTTCACCCGCATGCTGTTTCATCCACGCGTCGACGGCAGGGTCCCGCGGGACAGCGCCGTTCAAGCGAAACAGTTTCGTTCTGGAGGTCGGTTCCACGGTTCTTCCTTCCCATCGTTCAGCCTTGCGGGGCCTTGGGCGGCGAGTTGGGCGCTTCGATACCGAACTGCCTGGAGTACTCTTCGTTCAGTCGCGGCCAGCCGTACTTCATCGCTTCAGGGCCAACGATGCGGCCAATGGGATTTCCGCTGAGAAGGCGATCCAGCACATCGAAACAAATGTGCCAGCCGGCGGCACCCATTGCGATGAAGCGGTGGCCGATGTTGGTCCACAGTGTGAGTCGCGTGCTGCCATCCAAAGGTTCGAGTTCCCACCGCATGTCGAAGCCGCCCCAGTTGTATTCAAGGGTCCTGGGACGGTCGGCTCTCTTCACGATGGTTTCGGTAACGCGCGGAGCGGGCGCTCCGATTGTGGTGAGTTTCACGCTGGTACCGGGGACGTCCAGTTTTCGATCTGCGTCGAAGGGCGCCCATTCGCGCAGATGTGCGGGCTCGGTCAGGGCCTCCCAGACCTTTTCCGGCGAATGGCGGAGTTCCCTGACGAGGATGAGCGTCCACTTGTCTCCGTCCTGTCGTACCTGCGCTCCGCCGGCCGGACCCGGTGTGTACTGCTCGCGATTGGTCAAATCCATGTCGTTCGTCCTCGTCGTCTTCGCGTGCTGGAAGATTGGTGCGATTGGCCTACCGCGCCGTAAGCTTACCAATGCTTCAGTTCGGTGAGCTGGACAAGGTTGCCGCAGGTGTCCTTCAGCATAGCGATCGTTGAGGCGGTCACGTCCGTCGGCGGCATGGTGAACTCAGCGCCGCGGCTTTTGATGCGTTCGTAGTCGCCTTTGATGTCGTCGGTGAAGAACATGATCGCGGGCTGGTTTTGCTGGAATATTGCCTGCTGGTACGCCTTGGCAGCGGCGTTGTTGTTCAGCGCCAACTGCAGCTCAACGCCTGCCGGTTCCTCGGACGAGACGACGGTCAACCAGCGATACGGCCCCTGGCTGAAGTCGCTTTTCTTGGTGAAGCCCAACACTTCCGTATAGAAGCGCAGAGCCCTTTCCTGGTCGTCCACATATATGGAGGTCACTTTGATTTTCATTTTCCTTCTCCTTTGTCGCGCTCGCGATTGGGGCGATGTGGCGCTCTCGTCTTATTTTTCTTTTGTATCGGCTGATCGATGCGGTCGAGGTGGCGTTCCAGAGCGTCCAGGTGGGCGGACCAGAACCGGCGGAACTGAGCCAGCCACATTTCCACCTCCTGAAATGGTTCGGGCTTCAAGTGGTAAAGACGGCGCTGCGCATCCACTGTGGATTGGACGAAACCCGCGTCGCGCAGCACGCGCAGGTGCTTTGAAACGGTCGGTTGCGGCATACGAAGACGACGTTCGATTTCACCCACGGACTGTTGAGACGAAGCCAGCAGGCTCAAGATCGCGCGGCGGTTCGGTTCCGCAATGATTTCGAAAACGGATTCCATGGTCTGTATATACTACGATAGGCATATACGTGTCAAGGCATATTTACGGAGCGATCGATTTTCTTCGAAGTTGTCGAGAACTCAGTCAGCAGAATCAGGTCGATGCCGAAACGCTAGGTTATCGAGAGGACTGGTAGCGCTAACGGGAATCGAACCCGTATTTCGGCCTTGAAAGGGCCGCGTGCTAACCGTTGCACCATAGCGCCGTCGAGCAGAAGTGGTGATTAGTGTAGCAGACAAATGTTGCGGCGACGAACGCCCCATGCAGAGCGGTCGTGCCACGCGCGTGAGGGCGGCCAGGTCAGGTCGAAGGCGCGAAGAGAAATTTCCCCGCGGCGGTCGGGCAAGCTTCGCTCTAAAGACGCGTGGGCAGATGGGCGAGGGCGCCGTCTGCTCAGAATGAGAAACGGAGAATCAGCGCCAGCCGTTGCGCTCGCGCAGCGACGTAATGTGCGCGACATGGTGGCGTCCGTGCCAAGCATACATTTGGAGCAAGCCGTCGAGCGACACGATGCCCATTTCCGGATGCCGAACCGTTCGTTTCCAATCGGAGGGCGAAAGCGAATCGAGGAGCGTGATCCAGCGTGTGTGCAGGCTCTCGAGCAGAACAAGGGATGGCTCGACGGCTCCTTTGGCGTCGGGGAGCTTGGCCCAAAGCGCTTCGTCATAAGGCTTGATCGTAGGCTCGTCTTCCGTGAGGGCAAGCTTGAAGCGGACGACTGAATTCATATGGCTGTCGGGCAGGTGATGGACGACCTGGCGCACGGTCCAACCGCCGGGACGATAGGGCGTATCGAGTTGCTGCTCGGTCAGGCCCGCGACGGCCTGGCGCAGTTTGGCAGGCGCCTCGGCGATGGCGGAGATGAGTGGAGTTCGCTGAGCGTCGGACAGGTTTTCTGTGCGCTGGAGCTTCCCGATTGGGTATCGCAGATCCGTTTCCATGTTCCCTCCTTGGCGTGGTTGCGAGCGCGGTATCGGATGCATCGAGCATTGTTCCGGTCGCTGCGACGCGGCGCAATAAGAATCGAGTTCGCCCGAGGTATGAAGGCGAGACAATTTGGACCGGCCCATGGCGAGTCGCAACGCGAAAAGAACGCGAGAAAAGGCGAAGAATAGGCGGATAGACTTCGATGAAATTATACCGTAAGCAGGTCAAGTGACTTGACCTAAACAAGGAGGGTAAAGTCGACTATCGGGAGCGGTTTGGGACGGCGCCATTTGCGTTCGGGCGCGAGGGCTGGAGCAATCGTTTTTCGGAGAGATTCTTCGGGGCCCGAATCGCCCCTCAGAATGACATGCGGCCCGAGAAACCTAGACGGTGAAGGAGCTGCCGCAGCCGCAGGTACGCGCCGCGTGGGGATTCTGGAAGATGAAGCCGTTGCGGATCAGGCTTTCCTGATAATCGAGCGTCGTGTCGGAGAGATAGGCCAGGCTCTTCGGGTCGACGAACACACGCGCGCCGAATTCCTCGATGACATTGTCGCGGCTGCGCGGCTCAGTCTCGAGCCGCATGGCGTAGGTCAATCCCGAACAGCCGCCGCCTCGGACGCCAATGCGCAGCCCGCCGGAGTCGACAGGAACGCCCTCCTTGGCGAGCAGTTCGCGGATTTTGCCAGCTGCTTTTTCCGTTACGTGAATAGGCATGGTGATTGGTGAGTGGCGAATGGTGAGTCCGAACTGAGAACCCGACTCCGCTCACTTCCCCACAACTCTATTTTAGCGTGAGCGGGCGAAGGATTTCCACTCGGCGTTGGGCCAAGTTGCGAGGCTCACACGTAGAGGCACGCCGCTTCGCCGCTCAAGAGGTGGCAACATTCGCGCGTACAACAGGGCGGGCCTTAGAGGACACTAGGAAAACGCCGGCGAGACGGCGGCGCTACTGAGATCTCGGGATGACAACGCATCGCGGAAGAGGCTGCCGACCGAGCACAATCGCGGGGTAAAAACGGGCGCCGCGGGCAGCGCCCCTAGAATTCCCCGTCAGAATTTCTTGGATTCGTAGAGAGGGGAGAGTTCGCGGAGGCGTTTGACCGTTTCGACGACGCGGTTGGCGACGTAGTCGACTTCTTCTTCGGTGTTGAAGCGGCCGAGGCCGAAACGGATGGAAGAGTGGGCGAGATCGTCGTTGAGGCCGAGAGCCTTCAGGACGTAGCTCGCTTCGATATTCGCAGAGGTGCAGGCAGATCCACTGGAGACCGCAACATCGTTGATGCCCATCATCAGGGATTCACCGTCGACGTGAGCGAAGCTGAGATTCAAGCTGTGCGGGAGGCGGTGAGTCATTGAGCCGTTGACGGAAACATCGGGAAGCTGCGAGGCGATCTTGTCCTTGAGGCGATCGCGCAGCATTCGGAGCCGCTCGGCTTCCGCAGCCATTTCGTGCTGGCAGAGTTCGCAAGCCTTGCCCAGGCCGACGATGCCGGGAACGTTGAGCGTGCCGGAGCGCATCCCGTGTTCGTGGCCGCCACCGTCGATGATCGAAGCGATCTGGACGCGCGGGTTCTTGCGGCGAACGTAAAGCGCGCCGACTCCCTTGGGCGCGTAGAGTTTGTGGCCGGAAATGGAAAGCATATCGATACCGTCGGCTTCGACGTCGACCGGGATTTTGCCGACGGCTTGAGCGCCATCCACGTGGAAAAGAATGCCGGCCTTCTTGGCAATTTTGCCGATCTCGGGAATCGGCTGAACCGCACCCATTTCGTTATTGGCGTACATGATGGAGATCAGGATGGTCTTGGGCGTGATCGCGCGCTGCAATTCTTCGACGCTGACGCGGCCGTCTTTCTCAACGGCGAGGTAAGTGACTT
>DASUJR010000155.1:0-3355 GCA_036279175.1 Candidatus Acidiferrales bacterium | reverse complement strand
ACATGTCGTTTGGCGTGCCAGACTTTACTTTGCCCTGGATTTGGGTCGTTTTGGCATACGCCGTTCAACTAGGCATTGATTCAAAACCAGGAAAGAACCTCTCGGACGCGAGTGATCGTGGTGGACCAGGAGAATTGGTGCGCCCGGGATATTCCGCGCTCCCGCAGAACGCCTCGCAGTGACTCGTCCAGCATGACACGTTCAAGGGCCTCTGCGATCTCTTCCGGCGATTCGGGATCGACAAGCAGCGCCGCATCTCCTGCAACCTCAGGAAGAGCGCTCGACTTCGATGTCACAACGGGAGTGCCGCACGCCATTGCCTCTAGCACCGGCAATCCAAACCCCTCATACAGCGAGACAAACACCAACGCCTGCGCGCCTCGATAGAGCGATGGCAGATCCTTATCAGTGATACGACCGACAAAGTGAACTCTATGGCTGATCTGAAATCGCCCCATCGCAGACACGAGCGCCTCGGTCGGCTCCCCTGTGAAAACGAGAGTAACTGCTGGATCGAGCTTTGCGCGGGCAAAGGACTGTAGCGTTTGCAGTTCATTCTTGTGACCCTTGCGGTTGCTTACGCACAGCAGATACGGATAAGGAAGTTCGTATGGAGCAACATCCGGCGAAAACTGAGAACTCACACCGCCGCCAATGTTGACCACTTTGTCTGGCTGCACTCCTGCCCAATCGATGATTCGATGCCGAGAGAACTCAGAAACCGTAAGAATATGAGCAGCGCGATGACATGCACGCTTCAAGATTGTTGCGTAATAAATGCTCTTTAGCGGGGTGCTGTTCTCTGGGCGATCAATGTGATTGAGGTCATGAATGGTGAAAACATAAGGGGCGGTGCAGAATAGCGGGCAATTGTAACCGGGAGAGAAGAATACATCTTTTTGGGTCAATCCCCGAAGCGCAACCGCCAGTCGCAATGCGTCCAACGGGGCCGCGGGGTTTGTCCTCAGATTTACCGGACGATAAACAAGCTCTGCAAGGATGGTCCTCGCAACACGCCCAATCCCATGCTCGCCTATCCACCTCTGGTCTGCGTAGATCATGAGGTGTGGCCACGACGGTAAAAAGCACTTCGAAGTGCTTCAAAACGTTTGCCTTCCACAGGGTCCTTTTGCAAAGCTTGAATTGCTTCTGTGCAGAGACAGGTTCCACACGCGAAAAAGAAGCCGAAGATGGTCGCCAGCAGGACAATCAGTGTCCGCTTTGGAAAGGACCACGTATCCGGCGGCACTGCCACATCCACGACCTGTACATTGGCCCCTTCGCGAGCTTCATCCAGCTTCGCCATCTCGAATTCCTTCGCCATGAGTTCGACAATCGTCTCGTAGTAACGAACGTCGCGCAGCCGATTCAGATACTCCATGCTGGCCTGAGGAATTTTTCCCTTCGTCAGAAGAATGTCCGTCTTCTTGCTTTTGGAACCAGCAAGCTGGGCCAACTGGTTCTTCAGCCCGGCGAGCTGCTGTTCGGCGATCACGAACTCCGGGTTGTCGGGAGTCGCGTATGATCGCATGGCGTTCAATTCCACTTCTTTGGCTGACACTTCTGCTCGTAGGGAAGCGGCTGACTCAATCAGGGAACGAGCCTGACTATCAAGAGAAAGCACTCCGGTTTTCTCCTGCGTATCCTTCATCTTCTCTTCAGCATCTGTGAGGTTTTTACTCGCTTCAAGTAGTTGCTGCTGGAAGAAAACTCGTCGGCGTGCGGCCTCTGAAATCGCCAAATGCGAAGAAAGCTTTCGATAATTACCTACGTATCCATTGGCGATATCGGCGGCAAGTTTCGGGTCGCTGTCGGTTACAGTAATGCGAATCAGGCCGTCTTCGGCGCCGACGGAAACGGTGGAGCGATCCTCGAATTCCTTGCGCGCCTTGCTCAATCGCTTCTTGTGATACCGCTTCATTAATCCAAACTGCTGAATTAAGGAATCCTCCACCGTTCTGCTGCGGAATAGAGCGGCATACATTTCACCGGGGTTTTTGATGCCAAGGCTCGAGCCCGCCAGTGAGGCGAGTGCGCTGGACCCACCAAACTGATTCAAAAGTGCTGAACTCGTCGAAGAGCTTTGCTCGGGCGGAAGAAGAACGGTCTCCGCCGTGTATTTCTTTGGCAGAAGCAGGACCACAATTGTGGCCAGCACCGCAACGGACGCACTGAACCAGAGAAGGAATCGGCGTCGTTGGACAAGAACGATAAGCAAGTCCAGGAGGCTAATCTCATACCTGGATTTACCAATCGTTGGAAATTTCGGGTTGTCTTCCAAGTTCACTTGCGATTCCTTCCAAGCCATTCCTGAACGTAATTCTATCGAGAGCGTCGCAATCATCGAGCAAAATCATTCTAGATGCTCAACCTTCTAGTTCACGTGAGGAAGCCTCGTCATGATTGAAGTTGAGCGGCGGTCCAGCTTGAAGATGAAGCATATGGGTTGGCAAGCCTTGACGGGAGAGCCGCCGTGAGGAAACGCTACCACAAGAATGGCAAGCAGGGAAACGCGAACACGCAGGAGTGGTTGGGTTTCAGGCGAGGCGCGAACAGAGCCTTCCGAATGCAGCGGAAGCGGTCCAGCAGCCACATTTAGTCTGCGCCGAACCAATTGATAGGAAAGGTTGCACCGCGATCGAGGGGATTTGTTTTTGCCCGACCAAACGGTGGAGAGGACCGTGCATTAGGCCACCGTTAAAAGACCCATCGAAGACCCAGTGGAGCCAGTTCAGGACCGTACTGTACGACGTGATTCCTGGCCCGCCGGGAGTAGACGCTACTGCGGCTGGTTGGTTGCACCTGGGGCCGTTTCTGAATTTGAAGATCGTCGATCATCGCGATGCTCTCAGAATCGCGCATGGGTCGATCCCCACCCAAGAAGCATTCCCCAACGCGAAGATCCGGTTCCGGGATGAGCGCTGTACTCCCACCCGTCCTTGAGTCGAGGCAGCTCAGGCATTCTCTGCCCCCGGCGTCCTGCAGTGCCGGGCACTTTCACGGCATGAACAGGTCAGGATTGGTTGTCAAATTGCCTGGCCTGCTCGGTCAGGGTATTCCCGCTGCGGATCGCTGCCACGGCCAACTTCGCCTTGGACGCCACCGAACGGTCTTTGCATGGACGTCTGCTCTGCTCGTCCACGTTCAGGTTACCACGGAACAGGATCTCGGCGGATACCGCTGTCCGAATCCCTCGCGTCGGTTCTTCATCCTTTGCGTCAGATAGATGTCAAAGTTACCAGCGACTCGACCGCAGGATGCCGTAAGGAAGGTCGATCAGCGCAAATAAATACTTGCAGTGTCAATTAGAGGCTTCTAATTAGCATTCTGGACCGAATCGGTATTACTTTGGTTC
>DASUJR010000154.1:0-11950 GCA_036279175.1 Candidatus Acidiferrales bacterium | reverse complement strand
CGTCTTCCATCCGTTGGGGGTGCTCGAAGGCTGGTGAAAGCATATTCAGTGCGCTGAGAATTTTTACCTGCTTGAGTTCATCATCGGAGTAGTTCAATCCCCGCTCGACGTGCGAGAGAGCGCCGATGGGAATCAATCGTGCAAGCTGCGGACCTACGGTTGGAACCTGATGAATTGCTTTCTTCACCTCGAACGCAGGAGGAATCGTCCACGAGAGCAACTTGTAGAGGCTTTCCGTTTTCATTCGTTTCGTAACAGGCCGTACGAACGTCTTCAGTGGCGGGAACTTCGAACGCTCGTATACATCGACAACGATCTCGCCCGCGGGCCGGAGAAACGGCAGCATGCTTCGGAACGCGCCCTCCACATCCGGGCAGAATTGCAGTACCCCCATGCAGAAAATCTTGTCGAACGAATTCTTCTTCAGCGGGATGTCGTAGATGCTGCCCTGGAAAACGGTCCATCGCGATTGCGGCGAATTATTGCGCAGGGCGACGTCGACCGACGAACTCAAATCGAAGGAAACTACTTCAGCCCCGGTTTCCAACGCGAGTTGGGTGAACCGTCCCGCCCCGCAGCCTACTTCGAGAATCCGTTGTCCTTCCATATGGGTCGGCCAGCCCGTGGTCTTGTAAAAACGGTCGCGGCTTAAATCGTTGCGCATCACGTTATCGAGTTGAATGCGATCGAAGCGGCTCCACTGAAAGCCCCAGTTCGCCGCGTATGACTCCGAGGCTACAAAACGCGGAATGCCGCGCACGATCGGCGCGCTGGCGTGACCTTCGGGGCACGCGAGCTGGCCCTCGGCGACATCACCGGTCGATGCTTCTTCGCTCGTGACCTCCGTCAGCGCGAGGGTCCCGTCGCATTTTGTGCATCGGAAGATTTCGACTGAACTGCGCTGCATACATCAGGCTCCCTGGGGAATGGCGAGAAGATAATTTCCGTCGACTGCACTGAGATTGTAGCCGAACCGGTGAAGCATCTCGCGGCACTCGCGATCGTTAGCTTCGCCTTGCAGCATCCTTATGCATCCTCCGCTCATCGCTCAGCGGCCCCGCGTCTTCTTTTCGACCAGAAACCTTCCGAGCATCAGCGCGTCCATTCCGGAACTGAAGAACGTCCGAATCGCATCCGTCGGAGTGCACACAATGGGTTCACCACGCAAGTTAAACGACGTGTTCATCACGACCGGCACACCCGTGCGCTTCCCGAATTCATCGATCAATTTCCAATAGAGAGGATTCACGTCACGTTCCACCGTTTGCGGGCGAGCGCTGCCGTCGACGTGCGTCACTGCCGGAATCACATTCCTCTTCTCAGGTTTTACCTGCGCGGTCAGGATCATGAACGGTGAGTCCGTCGCGGACTCGATATATTCGCCCGCTGTCTCGGCTGCCATCGACGGTGCAAATGGCCGCCACCATTCCCGGAATTTTACAGCGTTATTCACCTTCACTGTCATATCTGGATCGCGCGGGTCGGCAAGGATCGAACGATTGCCAAGCGCGCGCGGCCCGAATTCCATCCGTCCTTGAAACCACCCGACAATCTTTCCGTCCGCCAGCAACTCGGCCGCAGTCTCCGCAGGATCGTCGGCGCGCGTCGCATCCAGCTTGTACGTGTCGACGACCTTTTGGATTTCCGAATCGTCGCTCGACGAGCCCCAGTACGCGTGACGCATTCGCTGCAGCGGCAGCTTTCCGCCATTGTCCAGGTAAGGAGCGAGTGCCGCGCCAAGGCACGCGCCGTCGTCTCCCGATGCAGGCTGAATGAAAAGGTGATCGATGCATCCAGAGGTCAAGATCTTGCCATTTCCCTTAGAGTTGAGCGCTACACCGCCAGCAAGACACAGATTGCGGCAGCGCGTCTGCTCCACCGCCATGCGCGCCAGCGTAAGCATCGCCTGTTCGCACGATTCTTGTACTGCGAAAGCTAAATTCTTGTGTCGGCTGTCGATCTCGGATTCCGGAACCCGCGGCGGGCCCAGTTTGGCCCCGATTGCCGCCGTTGGAGCAGAATCCTTGCCGATCAATCGGCGCGCGTCCACGCTATATGGATTGTCGTCCGGGATGATGAACTCACGCAGACTGATCCCGGGCTCGCCATACGGTGCCAGGCCCATGACCTTCCATTCATCGCTGTAAGGCGCAAAACCAAGATATTGCGTGAACTGTGCGTAGAAGAGACCCAGCGAGTTCGGCCAAGGAATCGTCCAGACGTGTTCCAGACGCCCACCGCTTCCGTGCCACAGCGAAGTCGCTTCCCAGGCACCTCGTCCATCGAGAACGAGGACTGCCGCATCGTCGAAACCCGAGAATGCATACGCGCTGATTGCATGTGCCAGATGATGATCCACGTGCACGAATCGCGCTTTGATCGGCCCGTAGAATCGGCGGAATGCGTTTTCGCCACTCCTCTGGTGCCGCATGCTGACGAAATGCCGCGTCGTGTTGAGCAGCGCGCGCGAATCCATCGGCTGCCTTAGAGTTGCATAGCTGCGCAGATCGTGCAGAAACCCGCGCGATGGCGTCGACCAACCATGGCACAAAAAGTCGACCTGCTCCGCGCGAATGCCGCTCGTTTCCAGGCACGCGCGAATCGCAAGCGCCGGAAACCGCGCATCATGCTTGACGCGGCTCAGCCGCTCTTCGGCCACCGCGAACAGCACTTCGCCGTCGCGCACAATACACGCCGACGAATCATGCATCTGCGTATAGTTGATGCCGATGGAGATCACCGTGATTCCGACGTCCCCTTGGTATGCAGCCCACGAAGATCAAAGATGTAGTATCCGGTTCCTCCGACTTCGTGCCATCCATATAGATCCACCGGGGGTTGCTCGCCGCTGACCAGGGCCGTCGCTCCAGCGGCCGCAAACGCCTGCAGCGCCCGGCTCCGCAATGCTTCCGAACCCGCCCAGAATTGTGAGCTGCCGCCAAGCGGAATCTCCGCAACGATCCGCACACCCGCCAAGTGCGCCCAATAATAATCCAACCCGTTTCCGATCGAAGCCACTCGATCGTTCGGATGAATACCTTCAGATTTCAGTCCTTCCGCCACTTGCCAGGGCGTGAATGGTTGTGGCTGCAACGCTCTAAAGGCCGCCCTGCCACCCAGCCAGATAATGCCGCTAGCCAGCGTGAACAACAGAGCCAAAGTCCATGAACGCATGAAAGTTCGCCATCCCGTAGTCCGCGCCGATCGCACAGCAGTAAATAAAACGGCCCAAATCACTATGAAGAAAGGTACGACGAATCGCGACTCGACGTACAACGCGCCATAAAGAATTAAACCGGCTGCCGCAGGTAGCAAAATTGACCAGCAGGCGAGGGCATTTTTTGTGATCGAGCGCGGTTCACCCGCGAAGAAGAAGAGTGCAAAAAACGCCACGAGGAGCGCGCCCATATAGCGCAGGATTGCGGCGTACTCCTCGATGGTGTATCTGATAGCGCGTAACTGGTCTCCAAAAACGAACTTTGGAGCTACGCCGTCGTACCAATACGAAGGATCGTCCCACGGTGGATACGTCCCCTTAATCGGACCAGAGAATTGGAATACCGGTGGTGCTGCTAAGACCAGATGCGTGGGATGAACCGGAGTTCCCGCGAAACCAGGCGATCCTTGCCAGTGAGTATAGCGCTGAATCCCGTCGACAAACTCTGCATACGCGATCTTTCCGGTATCACCAAACGTGAATCGGCCCTTCGCGTGCGATAATGCCCACACGTACGGACCTGCGAGTAAGCAGAAAACGAACATTGCAATGACGGTTCGGGTCAATGAACGAGATCGAGGCTTCAGGACAAGACAGCACGCCAGAAACACCCACGCGAGAGGAAAGAGGATGGCCTTCGCCAGATAACCGATCCCAAGCACCGCGCCGAACATGGCGTGCACAATCCAGCTGCCTCCATCTCGGTGAATCCGCACAATCAGGCCGGCAGCCAGATAAAAGAAGGCCGCGAGCAATAGGTCCGGAGACAGTCTCTGTACGCCGATAAGCAATAGCGTGAGATAGATGAAGAGCGTGTCTCCAATCGCCCAGATTGCCCAGTCAGGCCGCCATTCCGACGATTCGAAAACTTGAACTGCTGGCGTGGATTTCAGCAGTTCCCGCAGTAAAAACTCAAAACAGACAAATGAAAAAGCGAAAATGATCAAATTTAGGGCGTGTGCCAGCGTGGATTCCCAGTAGAGCGATGGTTTGGCGGCCCCCAACGCGGTCCCGAGAAGCAAAGGGTAAAGCGGGCTCCAGTACGCATTTACCAAAGCCGCCCAATGGCCATGCGAAAATCTCCTCGCAATATCCAGATATGCGACCGCGTCAGGGCTTACCTCATGTCGAAAAGCCCAAGCTTGAATGGCTGCCGTGCTAACGCCCAGGATCCAAAGTGCGCGTCGCACCATTTTTGTGCTCGGCCATCGAACTTCGGAGCCTAGAGTCGCGCTATCGGCGGGACACGCAGAAGAGATCGGAGTTGACTTGTCGGATACCGACGAACTTTGAGCGCGCATTGTTGCAGTTCTTTCGCCCGCCTGGTTGACGTGGAGCATTACGGCTTCAGTTGTTCTGTATTGTGGGATTTGTCCTGTCGTGTTTGCCTCAGCACATTTTCCAAGACACTGAGCAGCCTGCTCGTCACTTTTTCCCAACTGTACGAAACGGCCGATTCGTGTGCGTTCGTACCTAAGAACTTCCGAAGGTCCGCTGAGGCAGTGAGCCGCAGAACGGCGTCAACGATAGCTTGGGAATCTCCTGGTCGTATCAGAATCCCGTTCCAGTCGTCCGTCACAACGTCCATCATCCCGCAGGTTTCGGTCGTGATGACCGGCATTCCTCCCGCCATCGCCTCCAGTAAGCTTAGCGGCAATCCCTCGAAGAACGATGGAAACACGAAGATGTCGTGAGCCGCATACACCTCCGGCATTTCAGCCGATGGAACAAACGGGATGACGTTTACCGACTGCTGCGCGTCCGCAGGAATCCATCGCAGGACTTCGCCCCGATCCAGGCCGCACCCGACGATCGTGAGATGTGCACCCGGAAGAGATCGCACGATTTGGGAGAAAGCCTGTCCGAGATAGCGGATTCCGCGTTGCTCGAGCCATGTTCCGACGTAGAGAAGCTTAGGCGATTGAACGGGCGGGTAGTCTCTTTCGCGAATAAAGCGCATTTCCACGCCATGTGGCACGCGTGTCATTTTTTCGTAATTCAACCCATACACGAGTTGCAAATAGCTCCAGATCTCCCGGTTCGAGCAAACAATCCAATCCGCCGTCTTTACCGCTACTCGAAACCGGGGCATGTGATAGAAGCGATGCCACAAGCGATTCTTGAACTTGCTATCCCATCCACGCCCCTTCCGCATTTCCTGTCGGATCGCGTACGCCCGGCGTTCTTCGAGGCCGTCCAGCTCGACGACGTAAGGTGGAGCGTTTCTTGCAAATCGCTTTGCGAAACCGTAGACACAGCCCGCTGGTGCTCGGAGGTGAACGACGTCATATTGCGTCGAGTTTCGTAGAATATGTCGTGCCACTCCCAACGAGAAGTCAAGTTCGTGGAATCGTTTCGGCAAAAATCGACTCGGAATGACATCTTCCTCAAACAAAATGTCTACACTGTGTCCCAGGTGCTCCAGCTGTCTTGCTAATTCCAATCTGATCGCCGCAGCGCCGCCCTCGCGCCGCCGAGCCGTACACGCGGCCATCAGGATCCGCACGTGCCTGTTGTTCCCGTGTTGCTGATGTGCTTGACATGCTGCGGTCGATCGTAAGGAAAAATGATCCGTCTCGTTCGCATGTATGCCGCGCTGTTCGCCAACAGCGCCCTCCACTTATAAAATGCCCTTGGCGGCAGAACGAGAGCGGTTGCGAGGGTAGAGAGTTTGAATAAGCGGTGCGCAGTACTGCCTTGTGGACACGCGGCCGTATAAAGAGCCCACTCCGTTGTGGCAGTTTGCCAGGGCCAACCACCATCCAGCATAAGTTTCGCTTGCGTCGCCTCCGCACGCACGACGTCAACGATGGCTTCGCAAGCCTCAGGTTCCATATCGCAGAGCTGCAGCCTCGCCGACAGCATGTTCGCTAGAGCCGCCAGCACCTCCATCTTTCTGCGTGAGCGTTCCGCCGCGTTTGCTGATATCTGGAACCCGTTTTGCTCGTGCAGACGGTAGAAGGTGAGGACATCCGGAAGGATTTGAGTCTCCGCCATAACCGCGCCCAGTGTGAACAGGAATTCATCAGCCTCCACGACCAATTGTTCTGGGACACGGCCGATTGTACGCAGCAGGTCTGCTCGCATAGCCAGTCTGCTGGTTCCGAGGAGGCTCTTGCGCAAACGCAGCAGGAGGGCTCCTTCACGAGAGTTGGCCCTGAATCGGAATCCTTCGCGCAAGATCTCGGATTCGCGGCTTCCGTCGCGGCGAATCGTCACAATACCGTTTCCCACGACGCCGAGTGCAGGATCGGCGGCCATTGTCTGCACCACCCGGCTCAGCTTATTCTTCGCCCACCAGTCATCGCCGTCCAGGAAAGCGACAATCTCGCCGCGCGCTTGCGGAATGCCTGCATTGAACGCCGACGCCTGTCCGCCGTTCGCTTTGCGCAGCACTCGCACGTCCGGTTCGAATTTCCTGAGAATCTCCGGTGTCCGGTCCGTCGAGCCATCATCGACGACCAGAATCTCCATATCCGAGCGCGGGAAGTCCTGTTCCAGAACGCTGACGATCGCTTCTTCGATGAAGCGCTCGTGGTTGTAGGTGTCGACGAGAACTGTAACCAGCGGATTCGCCATTTGACGACGGCGCAGGAAAGACTACTCAGAGTTTATCGATTTTTGCGGCCAGGATGAAGTCGGATTCGGTCAGGCCGTCAATCTTGTGAGTCCAGGTTGTGACTTCGGCTTTGCCCCAGGTCAGGAAAATGTCGGGGTGATGGCCCTGTCCTTCAGCGATTTCCCCCACCTTATTGACAAACGCGAGGGCCTGCTTGAAGTCGGAAAATTTGAACTCGCGCGTGATGTGGTGGCCGTTCACCACTTTCCATTGCGGCACTTCCTTCGAGAGATCCTCCAGTTCCTTTCCTGCGAGAGGCGGCACGCCTCCGCGGCAAGGGACGCACGTCTTGCTGGCAAGTTCGGCCATCGCGCACCTCCAATTGGATTGTACCGGAATTGGACGCGAAAGAGGTACGGGCCCGACTCGCTCGGTTGGACCCAACCTATCGTGCGCTCCCTGATCTGGCCGGTGCGGGTTGCGAATGGCTGGCGACGTAGTCGCGCACGTAATCGCCGAAAACCCGTTCGAGCTTTTGCATGACGGGCCCCGGCGCTGCCGCGATTTTGTGCCCATTAATTTCGCCAACGGCAATCATGCTGCGATTCGTCGAAGAGATGAAGACTTCGTCCGCGGAATACAAGTCTTCGGGACGAAGAACTCGCTCGCCAACTGGAACGCCCACGCTCGCACCGGTCTCCAACAGAATGTCGCGCGTGATTCCTTCCAGACAGCCCGAGTCGAGCGGCGGTGTCCAAACACGGCCATCGCGCACGCAAAAAACGTTCGCCGCCGTGCATTCGGCAATTTCGCCGCGCTCGTTCAGCAGAACCACCTCATCGCAACCGGCTTGTTGCGCTTCGTGGAGATTCCATACGTTGTTCAGCCAGGAAGTAGTCTTCACCCCGCTAAGCGGGGAAGCGGCGTGCCGGCCGTGCTCGCGCAGTGCCAGGCGCGCAGGTTCGCGATAAGACGGCAATGGCGCCGTATAAAGAATCAAGTCAACGGGCGGGAAATCTTCGTCGCTGCGCCAGAACCCAACCTGGTTGTAAATCATGTAGACGCGCGCGCAACCCTCTGTGACGCTGTTTGCGCGAATCACTTCGCCGAGTTGGGCTCGCACCGTTTCCAGGTTGAACGGAAACGGAATGTGAGTGCGCGACGCGTCGCGCTCAAGCCTCTGCCAGTGGCGTTCGAATGCAAACGCAACACCTCCCACAATGCGCACTGTTGTAAATATGCCCCATCCGTTGATGACGCCGGCCTGTCCCGGCGACAGCCGTACTTCCTCGATCGGCAATACTCTTTCATTGTGGAACGCGAATCGGTGGATCATTCCATCCTCGCCATGTGTCGCGGCTCATTCTAACGCAGAACCGCTCTGGGTTCAGCGCAGACCGATCGCCCGATCCCCGGGCCTAAGCCCAACGTCTCGCTAATGCGCCTGAATTGGGCCATGATTGACGCGTGCGCACGCGCATCTCAGCTGCGATTGCGGCGCTGGCGATCGGGCTGCCGATCTTTGCCGCGCCGGGGCACCGCCAACGAGAAAAACTTCCGAAGGTGCGCGAACTCGACTCCGGCATCCGGTGGCAGCGGGATCCTGCCACCGGCGAACTACACGCGCTGCGGCAGGCTGCTCCCGGAGAAGCATCAACAAATCCCCAGCCGGCCGAACCTCGCGCAATCCGCAGCACGACGCAAATGGTCGCTGTCACGTGTATGGTTTCGACGCTCAGCGGCCTGCCTGTTCCTGGTCTGAAGCGCACGGATTTCCGTGTCTATGACGGCGGCGTCGCGCAGAAGATCGCCTATTTCGATGCGTCCAGTCAGCCTGCCAACGTCGCGATCGTTATCGATGCCAGTCCTAGCGTGCTGCACGACACGGATCAGATGAAGCAGGCGGCGGATGCGTTGATCAACGCGCTCGCGCCGCTCGATCGGGCGGCGATCGTTGATTTCGCGTTTCACACTTATCTTCAACTTCCTTTCACGGATGTTCGCGAGTTGATGCGTCGTGCTGTCGCCCGCGTGAATGTGCAGGAACTGTTTGGAGACAGGGGCGGATCGAACATATACGAAGCCGTCTATCTCACCGCACGCGAACTGTTTCGCGGCCGGACGGGGCGGAAAGCGATCGTTCTGCTCACGGATGGCCAGGATAGTGGAATGGGCCTTACCCTCGATCCCGAAAGCGAGCATCCGCGGCCAACCGATCTGGACAAGCTGACCTGGGACGACGTCGTGCAACTGCTCGCCTCGCAGGATATTCAGGTGTTCGCCGTTTCGACTCAGAACCGCCCGCGCATCATGACTGGGCACTGGCTCGACGCCCATCGCAATAAGACGTTGATTTCGCCCGACGCGCTCACTGCCGGGATTCCCGCGTACACTGCGTTTCTGGCCGAACTCGTGCGTCAAGCCGGCGGACAACTCTATTTTCTGAACGAGGCGCCAACGCTCGCCGACACGTTTCGCCAGATCGCGGAGAAAATCCGCGCGGAATATACAGTTGGCTATTACCCCCAGCTCGGGGCGAATGCGACCGACCGTGCCGGATGGCACCGCCTCCGCGTCGATCTTCCCGCCGACCCGAACGTCGCCATCTCCAATCGCGCCGCATACTACGTACCCGCCTCGCCGTGATAATTCCGTCGACGATTCCGTGCTCGTGAAGTGGGAAAGCGTGATTCAATAGCGCCCGATGTTCCGGCGAAAGAAATTCCACCTGAAGCTGCCCGCGCGAACGCTCGCGCTGGGCGAACGTACGCTGATCATGGGCGTTCTTAACGTCACCCCTGACAGTTTTTCCGATGGCGGTTTGCACCTTGATGCGGAAGCGGCGGTTGCGCGCGCATTCGAAATCGAGCGCCACGGTGCGGACATTCTCGACATTGGCGCCGAATCCACGCGACCCGGCTCGGAAGGAATTTCTGCAGAAGAAGAATTGCGCCGCCTGCTGCCCGTTTTGGAAAAATTGCGGGGGAAACTGAAAATCCCTGTCTCGATTGATACGAGCAAATCAGAAGTCGCCGAATCCGCCGCCCAGGCGGGCGCGGAAATCGTAAACGATGTCACCGCGTTGCGGAACGATCCGCGGCTCGCCGGCGTTGTGCGCCGCAACAAGCTCGCGCTCGTTCTTATGCACATGCGAGGCGTGCCTCGCACCATGCAGAAAGAGCCATTTGCGCGCAATGTGGTTCGCGACGTGGTGACCGGCCTCCGCCGCTCACTTTCGGTCGCTCGCCGCGCCGGCGTCTCAAAGTCGCGAATTGTCATCGATCCCGGCATCGGCTTCGGCAAGAGCTACCCGCAAAATTACGAATTGCTTGCGCGTCTTCCGGAACTCGCAGTGCTCGGCTACCCTGTCACGATCGGCACATCGCGCAAGACCTTTATCGGCCGCGCAACGGGAGGCGCCCTGGTGGCCGATCGCGCGTGGGGGACTGCGGCGACCGTCGCTGCGAGCATCCTGGGAGGTGCGCATATCGTTCGCGTCCACGACGTCGCTGAAATGGCGCAGGTCGCGCGCGTAACGGATGCGATACTCAATCCCAAATCCATTCCCGCGCAAGGTGGATCACGATGAGTCCAGGCGCCGTTTCGCCGCCGTCCAGCGGACCAAAGCCCGGCTTCGTCGCACAGTTCCGGCGGCTCACGTCCGCTCAGCGCACCACGTTTTTTGCATCCATGCTCGGCTGGTCGCTCGACGCGTTTGATTTCTTCATCCTCGTCTTTTGCGTTAGCGCGATCGCGACGCAATTCAGCGCGCGAATTTCTGCGGTTGCCGAAGCGATCTTCGTCACATTGGCGATGCGCCCCGTGGGCGCGTTTGTTTTTGGGCTGTTTGCCGACCGATATGGCCGCCGCCCCGCGCTGCTGATAAATATCATTTGCTATTCGTTCTTCGAGCTTGCTTCCGGGTTCGCGCCATCGCTACGAGCGTTTCTCATCATTCGCGCGCTTTTCGGAGTGGCCATGGGAGGCGAATGGGGCGTCGGAGCGGCTCTCGCGTTCGAAACGCTTCCCACCCAAGGCCGCGGCTTTTTCTCGGGTCTCCTGCAGGAAGGATACGTAATCGGCTATCTGTTCGCGGCCTTCATCTACGGCGTGTTCTTCCGTTTCGTAGGATGGCGCGGGATGTTCTTCATAGGCGCGCTTCCGGCAATTCCGGTCGTGTACCTTATTGCGAAGTATGTGAAGGAATCGCCGGCGTGGCTGGCCGGCGCCGCATCACCTCGCGCGGAACTCCATCTCGGACGCGATATTTCGAAATATCTCGGCAGCTTCATTTTTCTCGTTGTGCTGATGTTTGCCTTCAATTCCTTCAGTCATGGTACGCAGGATCTCTATCCCACTTTTTTGCAGAAAAATCATGGCTTCTCGCCCGGAATGGTCGGGCTGATCGCCATCATCTACAACGTCGGGGCGCTGCTTGGCGGAATCGTCTTCGGCGCATGGTCGGAGAAAATCGGCCGTCGCCGCGCCATCGCCATAGCTGCTCTGCTTGCAATTCCCGCCATCCCGCTCTGGGCTTACTCGCATTCTGCCGCAATGTTCGCTGTTGGCGGATTCGTAATGCAGTTCATGGTCCAGGGCGCGTGGGGCGTAATCCCGGCGCACTTGAATGAGCTTTCCCCGTCGTCCGTGCGCGCTACATTTCCGGGCTTCACGTACCAGTTGGGCAATCTTTTTTCATCGTGGAACGAAGTGCTGCAAGCCAGGATCGCGGAACGTCATTTTGCCGGGAACCTCGCGCCTGTCCTTGCATGGACGGTTCTCGTCATCGCGCTGCTGGTCGCCATCGTCACCATGCTCGGCCGCGAAGCCAAAGGCGCCGACCTCTCCAAATAACCAAGTAAGTGTTGGACTCTCCGATGAGTGCCGGATTTTTTTCAGGCTCGGGTCGCGGGCTGCATTCGAAACGGGTAGAATCATATTTCTACACTGTCGCGTTCGAAAGGAGCCCTCATGAGCGTTACCTCACCCGCAGGACCGTCTTCATCCACCGTCGCGGATATCAAAGAAAAGGCGCGCCGCCTGCGCATTCTCTCCATGATGTCGACCACAGCCGCCGCGTCGGGCCATCCAACGTCGTGCATGTCGGCGGCGGATTTGGTCGCCGGGCTCTTTTTCTATGCGATGAAGTTCGATGCGAAGGATCCGAATTCGCC
>DASUJR010000153.1:0-7367 GCA_036279175.1 Candidatus Acidiferrales bacterium | reverse complement strand
TGGGCGTCGAAGACCTGGAGCTGAATCGGCGCGTTGGGCTTCTGGCTCAGGTAGTAGTCCACAATCACGCCATACGGCGGATTCGGTGCGTTTGGCATTTCGACGGAGAACGGCTGATCCCAGTTGCTGTTGATGCGGCTGCGAATGGCTTCCTCGGGCTGGAATAGATATGCCGAAGACGAGCTGATCGTGTTTGCGCCCGCGGCGATCTGTCGAAGCGGGGTGATGTCGTCCAGAATCCATATCCCGCGGCCGTACGTGCCGATCACCAGGTCATTCGTATGGTTCTCTGTATGGATGACGAGGTCGCGGATGGACGTGGTGGGCAGATCCTGGCGCAGCGATTGCCAGTGATCGCCATTATCGAAACTGACGTAAACGCTCGACTCCGTGCCGGCAAAAAGCAGGCCGGGCTGTTTCGGATCGGCGCGCAGAATGTTCACCCAGCTTCCGGTGCGCTCGTCGCGAGGCAGCCCGTCGACGATGCTGGTCCACGTCGTGCCGCCATCGGTAGTGCGCCAGATGAGCGGAACGTCAGTGTCCTGCTTCGTGGGCGCTGGGGGAGCGAGGATGCTGCGTTGTCCTCCGACGCGGCCGGTGACGTAAGCAGTCCCGACGCTATCGCCGGCCTCGATGGTGTTGAAGTCCGTGTGGGGCGGCACGCCGGTTATGTTGCTGACATTGTGCCAAACCATGCCGCCATCCACGGTGTTATAGATTTGGCCGTTGTTACTCACCGTCCACACAACTCCTGGCTTCACCTTTGAAATGGAGAAGTCGCTGATGGAAGGTGGCGGCGGCCCGAAGCGGCTGGGCGGTGGCGCTCCCTTTGCCGGCGGAGGCAGCGGCGTGCCGCAAGCTACCGGAGGCTTGCCTTTTTCCGTGGTCAGATCAGGGCTGAAAGACTTCCAGGAATGGGCACCGTCGCGCGAGACGACCAGACATTGGTAAGCAACGTACAGCGCGCGGGGATCGAACGCTGTATCGAACTTCTTCTGAAAGTCGCGACCGGCGCGATACTTCGTTGAATCAGCACCGAAGTTGGGAGCAACGTTCTCCCATTGCCCGTTCGTCATATCGATTTTGACCAGGCCGTTGCCTCCGCCGCCCGGTCCATATCCCACCGCATAGAAAATATGCGGATTCCGGGGATCGGGCGTGATGACGCCGAATTCAGACGAGGGCACCGGGCTCCAGTCGGTAAAGTTGAGCTGGCCCCACATGCCGCGGCTCTTGACCATGACCGCGCCGGTGTCCTGCTGCGATGTCACGATCCAGTACGGATATTGGCTGTCCGTATTGACGTGATAGACCTGTCCAATGGGCTGCGTGTACCACAGACTCCAGGTTCGACCGCCATCCAGCGTCACGGTTGCGCCCTGATCGGCGCCAATCCCTATGCGCGCGCCGTTCGTCGGATCAATCCAAACTTTGTGGTAATCCTCGCCCCCGGGCGCGCCTTTGAAGGCGTGAAACGTAACGCCGCCGTCCGTGGAACGATACGTAGCAGTGCTGAGCGTGTAGACGATATCGGGGTTGTTCGGATCGACGAAGACGCCGGAGATATAAGAGCCTTGGCCGTTGCTGATGCGTGTGTCTTTGCCGGCCATGTGTCGCCAAGTGGCGCCGCCATCATCGGAGCGGTACAGGCCCGAGCCCTTCTCGATGTCGTTGCCGATGATGTACATGCGCTGGCCATTCGTGTGTTCGGCGATCGCCACGGCCACACGACCCGGAAACGGTGGAATCTTGATCTGCGTCCATGTCTGGCCTTCGTCGGTGGATTTGAAAACCAGCGGCGGCTTGGTTTTGGGACGAGGACTGTTTCCGCTAGCGCCCCGGAAATCGCCTGTACCTTGCGTGGCCGCCAGCATCACGCTGGGATCGTCGTATGCGTACTGCAGGTCGCGCGTGCCGTCATAATCCGCGGGCTTAAGGACGTCCTTCCAAGTCTGCCCGCCATCAGTCGACCGATAGACACCGCCGCCCTTGTGATTGGCATCGCCAAGAGTGGAAGCGATCACCACATCAGGATTCGTCGGATCGACGAGAATGCTGTCGATCTTCACCGTATCTTCCAGACCGATGTGCTGCCAGGTCTTCCCTGCGTCCGTTGACTTCCACATGCCGTTGCCAAGGCTGCCGCCGATGGGGTCGCCGGCACCCGCATAAATGATGTCAGCATTCGACGGGGCCACCTGAACCGCGCCAACGCTATCGACGCTCTTCACCTGGTCGAAGATCGGAAACCAGGTGACGCCGGCGCTGGTCGTTTTCCAGATGCCTCCCTGCGGAGTCCCGACGTAGAACACACTCGGCTGCCCAATCGCGCCGCTGATGGAGGAGATGCGACCGCCGTGGAAAGGTCCAATGTTGCGCCACTTGAGGCCGGCATAGAGATCGGAATTGACCTGCGCCACTGCCGTGAATGCAAATCCCAGCACGGCAGCGAAAGCCAGTCCACAAAGCACAATCCGCGAAAGTCGCGTCATGATGAAGTACTCCTTCGTAAGAATACGGGTAAGCCGACGGCGAAAGTTATATCACAGCGCGTTAATCCTGGGAGACGACAATGCCCTGCCCAGAACGACGGAAGACCCTTCCAACCAACGAAGAGATTGACGCCGCAACCCGACAACTGGTTTCCGCCGGGTTTCAGGGTTTCAGGGTTTCAGGGTTTCAGGGTTTGATGATTCAAACCCTGAGGCGAAAAAGTCTCAGGGTTGATGATTCAGACCCTGAGTCGAAAAAGTCTCGGGTTTGATGATTCAAACCCTGACTTGAAAAAATCCGTGACATCCAAACGCGCCCTCATGCCAAAAGCGAAATTGATGAGTGTAGGGGCGGATCTCAGCTTCCCTGCCGTAGGCAGGACCCGCCTGCAGGACCTGAGCGACCCACCACCCGGCAGGCTGGCACTATGTCAATCCGCGCTAAGAGATTATTCTGAAGCGTGCCCGATACACTCGACGCGCAGCCCGCGACGGTGCCTCGACGGAGCTATCTCCGAGCCGCCGTCCGGTGGTTTCTTCTCGGAATCGCAATCCTTTGGTCGCTCGCCGCGCTGACGCTTGTGGCGGCGCGATGGATCGACCCGCCGACCACCGCGATTCATATGGAGCGTCGCTTGCAAGCATGGATTCACCACAAGCCGTATCATGAACGGTACGACTTCGTTCCGCTCAGGCGGATCTCGCCCGATTTCCAGCACGCAGTAATCGCCGCTGAAGACGCGCGCTTTTACCAGCATCACGGATTCGATTGGCACGCCATCGAAATCGCCGCCCAAGACGACATGCAGGGCGGCCGACTTCGCGGAGGATCCACCATTACTCAGCAACTGGTAAAAAATCTCTTCTTCGGAACGGACCGTTCGTTTCTCCGCAAGGGCGCGGAAGCCACACTCGTTCCGGTGGCCGAATTGGTCCTAGGCAAGCGGCGCATTCTGGAGTTGTACCTCAATGTGGTCGAATGGGGACCTGGCGTTTACGGTGCGGAATCGGCGTGCCGCTACTATTATCGGACTTCGGCTCGCAACATCGACCGGGACCGGTCGGCCCGGCTTGCCGCAATCCTGCCATCGCCGCTCAAGCGACGCCCCGATCACATGAACCGCTACAGCGCGTTGATCCAGGAACGGATGCGCCAAATGGGGTGGTGACGCGCCGCTCAATGCTGAAGAGTTATTGCGTTTTCTCTTTTTCGTCGAGGATGCGGTTCAGCGTATCGGCGGCCAGGTGATAAAAATTGTCCCATTCGGGCGATAACGTACTGATCGCCCGACGCACATCTTCCGAAGTGAGCCGAGGACGCCCGCGTTCTTGCAGCGCGCGGCTGTAACCATTCCGCCAAAGCTCGATGGCATGCGGGCAATCTTCGGTCCAATCAGTTTTCTGCTTGGCGCATTCCGTGCAAACCAGCGGGCGAAGGAGCTTGTTCATCGAGTTGTCGTTGCTCCAGAGCTTAGGATGGCTCGTGTGGAAACACCACTGGCCTGCGGGACAGGCTGCGATCATCCCTCTTCGGACAGCGAAAGCGGCCTACTGGAATCGGTTTCGGCAGAACAGTTTTTCGATTAGTAAGGCTCGCCGGGAAGAGGCGGCAGCACGGGAGTCATTGTCCCCCAACCCTGCTCCTTCGCGGCCTTCATGTCCTTCACCAGTTGATCCGGCAGTTTTGCGTTCAATCCCGGACGCCCGGCCTGATTGCCCAACACCCAAGCGACCGCGGCAACCGTCTTCGACACTTGCTCTATCTCGTGAAAATCAATCTTCTCCGGCGTGTCGGTTGGCCGGTGGTAATCCACATGGAGCCCGTCGGAGAAGAACGCTATGGGAATGCCCACCTTCGCGAAATTGTAGTGATCGCTGCGATAGAAGATACGCTGCCCTCTTGGCTTCGGACCGAGATTGTCGTGCGTCGCGTCCGGCGCAGTCACATCGTAAAAGTGGTTCAGGACGAGCTTTTGGTAATTGTCGTTCACGCTCTCGATCGTCTTCTCCAGGTCGTCGCTGCTGATGTCAGGACCGACCAGCAGGACTTCTCCCGGACCGACCAGATAGTGCGTCGGATTGGGATCGACGGATTTCGGCGTCTTCGTGCGGCCGATCATGTCCATGTTGAGATCGGCAACCACTTTGGTGAGATCGATGGGCGGAAATTGATTGAAGTAGCGTGATCCCCAGAGCCCTTTTTCCTCGCCTGCATTCCAAAGGAAGATGATCGTTCGCTTCGGTCGAATGCCTCGCGCGGCGCCTTGCGCGTAGGCGTGAGCGATCGCGAGCAGCCCCGTTGAGCCGGAGCCGTCGTCGTCCGCGCCGTTGTTCACGTCGTGACCATCCGGGAGCGGCGCGCTCAAGCCGATATGATCCAGGTGCGCGCTGATCACCACATATTCGTTCTTCAGCACTGGATCGGAGCCTTCCAGGATTCCGACCACATTCTCGGCGTGGTTCTCGCCGCTCTTGATCGTTACGTGGACGTCGAGATGCTTCGTAGTCTCGAACGCGAACGACTTCTCGGCCTTATTGGCGGCGGCCGCGGAGAACGCACGTTCGGGCGTGAGCTTCTCACCGGCAAAAATATTGTCCGTCATCTGCACGCCGGCGATCAGCGACGGAACGGCCGGACACGCCGGCTGCTCCTGGAATTTCTCCACCTGATACGTAGGGCCATTCAGCGGCGCGATGTGCTTGGCGTACTCGGCCATGGCGTTCAGCTGCCGGAAATCCGCGATCCTGACGACGGCCAAAGCTCCATTTTTTGCGGCATATTCTTCGGGAGTCAGATAATCCGTGCACGGTTTGCCCAGCGGATCGGTTGCGGGGCCGCGCCTGCCTTGCTGGGCGGCGACCTCTGAAGGCAATCCGGCGACGACAATGATTTTGCCGCGCACGTCCATGCCTTCGTAAGGATTCGCGTTCGTCTTGTCAATCACGTAACCGTTGCCCGCGAACACCAGTTGCCCTGCCGCGTCGAACGATTCCGCCGGCGGCAGTCCGCGGAAACCTCCCACAGGGGCCACCACCCAATCTTTGCCGTAGTCGAACGTGGACGTTTGCGGCGCGCTGGGACCGCCGAAGCGCGCAAACGGCGAAGGCCCGGTGAAAGACGCCGTGCTCTGTTTCTCCACAACGGAGCGCGTTGTCAGCACGAAGGGCATGAAATAGGGCTGAAGAGGACCATTTGTGCCGCTCGTGCTCCCGCCCGGCTTGAGACCCCACTCAGCCAAATGACTTGCCACGTACAGCGCCGCGGTGTCGTAGCCGCGCGAAGGAAGGTTTCGGCCCTCAAGCTGGTCGGAAGCGAGGAAGTAATCGTAAATCTTCAGTTCTCCCTCATTGATCGAATCGGCGTTGCCGTATTTCGCCGTAACGCGAGTCTTGCTCGCGGCGCTCGCGGCTTTTCGGGGCGAGCCCGCCGCCACGGCCATTAACGCAAACATAAGGAGAATGGCCGGCGCGGAGAGAGTCATCACAATGCGACGCATAGGTCCCTCGAAGGACTGCAAAATTGAAAGCGCGGAATATTACCCCAAATTCGGCCGCGCCGCATAATTCGGCCACAGGACCGCAGATCTACCGCGTGCAGATGATCTATGACACCATTCCTGTGCAGGAACAACCGCAGTTCCGATTCCACGGAGGGCCTCCAGTCGATGACGCCGCTTGCGGGGTGGGAAAATTTTTGTGTGATCGTCGGGTCGTCCGCCGGCGCTCTGATCGGCTTGCAGTTTGTCGTCATCACGTTGATTGCAAACACGCCGGTCGTACCGGGTCAGGAACTGGCAGGCGACGCTTTCGCTACGCCGACAATCGTTCACTTTTGTGTTGTGCTTCTGCTGGCAGCAGCCCAAAGCGCGCCCTGGCACCGCATCGCGCCGGTAGCGGCTATATGGGGCGTGGTCGGTGTGACCGGCATCGTGTACGAGATCATCGTAGCTCGCCGCATGCGATTGCAGACGGCATACACGCCCGTGTTGGAGGACTGGCTATTTCACTTTCTGCTTCCCTTTGTCACATACGCAACGATGATCGCGTCCGCATTTGTTGCCGGCTGGAATGCCGGCGATGCGTTTCTGGTGATGGCTGCGGCGGTGCTCTCGCTGTTATTTATCGGGATACACAATGCCTGGGACGCGGTGACGTATCACGTTTTTTCCAGAAGAAAGGCTGAATGACAGCCCGGCGGCGCGCCAATTCGTCGTGCAGATCAATCCGCTCACCTCGCCCGGCTGTTTTCACTTCAAGAAGCTTCCACCAAGACGGATAAGCGCGATGAACGCGTCCCGCTCCCACCGAAGCAATACAACCAGTTCCGCTCGCGACGAATCGCACACAATAGGCAAGGCGTTCTTGCGGCCACTTTTGCAGCCGCGGTATGAACGCGACGTTTGCCCAGCCCGCCTAGACCCTCGTACAGGTTCATAGCAGGTCATCTAGTGAGTCGTCCCGAGAGTAAAGCTACGCGGTACCCGCTAAGCTTCTCCTAAAAGATCGAAAAGGTGTGTTTGTCGACGTTTTGCGAAGTCAGGGGACTTGAAGCAACGGCAGGCGCTATGCAAATAACAAAGATCAGCCCGAGGTTCTGCGGAATGGCCGCGAAGTGTGCGGCGGCGCTGACGTTCTTCAGTTTCCTGTTCGCATTCGGAGGCGTTGCGCCGGCGTATGGCGACGTGGGGATCGTCCTGAACGAGTCGCTCGATACCAGCATCGCGTGGATAACAGGTTCGGGACACAGCGCCGTCTACATTTCGCGCGCTTGTCCTGAAACGCCGGTCAAGCTGCGGTTGTGCCGCCCGGGCGAAGAAGGCTCGGTGATCAGCAATTACACGACGCTTGGGGAGGACAAACCGTATCAGTGGAACG
>DASUJR010000152.1:0-3417 GCA_036279175.1 Candidatus Acidiferrales bacterium | reverse complement strand
TTTTCCGTGTGGATGAACGCGACCAGCGCGGCAATCTGCGGATCCGGCAGATTGAAAGCTGGCATCCCTTTGTCTGGACGTCCGTTCCGGACAACAGTCCCGATTTTGTCACCGTTCACATCGTTTGCAACTACTGTCGAGCGCGTCAGATCCGGCCCGGTCTCGCCGCCGGCCGCGTCCCGGCCATGACAAAAAGCGCAGTGCTGCAGGAATAACGATTGACCCTGCTCAACCAGCGCCGGCGCAAACGCTTGTGGCGTGGCCTTCGCGACCGGACTCTGCCCTCTCGCCAAACAGACGCTCGCCACCAGGGCTGAACTGAATGCGATCACTCGCAAACGATAACGCACAAAACGCATTAGACGAATCGCCTCTGTAAACTGTTTGAGGATCCAAACAGACGCAGCCGAACCGGTCCGGTGTTCCCCTTCAATCCAAGGAGCATTCTGTCACACAGCGCTTCGAAATATTCAGCACCATCAAAGACGGCCTCGCTTATCCTTGGATTTGCGAATCGGCATTCACACTTCGACAGCGGGGTCGCTGGAGCGTGCCGCGGTCAAAGCGCACGAATTGGGCGCGAATACGTTCCAGATCTTTTCGTCGAGTCCGAGAATGTGGCGAGCGAAGCCGCCCGACCCCGCGCAGGTCCGCTTATTGAAGCGCGAGCGGGAGCGCCACGACCTCACACCGCTGGCGGTGCATGACAGCTATCTAATCAATCTTGCAAGCGCAGATCCGGTGATCCGGAAAAGATCCATCGAAGCGTTCACCGGCGAGATTGAGCGAGCTCTTGTCATCGGCGCCGAATATTTAGTCACCCATCCAGGCAACTACAAGGATTTGACGTTGGAACAGGGGCTTTTCAACGTCGCGGAAGGCCTCGCCATGTCATGGCGAGCAATCGATAGCAGTCTGCAACAAAACGCTAAGCTGACGATTCTTCTCGAAAATACAGCCGGCGCCCGCAATCAACTCGGGGCCGATTTCGATGAGCTCACGACGCTCCGCTCCCTGGCGGGCCCGTATCTGGACATTCCCATCGGCTATTGTCTTGACACCTGCCACTGCTACGTATCGGGTCGAGACATCTCGACAGAGACCGGCCTAGCCGCGTTTGTTCGCGAAACGGACGATTCCCTGGGCCTCGACCATGTGCCGGTAATTCACACTAACGACGCGAAAGCGGGCCTCGGCTCACACCTTGACCGTCACGCCAACATCGGCGCTGGTTATATTGGAAAGGAAGGCTTTCGCCGAATTCTCAGTCATCCTCGGTTGCGGGACAAAGCGTTTATCCTCGAAACGCCGGTCGATGAGCCGGGTGACGATCTCCGCAACGTGACTGCATTGAAGGAGCTGGTCCCATTCCCGAACAAGCGTTTGACCACCAAAGAATCGAGAGCAAATGGCATGAGCGGTGGAAGAACGACGCGGCGCTCTACATAGCCAACTCGCCCGAGAAACCGAAATACTACGTCCTGGAGATGCTGCCTTATCCAAGCGGTGTGCTCCACATGGGACACATTCGCAACTACTCGATCGGCGACGCCCTCGCCCGGTATATGTGGATGCGCGGCCATAACGTTTTGCATCCGATGGGTTGGGACGCGTTCGGCCTTCCCGCCGAGAACGCCGCCCTGAAACAGAAGCGGCCGCCTCGCGACTGGACTCGCTCCAATATTGCGCACATGAAGACGCAAATGCAGCGCATGGGCTTCGCGATTGATTGGAACCGCGAAATCGCAACCTGCGAGCCTGAATACTATCGCTGGAATCAATGGTTCTTCTTGAAGATGTTCGAGCGCGGATTGGCGTACCGCAAGGAAGCGCTGTTGAACTGGTGCCCGGAATGCCAGACCGTGCTTGCGAACGAGCAGGTGGTCAACGGCTGCTGCTGGCGCCACGAAACGACTCGCGTCGAACAACGCGCGCTGCAGCAATGGTTCCTGAAGATCACCGATTATGCCGATGAGTTGCTGGCCGGATTAAAGGCGCTCGAGGGCGGCTGGCCGGAACGAGTGCTCACTATGCAGCGCAACTGGATCGGCCGCTCCGAAGGCGCGGAGGTCGATTTCACGCTGGAAGGAACCGGCGAGGAGATCCGGATCTTCACAACGCGTATCGACACAATCTACGGCGCCACTTGCCTGATCCTGGCGCCTGCACATCCACTTGTCGATCGACTCGTTACGAACGAGGCGGATCGCAAGCGCGTTAGGGCGATGATCGATGCAGCCGCGCGGAAAGATCCTGGAGAACTCGAAAAAGAAGGGCTGTTTACAGGTCATTACGCCATCCAGCCGTTCAGCGGCGCGAAGGTTCCAATCTGGGTTGGTGACTTCGTGCTGATGGGTTACGGAACCGGGGCTATCATGGCGGTTCCCGCGCACGACGAACGAGATTTCGAATTCTGTCGCAAGTACGGCATTCCGGTCGTTCCGGTGATTCGCCCCGCGGACGGCCCCGTCGCTGACGGCGAAATGATGAAGGAAGCTTTCACCGGATACGGCATTGTTGCGAACTCGGGCGAGTGGTCGGGGCTGTCGAGCGAGCAAGCTCGCGCCAAGATGACTGCCCACGCGAAGGCAAGCGGATTCGGCGAGGCATCCATCACCTTTCGCATCAAGGATTGGGGTATTTCGCGGCAGCGCTACTGGGGAACGCCCATCCCGATCATTCATTGTCCGAAATGCGGCATGATCCCTGTGCCTGAAAACGATCTCCCGGTCGTGCTGCCTATCGACGTCACAATCACGGGGCAAGGCAAATCGCCCCTGGAATCGGTGGAATCGTTCATCAATGTTCCATGCCCGAAGTGTGGCGGGGCGGCTCGGCGGGAGAGCGACACCATGGACACGTTCGTTGATTCGTCCTGGTATTTCTATCGCTATTGCGATCCGCACAACGACAAGGCGCCGTTTGATTCGGAAGTCATCGCGCACTGGTTTCCAATCGATCAATACATCGGGGGAGTCGAACACGCGATCCTGCATCTGATTTATTCACGTTTCTGGACGAAGATGATGCGCGATCTGGGCTTGATCCGGAATTCAGAGCCGGCCACTCGTCTGTTCACGCAAGGCATGGTTTTGAAAGAGGGCGCTAAGATGTCCAAGAGCCTGGGCAACACGGTTTCGCCGGATGAAATGGTGGAACGCTATGGCGCCGACTCCACGCGTCTTTATGCGTTGTTTGCAGCGCCTCCGGACCGCGATCTGGACTGGCAGGAGGAAGGCGTGTCGGGCGTCAACCGCTTTCTCGCTCGCGTCTATCGGTTCGTTACTCGCAATGCGGATCGCGCCCGGGAGACTGAAGGCGAACTAAACGATGCCGACCGGCAGGCGCTCCGGAAACTGCATCAAACCATCCGCAAAATCACCAGCGATTTCGATAGCCGCTGGCACTTCAACACGT
>DASUJR010000151.1:0-4135 GCA_036279175.1 Candidatus Acidiferrales bacterium | reverse complement strand
AGTTCGACCTCCCGCGTCAACTGCGAGCGGTTGGTGATCGTGATGCGTCGCAACTCCACATCATCCTCCGGCGACACGCTGATCTCGGTGTGAACTTCAATGCCCGCCTGGCGATGGCGAAATTCCGCGCGCGCCTGCGTGAAGATGGCCTCATAGCCTTTCGTCATTTTCAGGGTTGGCTGATAAGCGGTGGACCAAAATTCTCCGGTGCCGACGTCGCGCAGATAGACGAACATCCCCCAGCAGTCGCGTGTGGCATCTTCGCGCCAGCGGTTAACGGCCAGTTCACGCCAGCGACTGTAACCGCCGCCGGCGCTGCTGATGACGACATGATAACGCCCATTGGACAGGAGATGCACCTCCGGTGCCGGCGTGGTGGGATTCGTGAATACGCGCATCACACTTTCGCCTTCGCCTGCAGGCAGGCGTGATTCCTCCATTTTCAAATCGCCAATGAGCACGCTCGCTGCGGATTTGGGCACGCGCTCTTGCAAGAGCAGATCCGCTGCCTTGAGCAACGGGCAGGCCATGAACCGTCGTTGCATCGGCCGGTCATGTAATAAGTTCGCCAGCGCGAGCAGGCTCATGCCTTGGTGATGCGCCATGAAAGATTTGATCGTCGCGCTAGTCTCGTCCGGCGGCAGACGGACCGGCGTGTAATCCACCGCTTCGTGGAAACCGTAAGCGCCGGCGCGTCCCTCGGTCGCGAGCCGTTGCAGGTTTTCGCACGCCTCGACTGGCGACACCATGAGCGCCATGACGGTGGCGTAAGGGGCGATCACCAAGTCGTCGGCCAGTCCGCGTTTCAAGCCGAGGCCGGGCACGCCGAAGGCGCGATATTGATAATTGAATTGAACATCGGTGCGATGGTAGCCCGATTCGGAAATACCCCACGGCACGCCGCGCAATTTTCCATACTCGATTTGCTGCTGCACCGCCGCGCGGCAAGTGTGGTCAAGCAAGGTATTTTCATAATTGGGCATGACCAGCAGTGGCATCAGATATTCGAACATTGAACCACTCCACGAAACGAGAATCGGCTCGCCATGCGAGGCGACAAGCAGCCTGCTCATCGAGAACCAATGATCCTGCGGCACCTGTCCCAGAGCGATGGCAACGTAACTGCACAAGCGCGCCTCTGAGGCCAGTAGATCATAAAAGCCGGCGTCGAACCTGTGCTCGGTGACGTTGTAGCCGGTGGAAAACAAATTCCGCGCGGGGTTGAATAGAAAAGCAAAATCCATCGCTGCCATTTCGTCGCATTGCTTCGCCAAGGTTTCGAGAGCGAGCATCTGCTTACGGGCGTGATCGCCGGCTTCACGCAGGCAGCTCTCGAACGCATTGGCGCTATCAACCGGACTGGACGATGATTGGTCCAACATCGAGATTTCACGCAACGTGTGCGTCTGATCAAGTTGAACCCAATTTGCGTCCGACTGGGTAACCACTGGCAACGCCAGCCACGGGGCGACAAAGCGGAGTCCTTCTAATTGGCCCTCGCAATCGCGTTTCAATATTTCCGCCCAACGGGTGATTTCGTTCTCTTCATTTGTCAGAGCAGTCGCGATTTGAGTTGCCCGACTCGTGGCGCTTTCTAATAGCACAAACGCGGCGCGCAGGTTCGTCGGCGCTTGCGCCAGTTCCGCATCCAGTTCCGCAAGCAATTCATTTTCGGGAATCAAGTTTTGGAGAACGTTTACCGTGTCGCGCAGTCCTGCCAAAATCTGGGGAGTAAAAATCTTTTCATCAGCCTGCTCCCGCAAACCGGCCGCGAGCGTCAACAAATGGCCGGCGAGGTTGCCGCTGTCCACGCTGGAAATGTAGAGCGGTTCGAGCGGTTCGAGCGTCCGGGTTTCATACCAATTATATAAATGACCGCGATGCCGTTCGAGCCGATGCATCGTGGTGAGCATGGCTTGCGTGCGTTCAATCAAGCCACGTAATGAAAGATAGCCCAAATCACGCGCGGCTAGATTGGCGAGCAACGCCAGGCCCATGTTCGTGGGCGAAGTGCGCGTGGCAATCTTCGGGGCGGGAATCTCCTGAAAATTATCCGGCGGCAGCCAGTTTTCCAGCGCGCAGACGAACGTGTCGAAGAAATGCCACGTCAAGCGCGCAGTGCGGCGCAGAAAAGTAAGTTGCGTCGGTAATAACTCCGGCGTAGCGGATGCAATCGGCTTGCTGATCCACCAGGCAATCCAGGGGGCAGCTAGCCAGACCAACAGCAGCGGCAGCGCAAAAATGAGTTGCCCCGGGTGACGCAGGACGAGGAGCAGTCCGGTGGCCACTGCGATGCCCGGCGCAATCCACATGGTCGCATAAAAGTCGGCGAGGTCGGCGCGCGTGATGCGTTCCGAGTCGCTCGACGTTTGCCATTCGAGCAGTCGTTTGTGGGTCACAAGCAGACGCACCAGCGTTTTGCCGACGGCATCCACGCTGATGAACGCGTCGTAAGCCAGAAAAGCCAGGGTGAGAAAAATCTGACCGAGCTGCCGTGCGCCCGCACCGGCCAATCCATGCAGATGCAGCGCCCACGGCAGATCTTGCGGCTTGCGCAGGGCATTGACGGATACCGCCAGCAAACCGGGGAGCGCTACGATCCCAACGACCAACAGCAACCCGAGTCCGCCGAGTGGGGGCACCAGCAGCCAACTTCCGAGCAAAAACACCAGCAAGGCCAGCGGAACTAGACTGCGCCGCAGGTTGTCGAAAATTTTCCATTGCGAGAGCACCGAGAGTGGATTGACAAGGCGCCTCGTGCCCGAACCCGGCACGCGCGGCAGAAGCCATTGGGTGATCTGCCAGTCGCCGCGAATCCAGCGGTAACGCCGGTCCATGTCCACGTTGTAGCGCGAGGGAAATTCCTCGTAAAATTCCACGTCGGAGACAAGCGCCGAACGCGCATGACACGCCTCCAGCAAGTCATGACTGAGAATTTTATTCTCGGGAAAACGTCCGGCCATGGCTCGTTGGAAGGCGTCCACATCGTAAATGCCTTTGCCGATAAATGAACCTTCGCGGAACACATCCTGATAGACATCGGACACTTCCCGCGTGTAAGGATCAATACCCGCGTCGGCGGCAAACAGCCGGACAAACCATGAGCGCCGCGCGCTCGGCAGGCTCACGCCGACGCGCGGCTGGAGAATGCTGTAGCCTTCGCGGACGGTTCCCCGCACGTCGTCAAACACCGGACGGTTCAGCGGATGTGCCATCGTGCCGACGAGTTTCCGCGCGGCTTCCCGGGGCAACTGCGTGTCGGTGTCGAGCGTGATGACATATTTGATGTCCGGCAAGACGGCCGTATCGCCGATGATTTCAGAATAACAGTCACGCGCGCCGCCGCGCAGGAGCGCATTGAATTCCATTAGCTTGCCCCGTTTTCGTTCGTAACCCATCCACAAATTTTCGCCGGCATTCCAGCGGCGCGGCCGATGAAACAGGAAAAATAGGTTTTGGTCAGCGGACGAATACTTTTTGTTCAACGACTCGATTCCAGCCCGCGCACGTTGGCGCAAAATTTCATCGCCCGGTAAAGTCTCCGTCGGTGCGTCGCGAAAATCCGTCAGCAAGGCAAAGTGAAGATGCTCGTCCCGGTTCGCAAGATGATGAATCTCCAAACTCTCAATCAGGCGATCCACGCCGACCACGCTCGACAGCATCGTGGGCACGACGACCATGGTGCGGCCATCTTCCGGGATGCCGGCGGAATAGTCCAGGCGCGGGAGCAGACTGGGCTTTACCAGCAGCGTGGACAGCCAGTTCATCAACGCCACCGCCAGTTGGCTTGCGCACAGCAGGAAAACCAGCGTGAAGAACATGAGTTGCCAACCTTGCAGCTCCAGCGACAACGCCTGTCGCACAAACCCAAACGTGGCCAGCAGCGTGAGCAAGCCGATCCCGCCGACGTAATAAGCCAGTGGAAACCGGTGAATGCTCCTTTCCATTTTAGTTTGCCGCGGCCAACGGACTTTTAAACTGCGCGCCAACTGGGCTTGGCCTTGGTCTATGAGATGGAAACCAACGTGGGCGGTGCGGTCGCGGCCACCATTTTGCCGAGCACTGTCGGCGGCCAGTTGGATGGCGCGCTGGGCGACTTCCGCTTCCGAAAGTTGACTGTGCCGGGCCAAAAACT
>DASUJR010000150.1:0-5105 GCA_036279175.1 Candidatus Acidiferrales bacterium | reverse complement strand
CCGCCACTTCCGGGTGTCGAAGTTCGAGTTGTGGGGCCTGATCGGAATGCGGTCCGGTCGGGAGACGCCGGAGAGCTCTGGGTAAGAGGTCCAAACGTCATGAAGGGGTATTACAAAGACCCACAGCAGACCGCCGCTGCGATCGATTCTGAAGGGTGGTTCAAGACCGGCGATTTAGTGAGAATGGAAGAAGGCAACTTATTTATCGTCGGCCGGTCCAAAGAACTCATCATTCGTTACGGATTCAACGTGCATCCGGCCGAAGTGGAAAGTGTTTTGAATTTGCATCCTGCGCTCGCGCGTTCGGCTGTTGTGGGCCGATCGGTACCAAGCGGAGATGAAGAGATCATTGCCTTTGTGCAATGCCGCCAAGATGCATCCGTTACGGCAGCTGAGCTCTCGTCATTTGTGGCCAAGCATCTGGCTCCGTACAAAATGCCTTCGCAGTTTGTCTTCGTTTCGGAGTTCCCGGTGACGTCGACGGGAAAGATCATCAAGGGCGAACTCGCAAAGCGAGTTGCCATCACCACTACGCAGAGCTAGCTCTGATCAACCGAGGGCGGGCTGGCAAAAGCAGGGCTTCGTGACCACGATAGTTGTTTAGTGATTGCAAAACCTGACTTCCAGTGCTGAGGAGCTGCAACTACGGAAGGGCTGCGTTCAGACGGCGCGAAAGCGCGGACCCCAGAGGTTGAGCGTCTTCTCGAAGGATGCTGTGATGGTCTCCCGCGACGGTTTCGATCTCCAGCGCTGGAATCCAGGGCTGCCATGCAGACCGGGGATCCGCTGGAAAAACAGTTGTGATCTGAGCGCGAAAGAACACCACCTTGCCAGAATAGGCCCTCGGACGATATGCCTGCAGAGCCCGGCGCGCATTTTCTTCTACAATCGTGAGCGCCGGCCCACTCATTCTCTCATTAGCTACTTGCAACTCTTTGTGGCGCTGACTACCAGCACGCGTGATTCGATGTCGTGCGCGCTGAAGATTCAATCGGAATCGCTCCATAGGCGGCAAAAACCCGGCATGCGGATACGAGTCAATCATCAGCAGGGAACCTACAGCACGGCCAGATTCGAGCAGCCGCAGCGCAATCTCAACCCCGACCAGACCTCCGAGCGAATAACCGCAAATAAAGTACGGACCTTCGGGTTGTATTCGTGTGATCGCTTCAAAGTGATAGTCCGCCATTGACTCAATTCGGTCGAGAGGGGCTTGCAGGCCATCGGTGCCTCTTGCTTGAAGTCCGTAGACCGGACAGGGCCAGATGGTTCCTCCGAGCAGTTCAAAGAATTCCATGACATGACCGCCCAAACCGTGAAGTAAGAATAGTGGCGGTCTCGCAGGTCCGGATTCCAGAAGAAGAGCATTCGAGAATTGGGCCGGCTGATCGCCGACCAAAAGATGGGCAAGCGCCGAGATCGTCGGAGCGTTGTAAATTGCCAACGGAGGTATTGATCTTCCACAACGGACCCTGATCTCATCGAACAGTCGAATCGTCAAGGAAGGGTTGCCGCCTGCCCGGAAGAAGTCGTCGGCTGCACTCTCAGGCGTTTTGCCCAAGACGTCTTCCCAGATCTTCGAGAGTTCTTGAAGGGCGTTGGTATAGCCCGTGCAACCAGCAGCTGGATCCATCGCTTGGTTGTTGGGATGTATCACGATCGTGATGTGATAGGCGGCCGGATTCAATTGGCGCGTGCAGACTGATCGGATGTGGATTCAGTCAACGCCAGCACCGCGTACGCCGTGGCCGCATCGCTCATGAACCGGCCGACGTTCGAGTCAGGATCCCGATCTCGATTTAGCGAATAGGCGGTCCAAGAGCCGTCCGACGGATTCTGATGCCGGCGCAGCCAGTCAAGCCCTCTTCGAATGCGCTGGTCGCTGGCAGGAAGTCCCGACTGCAAAAGGGCCGAAACGACCATTCCTGTCGCCAGACCATCGCTCACTTTTACCTGGAGCGTGCCGTCACGCCTCCGATTGAAGATCGCCATCAACCTTGCCACATTCCAGCCGCTTCTGACAACCAAGGAAGAAGTGGCCCAGCCACCGTCAGCGGCCTGCTTGCGGGATATCTCCGCGATAATCTGGTCCTGGATCGTTGAACTAAGCAGACCCTGAAATTTGGTGCTGGCCCACAAAAGCTCTATTCGATCGAACAAGCACTGGTCGCTATATTTCCGTCGAATATAGTCCACAAACAGGTTCAGGTGACCTTGGATTCCGGGGGAGTTCCGGTAATCATCCGGCGCCATGCCCACTGCGGTGGCCGCCAGTGTTGCACCGTAGTAAATGGAGTTTTGTGATTCCCAGGGCTCCAATGCAAACTGCTGCCACGGCCAAGCGCCTCGATTCGCGCCGGTTTGCAACTGTTCGTTCCACATATGATCGAATGCCAGACGAGTATCCTCGCTAAGGTGCCCTGTGTTTTGGTCATAGGCGGCCAAAATCAGTGCGTTCAGCACCGATTCCGTTCCGCGAGCGTTCTCAGACTGATGGGGCTGTCGCGGAGAACTGCGGTAATAGGGAGGAGACACTTTCCAATCGCGAACCCGCGTTCTGACATTGTTAATTAATTTCACTTCATCGTCGGGTATGGTGGTCTGGCCCAGCACCTGGCCAATCTGCCGGCGCACCAGTACATAAGGGGTGTTTGTGTGGCACGACACACAAAAAGTTGACCCTCGAGTCGCGCCCTTCCAGCCGATCCACGAGTGTTCCCTTTGATCCAAGTATGTTTCCGCCGCCTTCAGGTCTAATGGACGCGCGTTCGCGTTATTGAGCGAGGTCAGCGTCGAAGCTTCAGAACTCGAGTGCGGTGAGGAACATCCCGCAGCAAGAACTGCCGCAAGACAGGCAGAAATTAGAACCGCACTGATAACTGATCTTTTTAGCAAATAGCGAGATTTTTCTCTGCGAAGGGACTTGTCGAGCAAAGGGGCGCACAGCATCCGCGGTGCAAGCTTAAATCTCAGTTCTGAGGGAAACGCGGACGTCGGACTACGCCTCGCAGTCGGCCGATTTATGCGTCTTTACGTTTGATGTACATGGCGAGGGCACTGACTGAGAGCGCTTGGGCCACAGGAGCCCGCAGGCGAGGAAAACAATCCCAAGACAAGCGAGCGAGACCGGTTCGCTAAGCGTTTGCCACTTCGACTCGATTATGCCTGCAACCTGAAGTCCCGTGCCAGCCAATGTGTCGGCCAATCTGGGACTCTGGGAAGAAGCGAGAACCGCTTGCCGGACCGACACGTTAGCTTGGACATCTGACGGAGAACTCGCCGTTAAAATGAACACGCTTGAGAGTGCCAGTATGAGCACTACTGCCGCTCTTTTCACTGCTGAACCTCCAGGTCGCTGTTGGAACTAGCATGTGTAGTGCCACTCTCCGAAGGCTCCAAAGCCCTTTTTGGTCTGCACTTAGACACCCGGTATCCGCTTCTTACGGAGCGTTCCTTTTCACAAATAGGGTAATTTCCTTCCCCTTTTGTTTGCCAAGATCGCTCCGAAAAATAAACGGTTTACCGTGAGTCGGCACTTGAGCAGAGAAGATTAACGAGGGATGTATTGGTCAAGCATCGGCTGAACCTTCGCAAGGAAAGCGAGCGCAGTATGCTGAGCTTGGTTCAAGCCGCTTGGCGTGCTGACCGGGACGACAATATGGACCAGGGCACCGTCCGTTCGATTCATGCGGATTGCGTCCTCGACCAGGCGGAGCTTGGCCATGTATTCGCTAGCGGCAACATGCCCGTGCGCCTGGTACCAGTACAGCACGAGCGCTCGGCTGAGGCCCTTCGAGACGATGTACCGATTCACCGTCATCGTCGATCCGTCGGGGTTCCTCACCTCTAGCTCTCCCGATTCGAGCGGTGACCAACCCGATCCGGGAAGGCAATTCTTCGGCGAATGAATCGTGTCTCCGGTGCGCTGGGACGGGAAATAGGCGATGTACAGGCTAACGGGGTCCCCGGTGGACGTTTCGTAGTCGCGCATCAGGAATTCGCCGGGTCCCAACACGGCTAACTCGGCTGCGGTGATTGGCACCGATGTCCCGTGCCAGCCAGCAACTTTCATGGGGAATGAAGATAGGGGGAGACGCGGCGGGGTGATCTCCGGCTTGTCGTGAGCGTGAATGATCAGAGCCGCTGCCGCGAGAAGCAGCAGCACCGCCGAAAATCGAAGCCAGTGTTTTGCGATCTGATTCATGAGGGCTGAACCCTGAAGCGCTGCGTAACGCGTTTGAAGGCGGCGTGAAACGCGAACAGCAACAGCAGCGTGCACACAAAAATCACCGCTCCCGAGAAAAGGTGGAAAAAGCCCTCGGCCTTATCGGGCTCCCAATACTGTCCAAGCAAGCCCGTACTGACGATGCGGATCGCGTTCGCAGCGACCGCGATTGGAATAGCGGCTAGCGCGAGAATCACGCGATTGGACACTTTGCGCTCGAAGATGCACCCATAAAGAACACCAATGCTAAAAAGAGCCATCAGGGAACGAAGACCGCTGCAAGCCTCGGCCACATCGAGGGTCAACGCAGGGAGCATTATGATGTTGCCTTGCCGCAGCACAGGCACGCCCAGCAAGGCCAAGAGCCAGCTAGCCATTCGCGACGCGCCGAACTGGAGCGGAAACGCAATCTGATTAAAGACGATTGCCGGCAAAGGGATCGCTAGAAAAAGAAGTCCCCAGGGAAGCAGAGCTGCGCGAAATACCTTCCATCCAACGAAATAAATGGTCATTCCCGCGATCAAAAACACTAACGACGTTCGAGAGAAGTAAAGCTCTGCGCCAAACACCCCGACAATCAAAATCGCAAGCGCACCCGCGACAACCAGAAGGCCCCAGGGAGACGGTTTTCGCGGGAGGGTGCGCAAATGCGCTCGCCGATGCCACAAAATCCATGCGCAAAAGAGTACAACGAAGAACCCGTGCGAATAGTTGGGATCGTCGATCCACTGCGCTGCAAGCCCGCGCAGGATTTTGTGATACAGCAGCGCAAGCAGACAGAGAATCGCAATCGCCTGAAAGAGCAATCGAGTGCGCGGAGTAAATCTCGGTTCGCGCCGGACCGCGCTTGAGTTCGGCTTGATGTTACTGGGCTGGACGT
>DASUJR010000149.1:0-8395 GCA_036279175.1 Candidatus Acidiferrales bacterium | reverse complement strand
CTGATGATACGGGGGTTGCGGCGATTTCTACTCGTAACGTGTTGCGAGTAGAAATCGGGATTGGCGAATGAAAGGTGAAGAGAAGGGCCGTTCGGGCTCGGGGATTCGTTGTGAGTCGGATTGTCGGTTTGGGCGCGCATAAAATCGAGCGAGCATAGCACGAAAGAGGCGATTTGTACAGTACTAATTTACAATAGTACCAGGCGGTACTTAGCTCAGAGTTCCAAAACGGGAAATTCCCAAAATGGGAAAGCGTTCGGCGGATGCGTCTCGGAGGAATTCGGCTGTGGCGAGGCGTGCCGTCGTTCGAGGGCTCATCCTTCAGGCTGGAATATGGTCAGTTGAACCACCGAGGAATCACGGCCGATGTTTGATCTTGATCCACCGAACGCTTCGAGGTAGGAAGCTCCTTCGAGGTAGGGAGAAGGTTGAGGATTAGGCCGAGCAGCAGGGCCATTCCTGTTTGCCAGACCACAAATACCGCGTAGTAATTCTGATATTCATAGGTCGCCGGAAACCACGGTATGGGCGCAAGCACTTTCATCACGGTGGTACCTAGCGAAGGGCCAAGGCTCCGACCGGCCCCAGCGAGCGCCGCGCCTGACACGGCGCCACAAACGCCGCCAATAAGAACATCGATGCCGCTTCGTCTTGGCCGCACTAACCACATAGCGGCACCGAGCACGAGAAAACCGCCGAGGGCGCCGGCCTGAGCGAACACCAGCGATGTCTCGCGGTCAGGATTCGGCGTGTAGAAGATCGGAGGAAAGGCGCCACTGAGCGCCATCGCCAACATGAAGGAGGGGATGTACGCGACGATGCAGACGATGACGAAGCGGCTTGTTTGCCGGTTATCGAAGATTCTGAATTTCTTAAGGCAAATACCCGTGGCTGCACCGAACCATGCTCCGGCGGCATAGAACGTGAACGGCATGAGGCAAATGCCGAACATTGCCGACAGCAGACCGGCGGCGGTTATCCAAAGAGTCGCACGGAGGCGCATAGTCTATGTACAGGGCTTTTGGAGCGATTCGGGGCAGATGATCCTGTCAATCGCACGGTATGTCATGTGAACCGTTCGACCTAACGTCGACATTGAATTGGGCACATCCAAGTCATCCCCCCGAACTGCACAGACCCATGAGGAGCGATCCATTTTTTTCGATTCATCGAGGTTCCGGCCTTTGGAGGAACCGGTCGAGCATGAGGCCAAGCGCCAGGCCCATCCCCGTTTGCCAAAACACGTAGAGGGAGTACACACGGGGTGCATCCGTGTACCCCGTGTCGCCCGGCGAACCGAGGCCGAGGCCATGGATAACATGCCAAAATAATATTCCTAGCAGCGTGCCGAGGTTCCATCCGATCACGCCGAGTAGGCCACCGAGCAGGGGCCAGAGCAGGCATGCAAGGGGGAGTTTTCCGTTTTTATCACGTAAGGGAACGGCGAGGGAAACGGCTCCTAGAACGAGGAGAGACCCAACGAGTCCGCCCGCGAATAGAGAAACCGGCGAAACGGTCGGCGGAGAGCCCATCGACCAACTCTTCCACGGCAATTTAAGTTCCACCGCTGCGGCTGTAACGAAGGCTGCCCAATAGGCGGCGGTTATTACTATGATTGCTAAAGTGCCTCCAAAAATTCTTCGCGATGCCCCCGATAGCCAAAGAGCGGTCGTGATAATCACTCCGAAGACGATGCCAAGAAGTTGAGGTGGGAAGTCTGCGGCAGAAGCGAGGTACACGATAAGAGCTGTGACGAACGCGGACAGAAGTCCTGATAGAGACATGATCAAGACGAAGGGATACCTCCGACCGCCCTGGCAATTTGAGCCGTTCGGGCGGTGCTTGCCGAGCGCGCTGATAATCAGATCTGGCAGTGGCGTCCCCTCACCGATTCAACAGCCTCTCCGGTTCGCTCCCGAGTTCGCTCTTTGCGCGACGAGTCCCATTGCGAGCGCCATCCCTATTTGCCAGACAAAGTGGACAGAAGAAACCATACCGATTGGGCCCTCGCCGATGTTGAATTGAGGTATCTCCAGCCACGCTTCACCCGGCCGGACAGCGCGCACGAAGGGTGATAAGACTGGACCGAGGATCGGGCTCAGTGCCCAGCCAAGAACTGCGAGCCCAGCGCTCCCAAGCGACCACACGAGTGCTCTACGCAACTTCGAGCGGGCGTTGTTTTGCGATGTCACTGTGACGAAGAATGCGAGGCTGAGTAGGAAGCCCCCGACCAGGCCCCCAACCAGCAAGGCAATCGGCGAGGCGGCACCGCCGCTGCCCATGTTCCAATTTTCTGCCCGAGTCAACAGTCCGAAATCAGCCAGCGCTAATTGGGTGCCGAAAGCGGCGAGATACGCAATGTAGTATGCGACGAGCGAAGCAGAAATTAACAAAAACCCGCTGGAAAGGCTGGGCAGCGTTTTGGCAATCGCAAGGCCGCAGGTTATTGCCACACCAAAAACTACGCCCAAGAATATTGAACCTCTGTCATTCCCCAGCCATGCTGTCGCGATGAAACTGGAGACCGCAGCAAGTAGCACCAGAACGACAAGAGCCCGCCAGCCAGTTCGGGCTGCACCGAACCAGTCGTTGATCATCGCGGAACTGCTCATCGGTTGACCTCGAATGACGCCGTGTCGTTGACATCGGTCGCGCCTTGGCGGTGACTGAGCATCAGGCCAAGCACGAAACCCATTCCCGTCTGCCATACGAGAGACAGAGCGTAGAAGCTCTGGAGCGAATATCGGTTCAAAGGATCAGACCCGGGAGAAAGGTGTAAGGGCAGGTTATAGAGCAGCTTTGAAACGACCAGGCCGAGCGATGGGGCGAGTGCCAGACCTACTGCTGAGAGGAGAGCGTCGCACGCAGCACCGCAGGACGCGCCGACGAGGATCACATGGATTCTTGGCGCTGGCCGAAGCAACAGGAGGGCTCCGCTGACGACGAGCAGCCCACCCACGCATCCCGCAAGTATCAGTGGTGTGGACGAGTGGCTGTCCGCGTTCGGAGTGAAAACACCGACCTTCAGGACCAATGCCAGGCAGAGATAGTACGCGAGCGTGGATACTGCGATAAACCAGCCGGCCTGGCGCTGGTCAAGCACACCAATCTTCTGAAGTGCGATAGCTATAACTGCGCCAAACAGCGCACCTTCGACATAAAGGGTAAGTGGCAGAATGACAGTGAACAGTGCTGTCGCGAGGCCGGCGACGGCCACGGATAGGCCGGCTTTAAACGGGGGAGGCATTTGGGTGAGCGCCATTGTCGGGCTCGGGATTTTTGGATAAGGGCTCACGCGATTCTCCTACGGATTGAGGAGATTAAAGGCGTAATCCAATATGGATGTATTCAGAAGGTTAATAGACTACCTTTGATCCTCGATCCAAGTTCGGCAGCGACAGTGCGTGACCGGTTTCCAATCCACGATGGGGCTTTGAGGATCGCGGGGCGCGGACGACACGCGTCGCTTGAGGGAGAATATTGGACCAACCGGCACAACACGGGAGACGTAGAGTTGTGGTTCCGGTCGCGAGCGCTATTGGACGAATGGCCGGCGAGCGGGTCGATGGCGGTGTTGAGGAAAGCGCCGTAAAGACAGTGGCCCTTCAGCCGTGCGGACGGCTTCAGGGCAAGCGCGTGGCGAGTGGCAAAAGCGAAGTGACTCGAGAACGAGGAGACACAGCCTAACAAGAGAGATTCTTCGTTCAAAAGCGGAACTCAGAATGACAGGGCATTCATCGCGGCGAGGACGTTACGCAGCGCAGCCTGAGAACGTGTGATGAGTGACAAAAGCGAAGTGACTAGGGAACTAGGAGGGGCAACCTAGAAAAGAGAGATTCTTCGTTCAAAAGCGGGACTCAGAATGACAGCGCATTTATCGCGGCGATGACGTTACGCAGTGCAGACTAAGAACGTGTGACGAGTGGCACAAGAGAAGTGACGAGGGAATCAGGAGGCCCAACCTAAAAAAGAGAGCTTCTTCGTTCGAAAAGCGGAACTCAGAATGACAGCGCGTTCATTGTGGCGAGAACGTTACCGCAGCACAGCCTAAGAGCGGCGGGGGAGGAGGGAGCGGAGGAAGAAGGTGAGGTTGGCGGGGCGTTCGGCGAGGCGGCGCATGAAGTAGGGAAACCAATCCGTGCCGTAAGGAATGTAGATGCGGAGGCGATAGCCTTCGCGGATGAGCTGGCGTTGCAAATCGGTGCGGATGCCGTAGAGCATCTGAAATTCGAAGCGGTCGCGATCGATTTTGTTTTCGCGGACGAAATCCTTGGTGGCCTGAAGCATCGAGGGATCGTGGGTGGCGATGCCGTGATAAACGCCGCTGGGCAGCAGGATTTTCATCAGCTTCACGTAATTGGCGTCGACATCGGATTTCTGGGGGAATGCGGCGGATGGCGGTTCGCTGTACGCGCCCTTGCAGAGGCGGATGCGGCAGCCGACGGCAAGCAAGTCGCGAATGTCCTGCTCGGTGCGGTAAAGATAGGCCTGCATTACGGTGCCGACGTTTTCGTGGCGCGCGCGCGCGCGTTTGACGATCTCGATGGTGCGTTGCGTGTAGGCCGAACCTTCCATATCGACGCGCACGAAATTCGAGTAGCGGGCCGCGTGCGAGACGATGCCGTCAAGGAGCTCCGCGCAAAGATCGGCGCTCAGGTCGAGGCCGAGCATCGTGAGCTTCAGCGAAACATTCGAGTCGAGGCGTTCCTGCGCGATGCGATCGAAGATGGCGACGTAATCCTGGGCGCTGCGGCGCGCGCTGGCCTCGTCGCTGACGTTTTCACCCAGCATGTCGAGGCTGGATGCTTGCCCCGCCTGATTGACGGCGCGGGCGGCGAGGACGGCGTCGTCGAGTTTGTCGCCGGCGACGAAACGTTGCGCGACGCGGCGGCTGACGGCGTTGCGCATGATGAATGGAGCCAGACGCTTGCTGTGGGAAAGATGCAAGAGGATGGAACGCATCGGATGGAACGGAGGGCGAACCGGATGGTCCGGAGTCGACATGGACAGGGGATTATGCCAGAGGAGCAGTTGACAGTCGACAGTTCACCGTCGAGAGCATTCAGAGCCGAGAGTTGAAGAGTCGAAGTTGAAGAAGGCAGAACGCAGAAGGACGCTTCTTACCGGAGCAGCTGCCACACAATGAGAGATCGCCACGCGGGTCGTGGACAAACGCCGGCGAGACGCCCGCGCTACATCACGCCCACTGCTTCAATCTGGGCGGCCGAGGCAGTAGTACTCGAAGCCGAGGGATTTCATTTCGGCGGGGACGAGCAGGTTGCGTCCGTCGAGGAGGAGGGGGCGAGTCATGGTGTCGCGGATGCGGTTCCAATCGAGCCGGCGGAACTCGGGCCATTCGGTGGCAATGAGCAGGGCTTCGACGCCCTCTGCGGCGTCGTAAGCGGTCTTCGCGTATTCGATTTGCGGCAGAATCGTGCGGGCCTTGTCCATTGCTTCGGGATCGAAGGCGCGAACGACGGCGCCGGCGTCGAGAAGCTGGTGGATCAAGTCGATCGCAGGGGCGAAGCGGACGTCGTCGGTGTGAGGCTTGAAGGCGAGCCCGAGGATGCCTATGCGCTTGCCTTTGACAACCCACAGCGCGCGGCGGATTTTTTCGACGAAGCGGTCGATGCGGCGGCGATTGATTTTCTCCGCCTCTTTCAACATGGAGAAGTCCACTCCGGAGCGTTCCGCGAGGCGCACGAAGGCCTGCAAGTCTTTGGGCAGGCAAAAGCCGCCGAAGCCGAGGCCGGGACTCAGGAACGCGCGACCGATGCGCGGATCGAGTCCTACGGCGCGGACAACTTCCTGCACGTCGGCGCCAATCTGCTCGGCGAGATCGGCAACCATGTTGGCGTAAGAGATTTTCATCGCGAGGAAAGAGTTGGATGCGTGCTTGATCAACTCCGCGCTGTTGATTGTGGTGACGACCCAATCAGGACGCGAGCCGTCGGGGCAGCCCGTCGAGTGGACAGGGCAATTGAATTTACGGTCGAGGACGGGCTGGTAGATCTCTTTCAGTTGGCGCTCGGCGGTTTCGTCCTCGACACCGATGACGACGCGGTCCGGATGGAGAAAATCGCCGACGGCGGTTCCTTCGCGGAGAAATTCGGGATTGGAAGCGACGCGGAACTGGACACCGCTCTTGCGGCCATACACGGAAAGAGCGCGCTTGAGTTCCTCGCCGGTACGCGCGGGAACGGTGCTCTTTTCGACGACGAGCTTCGGCGAACGAGATTCGCCAGCGATGGTACGAGCGACATGGTCGATGGCGCTGAGGTCGGCATCGCCGTTGGGCAGCGGTGGAGTGCCGACGCAAATGAAAATCGCATCTCCGCTGGACGCGTCGGCGGACTTGCCTGAAAACGCAGTCGTCCCGCCTGGCGTGCTTTCGAGATCACACTGTCGAGGCCGGGCTCGTAGATCGGAATGCCGCCTGATTCGAGAACGCGAATTTTCGCCGCGTCATTGTCGGTGCACACCACTTCGTGGCCGATTTCAGCGAAGCAGCTCCCCGTGACGAGTCCAACGTAGCCGGTTCCGATTACGGATATCTTCAAAAGACTCTCCTCGCAAAGCCCACATATTCTCGTACAGGTACGGTGGATGGGCAAAATTAAACGGACGGACGTTCGAACATTTATTCAGATGAATGCCTGGCTGCCGAAAAGCCGGCAGTTTGCGGAAGTCACAGATTCGGCCTAGTGTGCGGCAGCGTGCGGTCGAATGGGCAGCCCAGCCCAGGTGTTGGCGAGACCCAGGAGTTCGCGGACGACGGCGAAGGTGTCGCGCGTGTTGCGCCACCAATGGTTGCGGTCGAAGGGATCCTCGGCGGCGCCGCGAACGATAGCCTTCTGATGTGCACGGGCTATACGAACCCACAGGGCATGGACGCGACGCGTGTGTTCGGGCGAAGTCACGATGATGACGGATGATGCGTGTTCCGCCAGCATCTCTCCGGAGATTTCGTCGATCTCCTGCTCTGTGTCAACGATTTGTACAGGCAGGACGCGAATCGCGCCGGACGGCACGCTTTTGTGGAGCAGAATTTCCCGGCTGTACTCTTCTTCGCCGACGAAATGTATATCCATGGCGGCGAGCGCAGGAGAGGGACTCGCCGGCCGCGTGAGCCACACTTCGGGCGCGTAGCCCTGACGAAAGAGGTCCGCGGCTCCCTCGGCACGATAGGGCATTCCACCGCTTAGAACCACGATTGCGTCGGCGTGCGCGAGCGGATCTTCGCGGATGAGCCAGCGCCCGACGCCGCGAAATGCGAAGACGCCTGCAATGACGAGCGTAAGAATGATTGCGCCGAGGATTGTGCGGCGGCTGGTAAGGATTGACGCGGATGAGCGCTTGCGACGTTGCGATCGAACTGTTTCGCCTGGCGGCATGGCTAGCGTTTGGTCAGCAGAAAGCTGCCGATAAGCAGCGCGTCGGTACCGGAACAATAATAGCTGCGCACGGCGTCGCGCGGCGTGACGACCAGAGGTTCACCGAAAAGGTTAAAAGAGGTGTTGACGAGAATTGGCGCGAAGGGCGCGCCTTTTTCGCCCGTCCTCTTAAGCAACGTCCAGAGAAGAGGATTATCAGTCTGGCGCACGACGTGAACTCGAACGAGGCCGCCTACGATCAGACCAGCGAGTCCGGCGAGCGACTTTAAAGCTTTTTCTTTGGGGACGGCCATGGTGGTCATGAACACGCCATTTGGCGAGACCTCGAAATAATCGGGCGCGTCTTCAGCGGGAATGGAAAGGGCAAACGGACGGAATGATTCCCGGTGCTTGATGTAATCGTTCAGATTTTCTTGCACGTAGGGCGCCCATGGATACGCGAGCAGGCTGCGGTTTCCGAGCGCGCGCGGTCCGAACTCAGCGGCGCCTTGAAACCAAGCCATCGTTTTACCGGCCACCAGCAGTCGCAGAGCTTCTTCGATCTTGTGGTCTTCGGATTCACACCAGCGATAGGAAGCCTTGCAGTTGTCGAGCACGCTCTTGATGTCCTGATTCGAGAATTCGGCGCCCAAGTAGAGATTCGAGAGCGGTTCGCACCGCTGTGATGAGAGCCATGCAGCGCCGAGCGCGGTTCCTTCGTTGCCGGAGGCGGGTTGCACGAAGACGCGCTCGAAGCCACCGTTCCTTTCAATCGATGAAACGAGGAGCGGGTTCAGGAACAGCCCGCCGGCAAGGCATAGATTGCTTTGCTGCGTTTTGGCACGAAGCGATTCGAGCCATTCCGTCAAAACAACGGCTAGTGCGCTTTGGATGCTCGCGGCAATGTTCGCCCGCTGAGAGAAAGTGAGCTGCGGTTTCGCAGCCTGCGGACCCGGAACGTCTGCAATCCGCATAGCGCGGTAAAAATCGGGCGCAAAGCAGAGTTCTGTTCCGAATTCGCT
>DASUJR010000148.1:0-8676 GCA_036279175.1 Candidatus Acidiferrales bacterium | reverse complement strand
ACCACCAAATTGGATCGGTCAGGAACTTGCCGATGGCGAACGCCCAAGTCTCTTTCTGCGGGAAAAGATCTTTCCACGGTACCCTTGGACTCTTCTCTTGTGGATCGCTCTGGATAAACGCCAGTTCCGAAGGTGCGACCGAGCGGTGTTCCTCCGGCTTGGCGTAAAGCCAAAGCCACAGCCCCAGCCAGATGAATCCCAGCGTTCCGGTGGCGACGAAAGCTCCGCGCCAGCTGAAAGTAAACGTAAGGAAGGTAACGACTACAGGCACGATGATGTTGCCGATGTTCGCACCGGCATTGAACGCGCCCGTCGCTAACGCCCGCTCGCGCCTCGGAAACCACTCCGCCACTGTTTTGATGCACGCGGGAAAGTTCGCCGCTTCGCCCAGACCCAGCATGAACAGCGCGACGCCGAACGCCACGGCGGACTGCGCCGCGCCCGGCAGCATGGCGGCGACGCTCCAAAACGCAATCGCGATTGCGAAACCCTTTTTCGTGCCGAGCAGATCCGTAAAGCGGCCGGCGAAAATAAAGCCGATGGCGTAGGCCACTTGAAAAGCGGCAGTCATGTAGCCGTACTGAATGTCGTTGAAACCGACCGTCGTTTCGAGGAACTGCTTCAAATAGGCGATCACGCCGCGGTCGACGTAGGCGATGACGGTGGCGAAGAAGAGCAGGGAACAGATGACCCAGCGGAACTGGGTCGTTCGCGAGGGCGGTTGGCCGTTGCTGATTTCTGCCGCCGGAATGCCGGTTGCACGACGCGGTGTCGTATTGCGAATGGCCGCTCTCCTGAATCAAACCGCGGCCCAGCTTACCTTTTTTCCGCTTACGCTGAGACGGAAATATGCGAAAGTACATGTCCGCTCGTCGGGTCTAGGGAAGTCGAAACGCACCGCTACAAGGAGCGATCGATCCGGTGCCGCTGAAGATCAGGCCGAAAGAAGGATGCCGCTGGGATCTGGTCAGTCTGGGCGAGGTGATGCTGCGCTTCGATCCGGGAGAGAAGCGCATCTGGACGACGCGCGGGTTCGAGGTGTACGAGGGCGGCGGCGAATACAACGTTGCGCGAGGGCTGAAACGATGTTTCGGGCTCGAGACCGCGCACGTGACTGCATTCGTGGACAACCCGGTCGGCCGTCTCGTGCAGGATCTGATTTGCCAGGGCGGAGTGGACCAGTCGCTGGTGCGCTGGGTCGCCGACGATGGCGTTGGCCGCACCGCGCGAAACGGGCTGAATTTCGTCGAGCGAGGCTTCGGCGTTCGCGCCGCGCTGGGCTGCTCCGACCGCGGGCACACCGCAGTTTCGCAGCTGAAGCGCGGCGAAATCGACTGGGACGAAATCTTCGGAAAGCATGGAGCGCGCTGGTTCCACACCGGCGGAATTTTCTGCGCGTTGTCGCCAACTACACCGGAGGTTGCGCGCGAAGCGATGGAAGCCGCCCGACGCCACGGGGCGGTCGTTTCCTACGATCTGAATTACCGCGAATCGTTGTGGAAGGGAATCGGCGGTAAGGGGCAGGCGCAGGACGTAAACCGCGGTCTCGCGCCGCTTATCGACGTGATGCTTGGCAACGAAGAGGATTTTTCAGCCGCGCTAGGTTTTGAAGTGGCGGGGGCTGGCGAGCATCTTACCGAATTCGAGACAGCCGCGTTTCGCAAAATGATCGAGACCGTGGTGAAGGAATTTCCGTTCTCCGTGGTTGCCACAACGCTGCGCAAGGCGAGAACTGCTACGCGCAACGATTGGGGCGCGATCTGCTATTGCGACGGCAAGTTCTACGAAGCGAAGCACCGCGAAAACCTCGAGATTCTCGACCGAATCGGAGCCGGCGATTCCTTCGCTTCCGGACTGATCTACGGCTTTCTGTCCGGCCAGGGGCCGCAATGGGCGGTCGATTGCGGCGCAGCCCATGGCGCTCTGGCGATGACAACTCCAGGTGACACGTCGATGGCCACGCTGAAGGAAGTGCTGAACGTCATGAAAGGAGCGGGCGCGCGCATCGCACGCTGACCGGCGCTCGTGGGCTCGATCCAGCCATGCATATAGCTAAGGAAGACCTTCGCAAGCGCATAACCGAAGTCGGCGTTGTGCCGGTGGTGCGGGCGAGCAATTCCGCGCAAGCGTTGCTGGCCGCGGAGGCTGTCTGTGCTGGAGGAATTCCAATTGTTGAGATCACGATGACGGTTCCCGGCGCGATCGAAGTAATCGCGCAACTCGCTCGGACCGTGAGCGATACAGTGCTTGTTGGTGCGGGCACGGTTCTCGATGCGGACACGGCGCGCAAATGCATCTCTGCCGGCGCAAAGTTCGTTGTGAGCCCCGGATTCGACCGCGAAACCGCGGACCTCGTGTGGCGCGAAGGCAGGCTGATGATGGCGGGGGCGTTGACGCCCACTGAAATCATGGCCGCTTGGAAGGCTGGCGCTGACTTCGTAAAGATTTTCCCGTGCGGTTCAATCGGCGGACCAAAGTACATTCGCGCGCTGCGAGGACCCTTTCCGCAGATTCCATTTATCCCGACGGGCGGCGTGAATCTCGAAACCGCAGGCGATTTCATTCGCGCCGGCGTAGCGGCGCTTGGAGTCGGCGGGGAACTGGTTCAGGCAGACGCGTTGAAGTCGGGCGACGCGGCCGCGATCGCTCAGAATGCCCGAAAATTCGTTGAAGTTGTAAAGAGATCCCGCGCCGGATCGTAGCGGCTGTTTCCTTACGCTGGCGTGGCCGTCAAGAACCGTGCGGCAGGGCTGTCGGGGCAACCGTTTTCTGCACTGGCGCGGCGCTACCTGTCGAAGAGATGCTTCCCGATTGCGTCGGCACGATTGACGGCTGTGCGGGAGCTGAATTCAGATCGAAGAAGCCGGTCAAGTCGACATGACCCGCCAGAGTATCTACTTCCTGTCCGTGAATCAGGATTTTCAGCCTCTGCAACGATGGGACATCCGCCTTTAGCGTGTCGACGATCGAATCCACGGCCGTCTGCTCGCTCGCAATTCCAGAAGGTGTTTCGGTAGCGAGCGCGTCGGAAAAATCGGCGATTGCGGTTCCGTCGGGAAGAACGTAGAAGCCGAGAACCGTGGTGTCAGACGGCAGCGTGTGCTGCTGCGGCGTCGGCTGAGTGATCAGCCCATCAAGCACTTGTTTCGATCGTTCGACCGGATCGGCTGAGAGCGGCAACTTGATTGCCACGGGTGCTAGTTGATCCTGTCCGCTTTGCCAATACATCTTCGCCTGCACGGTGACGTCCGTCGGTGTCGCGACCGGCGCGGCCATCACTTCACGGCGCGCTTGTTCGTCCGCATGAGGGTTTTCAGAGAGCGTCTTCATGCGCTGATGCAATCTCCCAAGGCTGGCCAGGCCGATGAGCACCGCGACCGTCAGGATGCCGAGAACGATCTTCCAATCGTTGGGCATCAGTGCGCTCCTGCGGCCGCCGCCGTGCGGAACGACTGAACGCCTCGCGCGATTGCGACTGCTATCGGTCCGGCCAAACCGGCCAATGAATTCGGATCCTTCACGGAGACGCTTGCCACTTCGATAGCAACAGCGGGCGCGTCGACCGAGCGCAATTCACGGACGGCGGCAGGTGTCGGCGACGCGCTCGAACCGCTGAATCGCTGCGCAAACTGCGCCTGCAGCGCGCCGGCCAGGCGCTCGCTCGCGCCCACCTGCGTGAACTGGGCGTCTTCCCACGGCACCAGCGAAGCCGAGTGTTCCGCGGGGCCTGTATTTTTTGCATTCGCTGCATCAGAAGGCGCAACGGGCGCACTGCCGAATTGGTAGTAGTACGTGTGGACCGTGGCGAAGGTACCGGTGGTAGAGATGTGCAGACTAATGAAGATGGCATTGCGATAGGAATTCGCAATTGCCGCACGGTCCGCGTACGAAGGGTTGGAATCGTCGTCGCGTGTCATGACGACGTGAAAACCTTCGCTCTGTAGTTCCGCACGCGCCATGCGTGCGTAGTCCAACACCAAATCTTTTTCTATCGCGCCCGTTTCGCCACGAGCTCCGGTGTCCGTCCCGCCGTGCGCGGGGTCTAAGACGATCATTGGATTGTAGGAGGACGAAAGCGCAGGCGACTGGCTGGACGGCTGGCCGCTCGACGGCGTTGGAACTGGCGCTTCGGGGCGTGGCGTTTTCTCCGGTCCTGTTTGCAGCGGACTTGCGGGCTGTACAGGTTGCTGTTGGGCGGAGACGTTCGCCGAAGTTGTTCCAAGCACACAAACGAGAGCAACAAACGCAAAAGTGTAGGGCCGAAAGTGGAGAGCCGAAAGCCGCATCGGCCAAAAGCATACCAGAATGTAGCGCAGCCGAAATTACGCCGGCGTAGTGCCGACGCGAACGGGTCAAGTGCGGCGCTGCGAGCGGTCGACTGCGCAAAGAGGCCGGTTCTTCAATCGAAACTGTGACGACTTTTCATAGCGTCCATATTCCGAATGAAGAACCGTCGCATACCGAAGCCGATGATTGGCTGGAAGCGCAGGTGCACCAGGTGGAAGAGCTGGGCTACGAGAGATATCGCCGCCAGCAGATTCGAGCCAAAGAGTAGCACGTGGATGCACTGGCGCTCACCCCCGGATCGAATGGTTGCAGCGTGTCACTACGGCACATTCAGCAACACAGTCGTGAACGACCTCACTCCACGCGCAGGCCTTCTCGCTTTTCACGCCAAAATCGGCATCCTGCGTACACGAGGACCGCTGTAGCGGCAGGCGCAATGAAGAAAAGAACTTGCAGGATTGTCCGTATGTTCGTGACCGAATAGTTCCCCGCGATCGAGATAACGTCGTCACTGCCGGCAAAGAACACCACCAGCAGCAGCACAAACAGCGCGCAACCAAAGGCCGTCTTGACGGGTGTTTGGTAGGGCAGCTTTAGAACGTTGTGGTCCTGGTCGTCGTATATGGCCCACCGTTCGAAAAACGGATACAGATAAAGGCCCAGAAAAATCAGCGCCGGGAAAAGGACGGCGGAGAAAAAGAGTTCAGGAATCAGCCATCCGCCTATGCGCAGGTTGGCGCCGGGAAAAAGCCTCATCGCTCCTTCGATCCATCCAAGGTACCAATCCGGTTGAGCGCCCGAAAGCGCCGCGACGGCATTGTTCGGTCCATACACCCATATCGGATCGATCTGGACCAGGCCGCCGAGAGCCGCAATGAGGCCGATAACAAAGCAGAACAACGCAATCGATTTTGCCGTATAGGTTGGCCACAGGTGCGAGCCGACGATCGTCCGGTTCGTTCGGCCCGGCCCCGGATAGTTGGTGTGGTACTGTCGCCAGATGACCAAAAGATGCAGCGCAATGAGCGTGGCAATGATCGCGGGTACAAAAAAGATGTGCATTCCATAGAAACGCGGGACCGTCGCGCTTGTCGGCACGGTCCCGCCGAAAAAAACGTAGGCCATCCATGGACCGAGTAGCGGGATCGACATCGTAATGGAGTACGCGATCCGCACGCCCATCCCGGAAAGAAGATCGTCGGCCATTGAATATCCCAGGTAGCCATTGAACAATGCGAACAGAAGCAGCGTCAGGCCGATGATCCAATTGATCTCACGCGGACGGCGGTAAGCGCCTGTGAAAAAAATCCGCGAAAGGTGGGCGACGATTGCTGCCAGGAAAATCAACGACGCCCAGTGGTGCATCTGACGCACCAGGAGTCCGGCCGGTACGTCGAAACTCAATTTGAGAGCCGACCGGTACGCGGCGCTCATCCGAACGCCGTCCATCGCGCGATATGAGCCGTGATAAACGACGCTCGCAGCGCTGTTGTTAAAAAACATCACCAGGAACGCGCCTGTGACCACCAGCACGATGAACGAATACAGCGCAATTTCGCCCAGCATGAACGACCAATGGTCCGGGAAGACGTGATTCAAGACCTCCCTTGCGGGCTTGGAGAGACGCAGTCTCGTGTCCATCCAGCGGGCAAGGCGTGGCAGGATCATGAAGGAATGCTCCAGTAGCCCGGACCTGGCGGCGCCGTGAAGTCGCCTGCCGCGCGCAAATTACCTTCCGGGTCGGCGTAGAGCGGCAGTTGCGGCAGTGGACGCGCGGCCGGTCCGCTGGTTGGTTGCGCACCGTTCAGGACGTCGAACGTCGACTGATGGCACGGGCAAAGCAGAAGGCCGATGTTCGACTCGAACTCGCCCACGGGACAGCCCGCGTGGGTGCAGACGCGCGAGTAAGCAACGTAGCCCTGAGGGGCCCAATCACGTCTGTTCCACGGGAGGCGGAGGGCGTCAGGGGGAACGCGAAGCAACACAGCCTGCGCCCTGACGTCTCCTATCTTGTCGTCGGGAAATACAATTGTGGCTGACCGCAACTCAAGCGAATTGACGGTGACTTTCTCACCGGTGTCGCTGACTAATTGCTGCCCCCGCTTCCAGATCGGCGTTGTGAGTTGAACTGCGAGCGGCGAGCGGCCATAGAACGACCTGAGAGAGGAAATCACGGCGGCGGCCAGTACGCCGACGACTGCCGTGCTCATCCACGTGACGACCTTGCGACGCTGGATGCGCGGCGCGCCGGGATAAAAGTCCTTGAAGACGGCTTGACGGTCTTCTGCCTCCGATGGCAGCGGTTCGCGTGGCGCCACCGCTTCCTGGTGCAGCATCAGCTTGCGCGCCCAGACGACCAGCGCGCACCCAAGCCCCAAAAAAACCAGCGCCAGGCAACCGCCAAGCAGTTGCGTGTTCGCGCCATTCCAATACACGGCCACAAAGCCGACGCCGGCCAGAATCGACAGAGTGAGCAACGAAATGACTACCGCCGTCCCGCCCCGGCTCGGATGGTCGTTGGGCGGCTCGGAAGAGCCGGGATAGATGCGAACAAATGGCGGCGCGGGCGGCTCGACGTGTCGCCTCATTTCTCCTCCTGGTGCCTGAGAAGATTCAGTGTTCCGATGCCGAGCCGATCGGAAGTCATCCTTTTCCTCCCCATTCAATCCAGACCGTTAGACCCACCAAAACGGCCAGGATCACCCACGCTGCAAAGCCCTCCGCGACTGGTCCGTACCAATGCAACGCGCTTCCACCAAGTCGCGGTGGGTGCTGCACCGACTCGACGTAATCGACGATTGAATTAAGTTGGCGATCGTTGAGGATTGAAGGAGGGAACTTCGGCATCGGACCGGGCCCCCACCGAATTGCGCCGGCGATAAGTGGGGCGCTATAGCCGGTCAGATTCGGCGGGTTCACGCCCGCATACGCGAGCACGCCTCCACGGACCGCAGTGCGGTGGCAAGGAGCGCAATTCCGCCGGTACAGCTCGCCACCCTCGCCAACGTTGCCGCCGCCGAGCGGGATGACAGCAAGATGTTCACTTACGTAATCCGCGACGGCCCTCATCTCGGCGACGCTTAGTACGCGGCCAAAGTCCGGCATGTGGCTCGGCCCGATTTCCTCGGCCGCCAGGATGCGCCCCGGATCATGCTCCGCTTGTATATTAGGACCGGCGATTGTGATTGCCGCGCTGACTCCCTCTCCGATGGGCCCGTGGCAGTGCGAACAGCGCTGGAGGAAAATCATTTGGCCGTCGGCGGTTCCGGAGCCCGCACCGTTCGGGTTTTGCTGCTGCGCGTGCGCGCTGTGCGCCGCCGGGAAAATCACGAGCGCGAGACAGAGCAACGTGCGAGTGAGCATTGGCTCTCCGGCGGAGGACAGCTTTTTTTCTGTTTATCGGTCAGAATGCGGACGACCGCGCTGGGGGTGGCGGCGGGCGCAGCCGCCCGGGTCGAAAGATCCGAGCGGCTGGATAAGGTCAGCGTGACGTTTCAGTTTTTTCTTTGCGCGCCGGCAGGTCACGCGCAGCCAGGAATTAATTGTGTGCGCTTCCAGCGCTGCGGGACTTCTGTTGCATCGCTTGCGAAACGGCCTCCTTGATGCGCGATCCGGACTTCCCCGTCTCGGGCGCAGATCGTTCGGTCAGTTCACGTTCCGCGGCAAACCAGTCATCGTCTGCGTGGCCGTCTTCGCAACCTCGCTGCTCGTAGATTTCGTAAGCTCTTACCTCAATCTCGTCCCTGCTGGGCGTTCGTGCCATAGCAGCCCTCCAAATGATTTCAGGTCTCCTATTGGAGCCTGTAAACCACCGTAATGGACGCTCCCATGTAGTTCAATCCAGTAAACACCCTAATCTCGCGTGCAGTCTTTACGTGGCGATTCGATCTGTCACTGAAAGACGACTGCCGAATCGATTTTCTACTTGGCTTACGGAGCTTGGCTCGCGGGAATCCGATTGACTTAGCTGCAAGCGAATGTCAGAGTTTGCGCCGTAATCGCCGCAAAGCCGCAAGCAAGAAAGTTCGCGAAAGAGAGCCATGAAAAGACTATTTGTTGCCCTCGTGCTGGTGTCCTGCTCGGCGGCCGTGCCGTCGATTGCGCGTGCGCAATGGACGCCGCTGAACCCTGTCACCGGCGTCGAAAAGCAGGCGGATGGCGTACTGCTGAAAATGCATCAGGGCGTTTTGCGGCTGCAAGTTTGTTCGGACTCAATCGTTCACGTGATTTACGCGCCCGGCTCGTCTATTCCCGACGTTCGCCAGTTCATCGTCACCAAAACGACTTGGCCTCCCGCGCAATGGAACATGGACCAGAGCCATGATGCGGTCACGCTGACTACCTCACGCATGAAAATCACGGTCACTCGCGCGAATGGCGTGATCCGTT
>DASUJR010000147.1:0-18951 GCA_036279175.1 Candidatus Acidiferrales bacterium | reverse complement strand
TGGCGCGCCCGGAGGGAGTCGAACCCCCGACCCTCTGCTTAGAAGATGTGACAGAGACTTATATGATGCGTGGCCTGCTTTGTTCTTCTGCAACTTACGTGCATGGTGTTAGACGGTGTTGGGCACGTTTTCGTGCCATTCTGCTCTCAAACTTGCTCCCATATTTTGTGCCGTGTCTACCAGAATTTTAGAGGGTCAGTGACCGGGAGGGTTTCGCATTGGCGGCTTTTCAAGATTCAGATCGTTTGCGGAGCACTCTGATTGACCACTCTCGGTAAGCGTATGGTCATTTCTTTCCCGCTGGCTTCGTCAGGGTCCAGCACTAGATTTCCGCCCTGTAGAACATGGAATAAGTGCCAATCATCGCGCGCGGCGCGGTGTTGAAGTCCGCATACAATAGACGGCCATCAAAAAGAGCGGAAGCGAGAACGCGCCTGCCGGTACGGCTCAATGAAATGGATTTTTCGGCTACAGCCCACGATTGTTGTAAGGCTCATCCCCCGAATTGACCTCTTAAAGGCTACACAGAACTGCTCACAAGTCGCGGCCTGGCGCTGCCGCGTCCCTTTGACGAATTCTTAAGGTTCTGTGCCCATGATGGCGGAGGAGCTTGGATTATGCGCGATCTCACACTACCTCGCCTTCACATACTGGCATCTGCATCTTTACTCCTACTTGTACTCGCCACCGCGAGCACTCCCACGTGGGCGCAGGTCACTGTGAAAGGTGTCGTTTTAGACCCGGACAGCGCATCAATTGTCGGAGCTTCGGTTGGATTGAAAAGAAGTGACCAGGCCTCCGAGCGTTTCACTCGGTCGGACGCTCGGGGCGACTTTGAGTTCAACTCAGTCCTTCCAGGCACTTATGAAATCCATGTGGAGTATTCCGGGTTCAGTCTCTTCGACGAATCGATCCAGGTGGGCCGAGGCGATCCTCATCCGCTCAGGATCGTTTTGACCATCGCACCTATGCAGCAGCAGGCTAGTGTCACGTCCGAGGATGGAGAGCCTAGCGTTGACACAAGTGAGAATCCGAACGCTGCCAGCCTGAGTAGCGAATTGCTCGACACGCTTCCGATCCTCGATGAAGATTACCTTGCGGCGCTTTCTCGCTTTCTCAGTCCCACCGACGTCGGGACCGCTGGTCCGGCGTTGAATGTAAACGGGGTCGAAGCCGAGAATGTATCGGTTTCTTCTTCAGCAATCAAAGAAGTAAAAATCAACCACGATCCTTACGATGCCGAATTTGCCCGGCCCGGCAAAGGCCGCATCGAGGTCACCACGAAATCAGGCTCCAACGAGTATCATGGCAACCTAAACTTCCTCTTTCGCGACTCCGCTTTCAATGCGCGCAATGCTTTTTCTCTCGTCAAGCCTTCTGAGCAACGGCAAATAATCGATGGTGCGCTGGGTGGTCCGCTTGGTAGAAGCGAAACCACGTCATTTCTCATTTCGGGGGATTACAACGTCGAGAACCTGCAATCGGTCGTATTCGCAATCGGGCCATTCGGACCGATCCAGGAGAACGTTCCAAGCCCGACCCATAACGGTCTTTTCTCTGCACAGATCGATCACAAGTTCAGCGATACGAACCGCGCGACGCTCTTTTTTTCGCATACCGATAATAGCTGGCGGAATGGTGGCGTGGGCGGATTCACCCTCCCCGAAGCTGGCACCGACGGCAAAATTGGTCAAGAAAGGCTTGTCTATTCCCAGGAAACTACGCTGTCTCCCTCACTGGTCAATCAGTTCCACTTGCTCTTGGATTACGACTACGCATCGACCACGAGCCTTCAGGCCAGCCCGAAGATCGTGGTCCAAGGAGCATTCACCGGCGGGGGTGCGCAGGCTGACGAGTCACGTGACGAAGAGCACTTCGACCTGAATGAGTTACTGATGTATTCTCACGGCAAGCACCTGCTCAAGATGGGCGTGGATGTTCCCCACTGGGGTCGGGTGGGAATCGATAATCAGCAAGATGCCGTAGGAACATTCTACTTTTCAAACCTTGCTGCTTACGAAGCCCAGCGGCCTTATTCCCTCACGCTGCAGCAGGGGGATACCCATCTGGCGTACCTTGAAGAAGTTCTCGGCGCTTTTATCCAGGACGACTATAGAGTCCGTCCCAATTTGACGTTATCCGTGGGCCTTCGATACGATTGGCAGGACATCTTCAGCGATAACGACGATTTTGCTCCGCGCGTGTCGTTCGCTTATTCCCCCTCCACGAGCCATAAAACTGTCCTGCGTGGTGGTGCAGGAATATTCTACGACAGCACGGGCGACGCCCCGGAATCGTATCTCCTCTATTTCAACGATGAGCGCCTCCGGAAATACGTCATTACCAACCCCGGATATCCTGAGCCATTTAGCCCCGCTGAACCTCTTATTGATCAGCCGGTCAGCCCGGTGCAGCTTGACCCGAACTTCCACACACCTTCTATCCTGCAATACAGCTTCGGGCTAGAGCGCCAGCTCGCGGATAAGACCACCCTCGACGTTACCTATATTGGGTCGCGCTCTTTTCATCTCTTTCGTTCGCGAGACCTCAATCAACCGCTCCCTCCGCTGTACGAGGTGCGCCCAGATCCTGCAATTGGCGTTCTGCGGCAATTCGAGTCTACGGGACGAGGCGCCGACGACTCGATTGAGGTCACGCTTCGCCGCCAAGTGACAAAATATTTCGCAGGGATGGCCCAGTATCGGCTTGGTTGGGCGCGTGATGACACGGGTGGAATCTGGTACTTTCCACCGAACAGCTACGACCTCACGGGAGAGTGGGGCCGTTCGGACACTGACCGGCGCAACCGCTTCGACCTGCTGGGCACGTTGCGGCCTAGCAAGCTTCTAAATCTCGGTGTCGCTCTTTCGTTTTACACCGGAGCGCCGTACACGATAACAACAGGAATCGATGAGTACCACGACGGGCGTGCGGATGCGCGGCCGCCCGGCGTTCCGCGCAACAGCCTGCAAGGCCCGGGGTACGCGGACGTGGATCTGCGGTGGTCGCACGAGGTGTTTCTGAATAAATCAAAGAAGGGCAAAGGGCCGGGGCTGACGGTGGCCGTTGATGCATTCAATGTCCTCAATCGGGTGAACTATACAGGCTTCGTCGGAGACCTGAGTTCGCCATTCTTTGGGCACGCTGTGACGGCCCTCCCTCCAAGGGAGCTGGAGCTTTCTGTGGGATTCAAATTCTGATTTCACGTGAGTGCGCCGCTGGGCGCAGAGAGGATAAAAATGCAGCCGCATGAGATATATTGGCATGGGTGGTTGTGGCCGCACGAGTTGATCTGGATTGCCTTCGTCTTAGTGCTAGTCGCGCTCGTGCTGGTCTCTATAAGACCGTTGATCCGGTCGTGGATTGCACGCCAAGATCCAGAGGAAATCTTGAAGCGGCGCTTTGCTCGGGGAGAGGTCGATGAAGAGAGATTCGAAAAGATTCTAAAGCGTCTGCGAGGATAGGAAGCACCGGGGCATGCAGATACTGATTGTCGAGGACGAGACCCGAATGGCGGCGCTGCTGGAAAAGGGCCTCCGCGCCGAGGGTCATTCCGTGGTGGCGGCCTGTACGGGCGTAGTGGCTCTTGAGGCAGCGCAAAGCTGTACGTTCGACGTCATCGTTCTGGATATCATGCTGCCGAGGCTAGATGGCTTTGAGGTCGTCCGCCGCCTACGCGAGCGGAGGGACCAGACACCCATACTGGTGCTTACCGCACGAGACGCCCCGCTCGATAAAGTGAAGGGGTTGGACCGGGGCGCGGACGATTATCTGACGAAGCCGTTTCTGTTCAATGAGTTCTTGGCGCGTTTGCGGGCGGTGGCGCGAAGGGGCCCCATCCCCCGGCCAGCGGTTCTCAGGGTGGCAGATCTTTCGCTCGACCAGGCCACTCATCAGGTCTTTCGGAACAAGCGACCTATCGACCTGACGCCGACCGAATTCGCGCTTCTGGAACTCCTGATGAGGAACGCAGGTCATGTGCTGGAGCGCGATGCCATCATCGCGGCAGTCTGGAACACGGAAGAGTCGGCGGAAGGCAGTAACCTGAATGCGTTCGTCAGCCTGTTGCGGCAGAAAATCGACAGAGACGAAGCGATACAGTTGATCCAGACAGTGAGGGGGGTCGGTTATCGCATTGCAAAGGGCGGAGAGTGATGGGACAATTTTCGATTCGAGTGATCCTGACAGCCTGGTTCACAGCCATGCTCGCTTTGATGGTCTGTGCGTTGGGAGTGGCGATGTATTTTGGCATGCGCCATACAATCATCCGCGCCGCCGACAGCAATCTTTCGGGTCGGTTGGAGGAGATCGGACCATTTATTGAGGGCCGCTTGCACAGCCGGCACGCGGATGAACTGGCGCACGAATTCGAGGCACACCTGTCCGGCCTCAGGCCGGGGGGCGACCTACTGCAAGTACGTTCTGACGGCAAGTGGCTCTACCAGTCGCCTTCGATTACTCCCTATCATATTGCGCCGCCGCCGGTTGCGCAGCTATCGAAGCCCAGCTTCGCGACGATTTCTGTGCCAGGCACGCTGCTCCGTACCCTTTCGGCGAACGTGCAAGTTGAAGGCACGTCATATGTCGTCGAGCTTGCCGAGCCGGTGGGACAATACTACGCAATGCTGGGCCGCTTTCGCGATTTGGCGCTGTGGTTCCTGCCCGCGCTTCTTGCGCTCTCGTGGGCAGTCGGCTACTGGCTGTGCCGCCGGGCGCTAGCACCGGTTGACAAGATTACGAATGCGGCGCGGAGAATCAGTGCTCGGAATCTGAGTCTGCGGCTGGCCGTGCCTCGGACCGGTGACGAGTTGGCGCGGTTGTCTGAGACGCTGAATGGCATGATCGCGGGGCTGGAGAAGGCTTTCGGCAGGATTTCGGAATTCACCGCCGATGCCGCGCACGAACTCCGAACACCCATTGCTCTCATATTGACCACGGCAGAGCTTGCGCTGCGGCGGGACGCATCGCGTGACGATTGGGGCGAAGCTCTGGAGGGAATCCGTGCAGAGGCTGTGCGCACGAAGTGTCTCGTTGAGGATTTGATGACGCTCGCCCGCTACGATTCGGTTGACGCAAATCTTCAATCCTCCACTGCGGACCTGAGCGAAACCATCCGCCTGGCTTGTGGCCGAGGTGAAACTCTGGGCAGGCCCAAGCAGATTCAGTTCGTCATTGATATTCCTTCCAAAGGTATTCAAGTGAAAGGAAATCCACACGAGTTACAGCGGCTGTTCACGATCTTGATCGACAACGCCATAAAATATACGCCTAGTCACGGCAAGGTCTCCGTCTCATTGAGAGAGATTGATTCCGACGCAGTGTGTGAAGTCGCCGATACCGGTATTGGTATATCCGAGCGGGATGTTTCCCACATCTTCGAAAGATTTTATAGGGGGGACAGAGCGCGCTCCCGCGATACAGGAGGCGCGGGACTTGGGCTTTCAATCGCGCACTCGACAGCGGTCGCGCATGGCGGATCAATTGAGGTCGAAAGCACCCCTGTGGTTGGCTCAGTCTTCCGCGTACGAATTCCGATTGCGAAGGGCCGTGCGGGCGCAACTCAGGATGTCGCCGAGCTAGCAGTGGAAACGCCGGCCAGCCTTCAGCGGCATCGAGATCTGCCGGGTTAGCAACAACCGGCGAGAAAAATTTCCGAAGCACCCAGTTCTCAAATACCAGGGAGCGTCGAATCATGGGAAGTATCAGACGTTAAGCTGCCGTCACCAGGATTTTTGCTGCCCTTCGCGAGGAAGGATTTTTGCGGATAACGATTTCGATGTCGCGGTCGAGTGCCGTGAGAAAATTGATCAGCCTTTCCACCGAAAATCCGTCCAAACCTCGCTGATTCGCTCGCCGAGCAATCTACACTACGAATGAAGTATTATGGAACGGGCATCGGTTCAGACAGAGATAACCGAGAGTGCGCCATGCTCCTTTCGGGTTGGCCGGACGGTGATTTCAACGTCGCGACGCAGAGCAGTAAGGAGCTCCATGAGGCGTCCAACGGAAAAATTACCCGCGCGGTTCCGCATCAGCAAGGAAACCTGAGGCTGTTGCACGCCCAGAAGTTTGGCGATCTCCGCCTGTGTCATGCCGCTGTCCTTGAGGATCGTGTAGATTTGTAGCGCGAGTTGCGCCTTGAGCAGTTCCTGCTCGGGATTGGGAAGGCCAAGGTCTGCAAAGACGTTTCCGCTGCCTTCGGTCACGCGGGCAAAGCGATTGCGTGTTTTTTGGGCCTTCGTTTTCATTTTAGTTTTGCCTTTCTCGGTAGTCGCGCTCGGCCTCCGCGAGTCTCTGTTTAATTAGATCAATCACTCTTTGCGGCGTGGCGATACCTTTTGTAGATTTCTTCTCAAATACGTGCAAAACATAGATGGCATCCTGAAAACGCACCGTATAGACGGCTCGCCACGCATTACCCTGGTGCGAAGTCACAATTTCGAGCACGCTGGCACCGCCAAAACCTTTGAGGGGCTTAGCGGCAGGATCGGTCTTGCCCTCCTGGGCTGTAAAGAGCGCGTGCCCGATGTCGATCCTGACCTCGCGAGGGAAAGACCGCAAATCCCTGAGCGACGTTCCAATCCATCTGACAGGCTTCAACTCGCCGTCCATCTGCATACTAGTATACATATATTATTATATCCGCGTCAAGTCTTCACTAGCGACAGGCATCATCCCACGGATACGTTCGATGCAAGGCTGTCGCTGTTTCATCTGTTGGTTCATCCGCGCCTCGTAGTTTGAGCACAGAGAGGACTCGCATCTCATGGCCAGAACATTGCCAAAGCGAACTCGCAGTCAAGGGCGACCGTAAGGAGCCGCGTAGCGGTCGTGACCCTTGACGGCGGCGAAAGCGGAGGGAATCGCATTTATCTGCTCATGCCGTGACCCTGCAGCCGCGTGCGTTCGTGCACTTGGCTTCGTTCGGAAGACGGCTCGCTCTGATGCGCTGGCGGTGGAGGTTTACGATTCGGTTCCATCGCGGATCGGTGTGATGCGTCGCGGGATAGTCCTTCGGTGAGTTGGGCCTTGTCGTTTGTAAAGATTCGCGCATCGTAGCGGCCACGCGAAATTGCCACGTAAGCTAGGCGTTGGTTGACGAGTTTCTCTCCTGCCTGCTCTGTGTCCACATGGACCAAAACGCGGTCGGCGGTCTGGCCCTGACTGCTGTGACTCGTGACTGCGTAGCCGTGGTCCAGATGCCGATTCTCGCGGATGTTGAACGTCAGCGTGCGGCCTGAGTCGAGGCGGACTTGGAGACTGCCGCGCGCGTTGAGCTTCTCGATGGTGCCTAGCTCGCGGTTCGCGATGTTCTGCTCCCGATTCGGCGCTGTGAACTGCACGCGGTCGCCTTTACTGAATTCGCGTTCTGCCTCTCGGTACAACGTCACACCTTGTAAACGGCGCGGATCGTAACTTACCTGCTCGCCGTTCTCGCGTTTCACTGTTACCAGATTTTCTTTCTCGTTCGCGCGCTCGACCTGCGCATATTCTCCCGGCTTGATGCCGACTGCCTTACTGCCTTTTGTGTAGCGCACCACGTCACCCGGCTTGTATTGCTCGGCCCACCGCCGGTCTGCCCCGGTGATTTCTTGGCGTGCTATCAGGACCTTCATGCCGTGCTCCCTGTGGTCCACTTGTCCGCGTGTTTGCATTTCCCTGTGGATGGTCTGGTTGATTTCCATTCGCGATTGATTGTCGGGCGAGACGACTAGCGTTCCTTGTGGCTGTTTTGCATACTCGACGGCGATTTCTCTCAGTCGCACATTGCGATCCACGATCTCATGTACGCGTCCCTGGGAGTCGAGATTCTGGATCGCTTCTCTCACGTGGCCACGTGAAAGCTGCTGCACCACTGCCTTGAGTGCCGGGTCCTGCTGCCGCACGATTTCATCGAGCCGTGCAGTTTGGATTCCGGCTTCCTGTAGCTGCTGATACGGCGTTCCCGCTTCGACGGCCTGGTGCTGGCGTGTGTCGCCTACCAAAAGTACGCGGTCATGTTCTCTGAGTCGGAGGAGGAATTCGTTCATCTGTTTGGTGCTCGCAAGACTCGATTCATCCAGAACGTAGAGCCGCTTTTGTCCGTCGAGCATTTCATCAGTTTGCGCCAGATGCCGCTGCAACGTGCTCGCTTCGATTCCGGCCTCACCGAGTTTCTGCGCCGCACGTGATGTCGGCGCGAAGCCTTCCACCTTGTATCTCTCGCGTTTGGCGGCTTCACGGATTGCGGTCAGAGAAGTTGTCTTGCCTGCACCGGCAACGCCTTCGAGCGCGGTAACCTGATCCCGGCTCGCGAGGATTTGCTCGACCGCTCGCCGCTGGCTCTCGCTCAGATGCGGATAGTCCTTCTCGACTGTTCGTTGTGTGCTGGCGCTGCCAATGGCCGAATGTCTGTTCTGGCCTTCGCGCATGATTTGGATCGTGTCCCGCTCGTAATCAATCATCTCCTGAGTGGTGAATACTCGGCCTGGTGCGCCCGGTTTCTTCTCTACTCCAATGAACTCACCAGCTTTGATACGCTTCTCGAACTCGGATTTAACCTCAGTGAGTGTTGTTTCTCCCATTGAGCGTCTCAGCGCATCCCGCAATAGCTCGCGCTCCTCGACGACCGCCTCACGTTCCAGGTTCCTCTCTTTCGAGAATGTAACCGCAGACTGTGCCGTCGTGTGGGGACCTTGTTGGTCAATCGGCAGTGCTCTCTCCATCGCTACTGCTACCGCGCGCTCCGGCTGGTTCCCAAAGGCTTGTGCCATTTGCCGATGGCGCACTTGCACTTCGTCGTGTGAGAGTTCGAGCTTTGGTTGGCGTGTTTTGTGCGCGGCAATCTGCGCGGCGTCGGCTCCTCGCTGATTCTCCTTCGCAAGATGCTCTTCGATCTGCTGACGGCGCGGACTTGATGCTGCGAGATATTCTTCGGAATAACCCTTGATCTCCGGCTGGCCGCTCTTCCCGCGTTCGACTTCATAACCGAGTGTCTTCAGCCGCGTTGCTAACTCCGAGCGGTACACCGCCGTAGCATACTGCTGCGTCTTGTAGAGTTCCCGTGGCTGTAGCGCGTAGGTTTCTCCATTTCCAGTTTCCGTGAGATTGAAGAAAACCACGTGCGTATGCAGTTGCGGAGCAGCGTAGCTGTCAACGGGCCTTGCGCTGTCATGTTCGAATTTTGCCGCTACCCATTTGCCTGTTGTTTCTGCCGGAAGGTTTCCGCCGATCCGGGCCTGAACGTATCGCTCCAATTCGTCCAGTGATACGGCCACGCTTTCTTGATGCGCCGTGCGAACTCGTTCGTCTCCGCCAACAAGCGCGGTCAGCGATACACTTTTCGGTGCGGAGAACGTCGCATCCCAGCCCGCACGGTGCTCCATTGTCCGTATTTTCTGGCCGTGTTCGTTCACGTATTCCCGTGCCGCTTTGTGGCGCACGAGCTGCTCGCCCGTGATCGGATGCTGGCCTTCCGAGAGCCGGTGGAAGTGCTCCTCGCGCACGTCACCCCTGAGGCCCCACCGCTCGGCAAGCCTTCCGTGCCATTCGCCGCGAATCTGGTCGCCTTGCGTGTAGTAGTTCTCGCGCGCGTTCGAGAACTCTTCGGCGTGATACGCCTGGGTTTGGCTTGCGCTCAGGGGATTCGAGATTGTCAGCACGCGTTGGCCTCTATTCGAAGAAGTGCTCTTGTGTCTGCACCGATACTGTGCGGCCCAAATGATGTTCCTGGGCTTTCGCGATTTCCTGCGGCGCGAGTTTCTGTTCGTTGGTTTCGGCAGTTCCGATTGCCGCTGCTGCTACTTTGGGCGGTGTTTCAGCCCACTTCTTGAAGGGCCGTTCGATGTACTTCGGCTGCTTGGCTGGCAGTTCGATGAATGGGAAGTTCATCCGCACGACAACGTTTCCCTTTTTGAGATACCCGTGCAGGTCGACAAGCCCGCTGATCTCGGAAGCCATTACCAGCGGCTCGACCTGGCGTTCCAAGTTGTAGCTCTTGGTGTTGCGGTGCCGTCCCAGCTGTCCGCTCGAACGGCTCTCGCGCAGCCTCTCGATTTCAACCTCGCCGATGGTTTTTGAAATCCACTCCGCCGCGCGGCACTCGCTAGTGCGCAAGAAGATTTTCGTCGCGGGCTGCGACAGCATCGCCTCGGCCTCATGTCCATAACGGGTCTCAAGTTGGCTCCGTCCCTGGAAGCCGAGCACAACAGGATTATTCGACTTGCGGTTTTCGGTAATTGCGGTATGCAATTGTGGTAACCGCTGCAAGCTGGCAAGTTCGTCCAAAACGAACCAGACTTTGCGCGGATTGGTCTGTCCTTGATTCATCAGACGCAGCACAAGCGTGTCGAGCCATAAGCTCGTCAGAGGGATAAGCCGCTTGCGCGTTTCGGGTGTACTGGTGAGGAAGAGCCAGCCTTTCCTCTGTTTGGACCACTCTGCGGCGTTCCACTGCGCCGTCGTTTCCTTTTCTGAGGGAAGCAGTTTCAGAGTGTCGGCGATCATGTTGAGAGATGCCAGCACACCGCTCCGCTGCGCCGGTGCTTGCCGGTCGATCAGCGCCGCATACTCGGTGCCCTTCACTCTCCGGTCGATTTGCTCCTCGTGGCACATCCACCAAGCCATTTCCTCGGGTGTGGGCCGGAAAGTGAGGAGATGCGCGAAGATTTTTCTTGGGCCTTCGACAAAGAACGGATTCTCGTTGTGCCGGTCAGGGAAAAGCGATGCAGCTAATGTCAGCGCTTCTGCGTCGTGCCTCAACTCATCGCCGGGACTCCAATAGGGCATCCGCGCATCCAGCGGATTGAGGATTGCGTCGCCGCGCTCGGGATTGTAGAACTCCGGCGTGTAATCGAGTGCCGGGTCGTAGACGATGGCAGTCTCGTTGCGCTCCTCAATCTGCAACAAGATTCTTCGGATGAGAGTGCTCTTGCCGGTCCCGGTGTCGCCCATGATAAGGATGTGGCTCGGCTCGATGGCGCGAGGGAGCCTCAGAGTCGGCACTTGGCCGAACACTTTTTGTAATAAAGTCTGCTTCTCCTCGAAGCCGATGCCGTCTGAGCGATTCCTTCGATTGAAGTCGCTCACGGTTACCAGTTCCGGCCCCTTCAGCCGTCGTCCCTCTTTCCGCGTGCGGGCGCGAGCCGCATCCTTCGGGATGGCTACCAGCAAGCCCAAAAAGAACACTGCCAAGCCTCCGAACAGTGCTGGTTTCAAGAAGTCAACGAACGTCTGATCGCGATAGATCCAATGACCCAGGAACGCATGGAACGTTGCGTTGTCATATTGGCCTTGTTGCCATTCGAGCCGTCGATCTCCCAATTTCATTGCCTCTTCGGTGAGTGCAAACCTCGTCTCGTCCTTGGCTGTCGTTACCGGAATCACCTCTTCGTCGAGCACCAACCGGCTGCCGTTTCGGTCCGCAACATTCAGCAGCGTGTAACGGCCAGTTCTGAGACCAATCTCGGCGCGGAGTTCGCTGCGGATGTACGTCTTAAAATAGAACTTCTGCAAAGGCGTCAGGACGTAGGCATAACGGTAGGCACAAATCGCAGCCACGCTTACCACTGCCAGAAGCACTGCTGCGATGGCCCAGGCGGGCTTCGGATTCGGCCACTCACCCGCGTACTGGTTTCGACCCCACTCCTGGCTCATTCCGCACCCCTTGTTGCCGCCGCGAGGCGCTCCTGCGCCTTGCGAAACTTGTCTTTGTCTGCATGGTTGATGAGCCGCTGCATTTCGTCCGCTGTCAGGGTCTCTCCCTGGGCCTGTTTGTAGAACGCATTCAGGAGGATCGTCCGCAGTGCAATCAGTTCTGCCAACAGAGTGTCTTCGACGGGCTTTTCTTTGCGTCCGTTGACCCGCTCTAACAGCAGATCGCGACACCACTCGCCCAGCGTCAAACCTTCACGCTCCGCGACGGCAACAAGCTGTTCATATTCGGCATCGCGCATCTTGCAGCCTACAGTTCTATTCCGCAGTTGATCGGCAGGCATAAGAAGGAACCTCCTGGAGGACTTCATCAAAAAAGCTCCTCTTTCTTTGGCAAGCAAAATCAACAAGTTAACCGAGAGCGCCGAAGGTTAACCGCCAGCGACGCGATTTTGCTAACCCGCCGCGCGAGAATACGTTAACCAAGAGCGCCGCGCGGCGCTTTGCAGCACCCAATTTGGGGTGGCGTGTCCGCAAAACTCCCGCTGCGAAGCAGCGCAGCATCAAAGTTCACCGTATTCGAGCGCCAGTTCATCCCACGCCATACGCACCTCCGGGATTTCCCAGGCGCGGCGAAACAAAACCTGCACCGACTTCCACTCCTTCTCCGAGAAGCCGAACGTGATGCCGTTCGCGTGCGCACGAAACCACACGTCCTTCCCCTTGGCCTCCTCGGATGGCGCGACGTATCCGAAGAAGTGTTCGCCATTCCAGCGGCGGCTCGCTCCTTCTGGTGTTAACGTCCCGAGCATGGCGCGGAACTCCGTGATCTTGGGATATCCGCTGATCGGATACTGCGGACCACGAGGGCCGGGGAAGCTCAGAAGCAGGGAGAAGTCGCCGCCTTCTCCACGGGCAAACGAGAGCGAGTATTCCCCCTCCTTAACAGACGGGATCGGAGGCTGGTAGAAAGACTCCTTCGCGGTAGAAGGCAGTCGGAGCGGTTCTTGCTTCAAGCAGTAGTGGCCGCGCGCTGCCAGTCGCCAGAGAATAGGCCAGAACGGGCGAAGGGCACGGTCGAGAAGCTCGGCCCCGGACAGCTTTTCTTCTTCCAGAATCACATGGAGATTTCGCGCGGCCAGCAACGGCTCCCACTTGGTTCCCGTGTCGTTCAGTCGTTTGCGAGTTTCGAGCACTGTCCGGCGCACGATTTCTGGAGAGGCTTGGTCGTCAGCGTCCTTCGCTTTGGCAGGCCGATACTCGGCGGGCAGATTGCCAAGGTAATACTCGTCGAGCTTGGAAGTGCGTTCCTTACGCAGTTCATACGCGGCGAGGAACGCATCCAGAACTGTGGTCAGGGATTCGCGCGAAACAGGGTTCGGCGTCCGGTCGGAAAAGGCTTCGAAACCCTGCTGCACAAAGTAGGCGAGGACGGCCCATTCCGCACGCGACAAAACGTGCTGCGATTCTCCCTTCCTGCGAATCTGGAGAAGCGTGTCCGTCGGCTCGGCCATGAGGTCCACAACTTCCAGGCGGTCCTCACGGGCCGATTCGAGGAATTGCTTTGCGACATCGGAAGTTGTGACGCTCTCTCCGGTCTTCGAGGACATGAGTTCCTTGGCACGCTCCAAGCGCGCGCGCAAGGCGTCGCTGATGCGGACGGAGATCGTTTGCTGCTGCAAGGGCCGCTCTTCGTTCTCCGGTTTCCTGGGCATCCGGGGGTACCTCCTGTACGTGAGATGAGATGCAACCCAATGACATAAGGATGCATCTGTACATTCAAGTTGCAAACGTATTATAATGCACACAGGAAGTCAAGTTGAATACGAAAATAATGGAGACCCAGGGAAAAGTCAATGCCCCGCACGACCCAACCCGGCGCGCGCAAGAACCCAGACTCGCCAAGAGTTCATGGCTTGCGCCTTGCAGTGAATTCGTCGTCAAGGTCCGATCCGCAGACTCGAGATTCTCAAGTGGGCGATTCGTTCCCGCCAGTTCCCTCCACAAGTGAGGAGTTGAATCTCTGGCCGGAAGATGCCGCGAACAGAACCACAGAGAGAGAAACCCAACGGGAAGGACAACTCCTGACCGTTCAAGAGGTGGCCGATCTGCTGCGTGTTCCTGTGTCATGGGTGTATGGACACACGCGGAAACGGTCTCGTGAGCGAATTCCCGGATACCGCGTTGGAAAGTATTGGCGGTTCAGTGCGGATGAAGTGATGTCGTGGTTACGCGAAGCGCGACAGCAGTCTGTGTTGGATCGCACGGCATGACGGCGACGAGTACAACGCGAAATTCCCTTTCGGGTTCAGACAATTCGCAGCGGCGGTCTATAGACCCTGCGCTTCAGTCTGAACCTCGTGTTATGCTGCCACCCGCAGAAACAAGGCAGGCCACGGAGAAAGGAGATTCACTATCCGTGGCTAGACCAAGGTGGCAAACAGGCTGGCTTTTGAAGAGAGGTAAAACAAACCCCGTGTGGGTCGGTCGCTATCGCGAAGACGCAATCGCAGAAAATGGCACGCACATGAGGAGGCAGCGGTCCGTTGTTTTGGGATCGGTGCGAGAACTCGGACTGCGCGATGCACGGCGATTGTTGTCTACAAAATTGGCGGCGATCAACCAGGGCACGCAGAAGCCGGAACTCATGATGACTTTCGAACGGTTTGTCGTCGAGCGTTGGGAGCCGAATATCCTTCCGATGCTTCGCTACTCGACCGCGCGTAATTACGGTTACATGATCCGGCGGCATCTGATTCCGTTCTTCGGAACTCTACGATTGCCGGAGATCGGTCCCGCCGTAGTGCAGAAATTCCTGACAGAGAAATCCAAGCAATTTGCACCGTGGACGGTGCATCAGCTTCGGAGCATTCTCTCCAAGATTTTTAGCACGGCTCAGCGGTGGGAGTACTTGGAAAAGAATCCAACGCGTCAGGTGCAGGTGCCTTCGCTCGTAAACACACGGGAGAAGAAAACACTCACCCCTGAGCAGGTTCGTGCGCTGCTCGGAGAGCTTGAGGAACCCTATCGCACGATGGTGTTACTCGCCGTGCTTTCGGGATTGCGACGCGGAGAGATTTTCGGGTTGCGGTGGAAGTACGTGGACTTTGAAGAATGTTCCGTCATCGTGGCGGAATGCTCCTACGAAGGTCACACAGCCGCTCCAAAAACACGGGCTTCGCGCCGCAAGGTGTTTGTGGACAGGTCTGTCGTAGAGGCTTTACGGCGGCTTCGTCCAATAGATGCCGATCTGGAAAGCCTCGTTTTCGCAACGGATCATGGTACAGCTCTCAATCCGAACAATATTCGGAACCGAGTGCTGGTGCCAGCATGCAAGAGAGCGAAGATTCCTCAGGTGGCGTGGCATAGCTTTCGTTACACGTATTCCACTTGGGCAAATCCGTCCGGCGAGAGCATCAAGGCGTTACAAGCGCAGTTGGGGCATACGGATTCGCGACTCACGCTTTCGGTGTACACACAACCAATGCCGGAAGCGCAGAAGCAACTGGCGTGTAAAATCTCCAGTGTTTTGCTCCGTTCTGCTCCCAAATCTGATGCTCAAGAGGCAGAGGTCGAAACGGTAATCCCATGACGGGCAAAGATTTGAAGTGGCGCGCCCGGAGGGACTCGAACCCCCGACCCTCTGCTTAGAAGGCAGACGCTCTATCCAACTGAGCTACGGGCGCTTGAACAGCTTGATTATAAGCCATTCGGGAATGCAAGTGGCGGTGTTGGCCTTCTGCTGCGTGGAACCTTCCAGACGATCATCTGGGGTAATGCTTGACATCCTGCTATCTCAACCATCAGCTCGCTTTCGGATGAACGCAATCGCTCTGCCGCAATACTGCGCACCATGACGGAGGCGATAGCTGTGATCGATGCTGCCGAGCAAATCAGGTTTTTTAACGATGCGTTCGCCCGCTTATGGAATCTCGACAGTCGAAATGAGAGTTCGCAGAACTGCACAATTCAGGAAGGGACCTTTGGGTTGATCAAAACGCTCTGGAAGAATCGCGACTACGGCGATCTGAAGATCATCACCCAGGCTTCTTATCTCTCCCGCAGCCCGTGGTCGAATGCCAGTACTCCTGCGGGCGCAAGTGCGCACCTCGGCATGGGTTTTGTTGATTTACGGTACGATCTGCCTTAGAACTGCATTCACCTAGCCTTCACACGGATGTAACGGCACCGTAACAATGCGCAGACAAAATGTTCGGGAGGACAGAGTGAGCGTACTTGGCGTGGTGGTGCCGACATACAACGTTCCGGATCGAAATTGCCATTGGCAAGTATCGTAGTCACTTTGTCCGATAGACCGCCCGAATGCACTCTTATCGTTGCCGTCGATCTCGATTTTCAACTAATATTCTGATCGAGCACTTCTGGCAACGTCCGATTAATGCATTCCGTGCCCGTGTTGAGGCGTAAACATTCCGAGGATATATCAGAGAACCGCCACCGTTCTCACTCGAATCGCGCTGGTGTGAAATCCACGCGCCGTGATTTTCTTCGGCTCTCAGGGCTAGCCCTCGGCGCGCTGGGCGTGCGCACATCTGCGGTCGGATCTCGAAGCCAAATAGTCTCCATCATTGCCGACCCTGACGACCCGGTCGCCTCCTCGCTTCCATGCCGTTGGGCGCAAATGGAAGTCTCGCAGGCGCTCGAACGGCGCGCCGTTAAGGTCGAAAACTTCGTATCACTTCGACAGGCTCCGCCGAACTCTTTCTGCATTATTGCCTCCGCCGCGAATCGCGGAGCTTTCGCCGCAACCTCGCTCAGGCAAGCGGGCCTCGTGCTTTCCAGTGAGCCGGAATCCCTTGCTCTCGTCCCGTTCTCTTCTGACGGTCACCACGGCATCCTCGCATGCGGGGATGCTCGCGGCCTGCTCTACGCACTGCTCGAACTCGCGGACTGCATTGAGAATTCTGAGAGCCCGCTGTCCATGCTCGAACAACAGCCAGCAGTTGCCGAGCGGCCATTTAACTCTCTCCGCAGCATCGGACGCCTCTTCTGCAGCGACGTTCAGGACAAACCTTGGTTCTACGATCGCGAAATGTGGCCAGCATACTTTTCCATGCTGGCTGCGCAGCGTTTCAACCGCTTCAGCCTGAATTTCGGCATCGGCTACGACTCGCTTGACGATGTGCGCGACGCCTACCTGCTCTTTGCCTATCCTTTCTTGCTCGCCGTACCTGGCTGCGACGTGCGCGCCGCCAACCTGTCGAACCAAGAACGCAACCGTAATCTCGATATGCTGCAGTTCATCAGCGCCCAGGCCGCCGCCCACGGACTCGATTTCCAATTGGGCATTTGGACACACGGCTATCACTGGGGCCCTGCTTCGCGGGCCAATTACACCATTGAGGGAATAACCCCCCGTAACCACGCCGCTTACTCGCGCGCGGCGCTCACGGAGCTGCTAAAAGCCTGTCCCAATATCAGCGGCGTGACGCTGCGCACACACGGCGAGAGTGGCGTGCGGGAAGGTGACTACTCCTTCTGGTCGACCGTTTTCTCGGCTCTTCCCGCCTCCGGGCGCACGGTTAACCTTGATCTGCATACCAAGGGGCTCACCCAGGAATTGGTCGACGAAGCACTCAAAACTGGCATGCCGCTCACCCTCTCGCCCAAATATTGGGCTGAGCACATGGGCCTTCCGTACCAGCAGGCGTCCATTCGCGAAATCGAAATGCCGAACGAGCACCGCGACGCCGGAGGGTTTTTCGGGCTCAGCAATGGTTCAAGAAGCTTTACCCGATACGGTTATGCCGACTTCCTTCGCGAAAGACGAGCCTACCGCGTGATGTTTCGGATCTGGCCCGGCAGCCATCGCTTGCTGCTCTGGGGCGATCCGGCCTATGCCGCCGCCCATGCCCGCGCCTTTGCCTTCTGTGGATGCGATGGCTCCGAACTCTACGAACCTCTCTCCTTCAAGGGACGGCGCGGCTCTGGTCTGGCGGGCAGCCGCTGCGCGTACGCTGACTCTTCTCTCAATCCCCGTTGGGACTGGCAAAAGTATCTCTACACGTACCGTTCGTGGGGACGCTTGATCTACAACCCTGACGCGAGTCCTGACACCTGGCAGCGCTACCTGCGAACCCAGTTCCGTGCCGCATCTACGGCCATGGAAGCGGCCCTCGCCAGCGCCACTCCGATCACGCAGATCGTCACGACCGCTCATCTGCCGTCCGCCGCCAATGATGCCTTCAGCCCTGAGTACTACACCAATCAATCCATCGTCGATGCCTCTGTGCCTTCCCCTTACTTCGACACGCCTAAGCCACCGGTTTTCGGCAATGTCAGCCCGCTTGATCCGCAATTGTTTTCGACCATCAACGAATTCACCGCGGAGCTGTTGAAGAAGGAACGCAGCGGCAAGTATTCTCCGCTCGAAGCTGCCGAATGGCTGGACGCGGCAGCAGATGCGGCCGAGACCAACCTGAGCCATGCCGAAGGGCGCGTGCCGGACAGGCAGTCTGCTGAATTTCGCCGCGCCGCCGTCGACCTTCGAATCACCATTGGAATCGGCCGGTTTTTTGCCGCCAAGTTTCGAAGCGGCATTCTATACGCGGCGTATGAACAATCTGGCGACCGCACAGTGCTAGGAGAAGCACTCAAGCAATATCGTCGCGCTCGAGATACTTGGCAGGGGTTCGCCGAGAGTGCCCGGGGCATTTACGTTTCCGACATTACTTTCGGTCCTATGCCCTACCAGCGTGGGAACTGGCTGGATCGCTTGCCTGCCATGGACAACGACATTTTGGAGATGCAGAAGCGCCTCGAATCTGCGGCCTCAGCTCGATCTCCTCAAAATTCCATCTCGCTCCATGACTTGACAGTGCCAGCAAAACGTGGCTCGGTTGACGTTCAACACACACCTCCCGGCAGATTCGCTCCTGGTCAACCGCTGGAGATTGTTCTTGCACTTCCTCTAGCGGCGGCGCCAGTACTATCCATTCGGCTCTATTACCGCCACGTGGATCAGGCCGAGCGATATCAATTTGCAGAAATGCGAAGGGATGGGAATCACTTCAGTGCGCCGATTCCCGGCGGCTATACCAAATCCCCATACCCGCTCCAGTACTATTTCGAACTGCGCACGCCGACTGATGGTGCTTGGCTGTTTCCCGGCTTGGGAGAAATGCGGGAAGCGCAACCTTACTTCGTGGTTCTCTCCTCTTCCGAGCTTCGAACCGGGACCTGGTCCGAGGAGTTCCCGCTCGTAGCCGCACCAGAACGAGTTGGCACACAGTTACGGATGATGACAAATGCCTTGTGAGTCTGGAGACAGGAAAAAGCAATGGAGGCCAGCACCAAAAT
>DASUJR010000146.1:0-3727 GCA_036279175.1 Candidatus Acidiferrales bacterium | reverse complement strand
TAACCTGAATTTTGATTTGACGGAACGTGCCGTCGTGTTTCGTGTTCGTCGGATAGTATCCGACCACGTACTGTGAGCGCAGTTCTTCAATGATCTCTTCAAAAGCTTTGTCCAGAGACTTCTCGCTGCGGACCTCGATTTCGCGCCCGCCGGTTTCCGAAGCCATTCGTCTCGCGACGCTTGCGCCCGTGTAGCCGATTCCCATACCGAAGTAGAATGGCTCGTCGGCCAGTCGCAAAACATGAATCACGGTATTCGTTTTCTGCGCCGACTCGATCGCGTCACCCAAACTCAGCTTGCTGCCGGTATCTTCGGCATCGGTGAGAAGGATGACCGCTTTCCGGCCCGTCTGACCGTTTAGCTCGTCGTGGCAAGCGAGATAAACCGCGTCGTACAAATCCGTTCCGCCATTCTGTCCTGCAGGAAGTGTTCCCGGCGTAGGGCCGACTCCGCCGGCCACCGCGTCAATGCGTGCGCCTTGAATGGCGCGAGTTAGCACCGAGGTATCTTCGGTCAAATCGGCGAGCAGGTTCACGTCGAAGTCAAACCCAATCACCATCGCCTCGTCACCCTTCCGCATGATGTCGTGGAGGAAGCGCGAGGCGGTGTCCTGTTCGGCGTCCAAAATGTTTTGCATGCTGCCGCTCGTATCGATCAAAATTCCAAGTGTCAGCGGAAGATTTTTCTCGAGGTCGAAGTAGGCAACTTTCTGCTCCTGGCCGTCTTCGTAAATCTTGAAGTCACCTTTGGCCAGGTCGGAGATGACGTCATTGTGCTTGCCGCGTGCGGTGACGAAGATGTCGACGAGATTGGTCTGCGCCTTAAGGGTGTGGCCGGATTGGGGAACTTGCTGTTGCGGCGGCGCTGCAGGCTGTTGCGGTTCGGGAGGCGCTCCAGGCGGACGCATCGGTCCCTGAGTTTCCTGCTGGGGCGCGGCCGACGCGGGCGGCGTCAAGACGGACCAGGCGGCCCAGGCTGCCAAAGCTGCGGCAATGACGAAAGCCGCGAGTCGGGTCGGTCGCATTGTATAATTTCCTCCGGAGTCTGCTCGAAGTGATACGATGCGTCGAATCGTGTGGCGGATGTTCGGGCCACCGATGCCCCGGCCCCCGAACCTATTTCCGCGGCAATGAGAGATCTTCATGATTCGAACGATTCTGCTAACAAGCGTACTGCTGATGGCGGGAATACCAGCGGGAGCTCAGTCATCTAATCCCCAGCATGCCACTCCGGGTGTACCCACACAAGGGCGGCCACAGTCGTCGCAAGCGAATGGTCAGCAAAAAATCATCGTAAGAACGCAACAGGTTTTGGTTCCCGTGACCGTTAAAGATGGCAGCGGACAACTGGTCGCCGGCTTGGAAAAAGGTGATTTCGAGATTTTCTGCGATGGCGTCGAGCAGCAGATTCGCGTTTTCGATGCGAATCCGTTTCCTCTTTCCGCCGTCGTTTTGATCGACAACGACCTTGCGGCGAAAGAAGCAGGTCAGGTGCAGAAAAGCCTCATTTCCATTTCGGGGGGCTTTGGACCCAAGGACGAGGTCGCTGTGATGAAGTATCAATCGTACACCGAGCCGGTGACCGATTTTTCATTCAACAACGACGTTTTGTTCACTGCTCTGAAGCGGATGGAACTTGGGTCGCATTCGACGGCGTTGTATGGCAACGATCCGACGGCTATGGGATCCGGTCCTGTTGTCAACGGGCAACAGCTTCCAACGGGGCGGGGTGTTCCGCAGCACGGCGCCGGACGGCCGGCGAATGATATCGCACTGGACGATGCAATATATGCCGCTGGGCAGATGTTGAAGGGCCGCGGCGCCGATCGGCGAAAAATCATTTTCCTGATTTCCGACGGCAGCAATTCCCGTCACAACATTCATACCTTCAACGACACTCTTCACCTGCTTCTCGAATCGAACATTGTGGTGTACTCGATTTCGGTTGTGCATTCAGTGCCGGGCAAGTCGCTTTTTCAACATGGAATCGGGCAAGCCGATCGCTACGCCATACGAACGGGCGGAGACGTCTTCTATGCGGCGAAGGAATCCGACCTTGACCGTTTGTACTCAAACGTGACCGACGAAGCGCGCAATCAGTACACGCTCACTTTTGCTCCGCACGGCCAGGATAAGACGAAGGACTATCACACGATCGAAGTTCGCGTGCGGCGTCCGAACCTGGATGTTCGCGCGCCCGGAGGCTATTACCAGAGCGCACTCGGAATTTCGGAGTAGCGCGTTCGAAACGGCCTTGCTCGTGAGTGCGCGCTCCGCGAATGTTTCCGCAGAGGAATCCCTCGAAAAGTTTTTCTGCTTGACTTCATTCGTCGTGACATTTACAAATGAACGAAGCGAGAAAAGCGCGATTGGGAATTTCCTTCATGCTTGTCTCGCGGGAGAAAGTTTCACTGCAGTCCATGCGCGAAACAGACTGCCTGTAGGCCGACAGGCGAACCTGCTCCCAGGCAGGCGGGCTTTGAGTTTCACTCGGGGCCTTTGAAGAGGCGATCGCGAAAGCGGTCGCCTCTTTTTTTGCGTCTGTCGGAATTTGCTCCAGCCGCTTAGCCCCTGTTTTTCAAACGAATTTCAGGCACCTCATTCTGCCGGACGATTTCTGTCTCGGTGGCTCTCTCTTTTTTTGACCGGAATCGAATCTACGAATGTTCTCTTGCGGGCGCTCGCAAGGGGCGAATCGAGACGAGCTGTTCGTGCGCGGGGCACAGCGGCTTGTAATCGCAACTCGCGCAGCCATAACCTGGTTTCGGCGCGAAGTCCCCTGCACGGATTCGGTCTGCTGTTTCAGCGATCCGCTGCTTGGCCGCGGCCAGGGCTTTCGCATCGCGCGCTGTGTAAACGGGCTCGTTCGTCATCAGATTGTAGAAAGTCAGCCGCGCCGGATTGATTTCGAGCACGTCGCGTGCGGCGAGCGCATAAATGCTGAGCTGAAGGTCCTCCGCCGCTTTTTTTTCGTCCTTCGGCCGGCCCGTCTTGTAATCGACGATTTCATATTCCTTGCGTCCCAGGCGGTTCACCTGATCGATGCGGCCCACGACGATGATTTCCGGATCGAACGGCAGTTCGAACACTTTTTCCTGATGGACCACGTCCGCGGGCTCGGCCGTGTACGTGGCATGAAATTTTTCGAGCGCTTCGCGGCCTTCATTGCGATATTCCGTTTCGTGGTAATCGTCGGGAAAGCCTGCCGAGGACCACTCGCGGCCGTAGATCAGCAGTAGATCGTCGATCGAGACCTTGTGCCCCTGGCGCAATTCCCGAACGAATTCTTGAACCGTCTTGTGCATCACGCTGCCAAAGGTCGCCTCGGCGTGCGGCCCGCCGCGCAGGCTCCACATTCGCCCGAACATGTATTTCATCGGGCAGCTTTCGTAGGCGCTGATCGCCGATGCGCTCAGTTGCAGAGGCTCGGGACGCGGAGGATGGAATGCTTTGGCCCAGAGGGCGACGCGGGAATACGCGCGGGTCGGTTCCTGCAATTCGCCGCGACGAAGCGCCGCGACCCGGGCCGCGGCAAAAAGATCGGAAGGATCGGCCGGGTCGGGCTCCGGCGCGGCGGCTTCTTCGACAGGGGGCAGAGAGATCTTCGGCGCGAGCTGCTGTGCGTCGAACGTTTTGATCTTGCGATCCTCCAGAAAGTCTTCGAGGAATGGCGATTCCTTTTTCCATTTATTCACGATCGTGCACAGCGTTAGCCGCTGCCTGGCGCG
>DASUJR010000145.1:0-3375 GCA_036279175.1 Candidatus Acidiferrales bacterium | reverse complement strand
CATGTGCCAACGACGCTCGTCGCACAAGTCGACAGCGCAATCGGCGGTAAGACGGGCGTCGATCTGCCGGAAGGGAAGAATTTAGTCGGCGCGTTTCACCCGCCTGAACTTGTGGTCGTGGATCCTGAACTACTGCGCACGCTTCCGCAGCGCCAATATCGGTCGGGACTGTACGAGGTGGTGAAGTACGGAATCAGTGCGGACGCGAAGCTATTCGCATTTCTTGAGAAGAATTTGGACGCACTGCTTCGTCGCGATTCGGCGGCCCTGGATTGGATTATTCCGCGCTGCATTGCGATCAAGGCGCGTGTCGTGAATGCAGACGAACGCGAATCCGGCCTGCGGAAAATCCTGAACTACGGGCACACGCTGGGTCATGCGTTCGAAGCAGCGACTCAGTACAAGCGCTTTCTACATGGCGAAGCAATCGGCTGGGGCATGATCGCGGCAGCAAAAATGGGTGCCGCTGTGGGTCGCACGCGCTCAGAAGACGCGGCACGAATCGTGCGGCTCGTCGCGCGCCTCGGACACGTGCCCTCACTAAGCGGAATCACGCCGACCGCACTGCGAACGATCGCTGCGAACGATAAAAAGAATCGAGGCGGACGCTTGCGGTGGGTGTTGGCCAACAGAATCGGCAAAACGGAATGGGACGTGGAGCTTCCATGGTCTATCGTCTCGAGCACATTTCTGGAATTGAAGCGCAATCCTTCAATCGGCGCCGGCTAACACCGGTTTTCGTCCGAGCGATCGGTTTAACGAGTAATGGCATACGAAATGCGCAATCGCGAATTGTGGTTATAGGGGCGCTGCTTGCTGCGCTCGATCCTTCTCAACGATGAGGGAACGCAGATAAACGAGAGAACACAAAGGGTTCGCGACGTGGGCAGCGCAGCGCAAAGCAATGCGCTACCTGGGTCGAGTCCTGAAGGCGCGCGCGACGAGCGCGAGGCGGCTGCGCGCGTCCAAAGGATGTTCGCGCAGATTACGCCGCGCTACGACTTGCTGAACCATCTGCTGTCGTTCAATCTCGACCGCGTGTGGAGGCGCCGTGCCGCGAATCGAGTCGCTCATATTCTGCAAAATTCAGAAGCTCGCGTGCTTGACTTGTGCTGCGGCACCGGCGACCTGGCATTCGCGCTGGCGCGCAAACGCGCCGGGAATGGCGCCATAATTTCGGGAGCGGATTTCGTCGAGCCGATGCTGACGCGGGCGCGCGAGAAGGCTCGATCCTTCGGCGAGCGCGTCACATTTTCCGCCGCCGATGCGCTGCAACTTCCGTTTCCCGATAGCACGTTCGATTTGGTCACCTCAGCGTTCGGATTCCGCAACCTGGCGAATTACGAAAGCGGAATGCGGGAAATCGCTCGCGTGCTGAAGCCGAGCGGGGAAGTCGGCATTCTGGAATTTTCCGAGCCTGGTTCAGGACCGCTCGCCGGATTATTTCGATTCTATTTCCGGAAGATTCTTCCGCGTCTGGGCGGGGCGATCTCGGGGAGCGGCGAAGCTTATTCGTATCTTCCGGCGTCGGTGGGCAGATTTCCGTCGCCGCAAGAATTGGCATCACTGATGAAACGCTGCGGGTTCACAGCCGTTCAATTCGAGGCCTGGAATTTCGGGAGCGTTCTGCTCCACCGCGCCCGGCGCGAGTGAGCTAGCCCAGATGTCTAGTTTTCCAATCCTAACGCCCGGATTTTGTTCAGCAGAGTTTTGTAGGAAACGCCGAGCTTTTCTGCCGCGCGCGTCTTATTCCACTTCGATTCGCGCAGCGCGTTCGAAATCTTGAAACGTTCGACATGCGCCACCGCTCGCTGCGAAACATCCTCGAGTGGGCCATCCCAAAGAAACTGCTCGTCGAGCATGCCCATCGGCAGTTCGGTTATCGAAGGTTTTGGTGTGGGCAACTGAAACGACGCAGCATCGATTTCGGGCCCCCTCGCCAAAATGGCTGCGCGCTCAATCGTGTTTTGCAGTTCACGGACATTCCCGGGCCACGGGTACGTCAGCAGGCGAGTGCGCGCGTCCTCGGAAAGCACCAGCGACGGCTTGTGAAATTCGCCCCGAAAGCGCTCGAGGAAGTGTTCGGCCAGGAGTAACACGTCATCACCGCGTTCGCGCAGCGGCGGAATTGTGAGAGGTACGGCGGAAACTCGAAAGTAAAGGTCCTCGCGAAAGGTTTTCGCTTCGATCGCCGCGCGCAAATCTTTGTTGGTCGCCGTCAGAATGCGGACATTCACTTCGATCTGTTGCGTGCCGCCAACGCGTTCGAATTTCTTCTCTTCGAGCACGCGTAACAGCTTGCCTTGTATCGCGAGCGGCAGTTCGCCAATCTCGTCCAGAAAAAGAGTGCCGCGGTGAGCTATCTCGATCTTTCCAACTTTTCGAGCGCCCGCTCCGGTGTACGCGCCGCGTTCATGCCCGAATAGTTCGTTTTCGACCAACCCTTCGGGAATCGCCGCACAGTTGAGGGCGACGAATGGCGCTGCCGCGCGAGGACTGAGGTGATGAATCGCTCGCGCAAACAGCTCTTTTCCCGTTCCGCTTTCGCCGAGCAGCAACACCGTTGAATCAGTTGCGGCCACGCGTTGCGCCATCGTGCTGGCTTCTTTCATCGCTGGATGTTCACCAACGAGCCGCGGAAAGCCGTAACGGGTCGCGTATTCCTCGCGGAGCAGCAAGTTCTCGCGCAGAAGCTCCTGCTGTTTTGCCGCGCGTTCGAGCAGAAGTCGCAGATGATCCAGATCCACCGGCTTCTGGATGAAGTCGAACGCACCTTCCTTCATGGCGCGAACGGCTTCTTCGACCGAACCGTATGCCGTAACAAGAATAACGGGGAGGGTCGGCTCGACTCGGCGCGCCTCGTTCAACACATCGAGGCCTGAACTACCGGGAAGTTTCAGATCGGTGAGAACCACCTGGTATCGGCGGCTGCGAACTTTGTCAATGGCAGAATTCCCGTCCGCGGCTTCGTCTACCGAATAGCCCGCGCGTTCGAGCGCTTTGCGCAACATCGCCCGCAGCTCGGGCTTATCCTCGACGAGAAGAACTGGTTCCATTGGCTACTGCGAATTGGCCCAGCCGGGGTCGCCGCCCGCCTTGCGCAAATCGTCCTCTGCATCCGAAATCGCCTGCTGGTCTTCAGCGACTTGCTTCTTTTTCGCTTCAATAGCCGCGGTTTTCTTCTCGATGTCATCGCGGCTCAACTGCTGCTGCATGGCCTTGTTGGGGTCGCCGTAGTACTGGACGTTCAGCACGCCAAGTTCGCGCTGCATGATGTCGAGTTCCGCCTGATCCTGTTCGAGCTTGTGACGAAGCTTCGAGAACCGCGCGCGCCAGGTTGTTTCATCGTTCGTGGCCGCCGCTTTCGCAGATCCT
>DASUJR010000144.1:0-28762 GCA_036279175.1 Candidatus Acidiferrales bacterium | reverse complement strand
GCGTTTCCCGGGAACGCCTTGGCCGCTCGATCACGGGTTCCCCTCAGTTTTGGCACTCTACCGTCCTTTTTTCTTTCGTGCCCTCCAGGCCCTACGAACCGAATCTCCTGCAAACGCCGCGCGATGGGTGGGAACTCTTCTTCACTTAGTGACGGACTCAGGCTCGCCCGCACACACCCTGGGAGTTCACGGAGAGATGCACGTTCGAATGGAAACCTGGGTCGATGCTTCACGCCTCGACTTGGTAGGCTACCAACCTAAGTTGCTCGGACAAACAGATGAAACGGCTGCTGAGGGCTTGGCCGGCCGCATGAACGGTCTTATCGAATTCAGTAAGCAGCATGCAAAACGCATGTTGCCGCTGGTGCAGGCAAATAACAAGGCCGCGGTCGAACCGATTGAAACGGAAGTTGCGGTCGAGACGGCCAAGGTTACGGCCGATGTCGTCCACACGCTGCTGGTACTCACGGCGCGGTCAAAAGGGACAGGAACTGCTTCCCTCATTGCCAGAGTGTCCGCTCCACCGGTAGCCGGCATGGAGTTCGTTCCGGCAAAGCTTATGCTGGCCGGAACCAATTACAGCACGTTGAGTGAACCGTTAATCGAAACGCCAAAGGAGTATCGTGCCTCATTTGTTTTCCATAATCTGCCGGCGGGCTCTTACCAGGCAATTGTCGAACGCACCGGAGCGCGCCCTCTCGTCACCGGTCGCCTCGTATTGCATCCCGGCCGGACCCTTCATGTGAACCGGCAGCTCCAGCCCACGGATCCGGCGGAAAACCTCGTTCGGAACCCAAGGTTCGGAATTCGATGGCGCGGCAAGAGTACACCGGATAGTTGGCATTTTGATGGGCCCCAAGATCATTGGCTGCCGGACACGCGTGACAGGGTAAGGGACCACTGGATATCCGACACTATTCCTGTTGAAGGAGGAAAAACTTACGTCGCCGGATACGAAGCGAAACCATCTAGCAGGACTAAGGTGATGTTGCAGTGGATGGTGACGCACTGGAAGGCGATCGATAGGCCGCTGGTTGTGCTTCGTCCGGGCAAAACCGCGCCTGCCGGCGAGAGATTCACGGCACCACCGAAGGCTGTCTATGCCCGTTTCGTCGTAGCAGGTTCGAGCGATCCCGCCAAGTCGGTTCAGGAGGTCTTTTTGACCCCCAAGCCATAAGGGTCGGTTCGCATTCGGAAATGTACTCGGGATTAACCAGCTTTAGGAACAATGGCTTATAGGTATTACGTCACAAAGTATGCAATGTTAGGCGTGGTTTCTTTGGTTATATGGGGAGCACGTTGCAACGGAAGGACGCTGGCACAAACCACGCCGCGCGTAACGAGTTCCGTCCGGCAACGCCCGATCATCCCATCCGCACAGTGATCGTGGGACAGAAACACATTCCATTTACGGTTCAAAGCCAAATAGTGCAATTCGACGTGCCCGTCACAGTTCCGCCCGCCGCCAGATCCTCCACGATGGATTTGCATACTGTGCTCCAAAGCCCGGGTCTTGAAATCCGTATTGAACATGCCTTTCGGGAGCGTCGAGCCGGGAAGTACGCCATGGAATCCTGGCCTGAGATTGAACTGCAGCGACAGGCGGCCTCCTTTTCGGCGCTAATTGAACACGAAAGTGAACATCGGTTCTTGGCCTGTCTCGTAAGGTCGACTCCGCACACCGCAAGCGCCATCTTTGCTGGTCAGTTCAGGGTTTGAACGTCGAAACGGCAGAATTAACGGCGGAGATCGCATAGCAGTAGAGCCATGTGAACGCAGCAAGCACTATCAGCACGATCGCTCCAGCGAAGATGGCAAGCTGTCGCGTGGTGCTGTTCTGTGATTGTAGATTGCGCCGCGTTCGTTTCGAAGGAACGAGCGGCGAAACAGATTTTGCAATTTGTCCTGACATATGGTTGATTCGTCTTTCTAAGAGAATGTATGGGCCGTCATAGTAAGAGCATGTATCGTGCCAGGACTGGTGCCTTTCGGCCGCCGGCACATCAGCGTGATCGAGTCCGGGCAGTTGGCGCAACTGACACTGATACAAGCCGTGCCTAACTAACTCCTTCGGCGAGCCACGGGCTGCGTGCCCGGCCCGACCACGGGCATCTTAGGCGTTTGGCAGAGCGAGAACCTCAGGTCCTCTGTGCAGTTTGAGAAATAGCTCGGGTCTTCGCGGTGAACTCATGCGTTTGATCTAACATGCAGGCCAGCAGCCACGCGGCTCCGGCATCCACAAACACTGAATAATTGAGCGGGGCTTTCACTCCCAGAGAAATGGTCATCGTAAGCGCGAATAATCCGAGCAGGACCGCGCTGCCGTAAGCTGCTTCTCGTAAAAGGAAGCCCGAGATGAGCGCAAAGCCGAACGAGATTTCGGCAATGGTCGCGATACAGGCAGCGGGTGTATGCAGCCAAACCGGCAAGAACGAATTTAGCTTTGCCGCGTACAAAGCGAAATGCGACCAATCCCCCCATACGGCATAGCGGGAACCCGGTGGGCCCCAGAGACCGAAGCGGTCTGCGCAGGCGGATAGGAAGGTCAGTCCCAAGCTCCAACGTATGTAGAATGTGGCCCATCGGATCATCTTGGTCTGCGTCATAATTCTCTGCCCAAGAGTTCCTTCGCAAGCTCTATCACGCGGTCCGGCTCAAACCCGAATTTCCGCTGCAGCTCCTTAAGCGGCGCCGAAGCCCCAAACGTCGTCATTCCAATTACGCGCCCTTTTGGGCCAACGTAGCGCTCCCAGCCGAACGTCGAAGCCTGCTCGATCGCGATGCGCGCAGCAACGTTCGGGGGCAGCACGCTGTCGCGGTATTGCTGAGTCTGATGTTCAAAAATGTCCCACGATGCCATTGAGACCACTCTGGAGCGGACGCCCTCAGCGATCAGCTTTCCGTGAGCGTCTAGCGCGATACTCACCTCACTGCCCGAAGCGATGAGGATCAGCTCCGGATCGGCGCCCGGGGTGTCGCTGAGGACATACGCGCCGCGGGCTACTCCGGCGGCCGGCGCATACTTCGTGCGGTCCAGCGTGGGGAGCGGCTGCCGCGAGAGCACGAGAACCGCGGGCTGGTGGCGAAGCTGCATGATGTAGCGGTACGCTTCGACCACTTCGTTAGCATCGCCGGGGCGGATTGTGACCAGCCCCGGGATAGCTCGGGAGAAAGCGAGGTGCTCAACTGGTTGGTGAGTCGGTCCATCTTCTCCGTCGCCCATCGCATCGTGGGTGAATACCAAAACGATGGGCAGTTCCATTAGTGCCGCGAGCCGGATCGCCGGCCGCGCGTAATCGCTGAAAATGAAAAATGTCGCCCCGTACGGCCTGATTTTCGAGAGGGCCAGCCCGTTGAGGATGGCTGTCATCGCATGCTCGCGAATGCCGAAATGCAGATTCTTCCCTCCAGGGCTATTGGCCTGGAAGTCGCCGGCGCCGTCGTAAGTTAGCAAAGTCTTGGTCGATGGTCCGAGGTCGGCCGACCCACCAATGAACCAGGGGATGTTCTGCGCGACGACGTTGAGCACTTTGCCCGAGGCTTCCCGCCCAGCGATGCCCTTTGGGTCCGGCGGGAAGACCGGCAAATTGCGATCCCAGCCATCCGGAAGCTCGCGCTTCTGCATTTGCTCGATCTCAGCGGCGAGTTGCGGATACTGTGTCCGGTAACTTTCAAATAGATCCAGCCAATCCCTTCGCGCGCTCGCGCCCCGCGTTCCGATTCCGTCCTCGAAGTGCTCGTAAACCGCATCCGGCACGAAGAACTTCGCATCTTCCGGCCACCCGTAAGCGCGCTTGGCCAGCCGGACCTCTTCCTCGCCCAGCGGTTCGCCGTGAGCTGCAGGAGTATCGTGCTTGTGCGGTGAGCCGTATCCGATGTGGCTATCCAGGACGATCAGAGTGGGAGCACCTGTGTTGCCGCGGAACCTCTTCAGAGCGCGCTCCATGTGCTCGATGTCGTTTGCATCCGCAACACGCAGCACGTGCCAGCCATACGCCAAGAAGCGCATCGCTACGTCTTCCGAAAAGGCAACGTTGGTGTGGCCTTCGATTGTGATCCGGTTGTTGTCGTAAATCCAGCAGAGATTGTCAAGCCCGAGGTGGCCGGCGAGGGACGCAGCTTCGGATGCGATGCCTTCCATCATGCAGCCGTCTCCGCAGACCGCATAAATTTTGTAATCGAATATCGGGAAGGCGGGCCGGTTGTAACGGTGGGCCAGCCACTTTTCCGCGATCGCCATGCCGACACTCGTCGCAACGCCCTGCCCGAGCGGGCCGGTTGTGGTCTCGACCCCGGAAACCCAGTGGTACTCGGGATGACCCGGTGCCTTGCTGCCGAGCTGACGGAAGCGGCGGATATCTTCGAGCAGGACGGCGGCGTGTCCCAGATTCTCGTAGTCTGCGTTCACGGCCTGAGTGCGCGTGAGATGAAGCACAGACCAAAGCAACATCGATGCGTGTCCGTTCGAGAGCACGAACCGGTCGCGATTAGGCCACAGCGGGTCCTGTGGATCGAACCGCATGACACGATTCCAGATGGTGTAAACCAGCGGCGCCAACGCCATTGGAGTGCCGGGGTGCCCGGACTTGGCCTGTTGTACCGCGTCTATCGAGAGAGTGCGGACAGTATTGATGCAGAGTTGGTCGAGCTCTGTGCTCGTGATGGTCTCGGCCACCGGAATCATTTGGTCAATAGATCCAGAGTCGGCAAGTACTTCGATGGTCATAGCACCTCTCTTGGTCATGCAGCTTGGCGGTCCGCGTTCTCGCGCGTTGGCGCAGTCAGTAGCGGAACGTGCCACCCGCCTGGCGGGAGAATCGATTCGTTCGCTTTCGCCGGGCCCCATGTCCCCGGCTCATATTCGTAAAGCGGCGTGCCGGCGCGCAGCACAGGGTCGACGATGCGCCAGGCTTCCTCCACGTAGTCCTCGCGAGCGAACAGCGTTGTGTTGCCGGCGAGCGCATCGCGGAGCACGCATTCATATGCGTCCATTTCGTTCGCCTCGGGATGGTGGTTCGCCATCATCTCGATTGCGTGTCCCTCGATCTCCTTATCCGGGGAAAGGACCATGATTCCCAGACCGATCGCTACGTCCGGGCTGATGCGTATGCGGATATGATTCTGTTCCAGGGTCTCTGCGTAGTAAACGTCCGGCGGACGGCGCAGGCGCACGAGAATCTCTGTGCATGAGATCGGCATCTGCTTTCCTGCACGGATATAGAACGGAACGCCTTGCCATCGCCACGAATTCACTTCGAGCTTCAGCGCGGCGAACGTTTCGGTCCGTGAGCCGCCTGCAACACCGCTCTCGGCCTGATAGCCGCGAAACTGGCCTCGAACGATACGCTTTTCGTCGATCGGCGCGATGGCCTTGAGCACTTTCACCTTCTCGTCGCGAATCGATTCGCTGTCGGCTCGGACCGGAGGCTCCATCGCCAGGTTGCTCAGGATTTGGAAGATGTGGTTCTGGATCACATCGCGAACGGTGCCCGTACGATCGTAAAAGGCGCCTCTGCCTTGCACACCGAAGTCCTCCGCCATAGTGATCTGTATGCTCTCTACGGCCGAGCGATTCCACAGGGAATCCAGGAAGAGGTTGGCAAACCGGAAGTAGAGCAGGTTGCGAACGGGCAGTTTCCCGAGATAGTGATCGATTCGCAAAATTCCGGACTCCGGGAAAGTGCGGAGCAGGATGCGGTTCAAGTCTCGCGCAGATGCCAGGTCAACCCCGAAGGGTTTTTCCACGATCACTCGTGCGCGTTCGCCGCAAGCCGTGGATGCAAGCTGCTCGGTTACTAGTCCGAACAGCGTAGGCGGAATGGCAAGGTAGAATGCCGGCCGCTCCGCCGAACCGAGCTCTTTGCGGAGTTTCTGAAACGTCGAGGCATCATGATAGTCGCCATCGACATACCGCAGCAGCCGGCACACGCGATCGAAGGCTTCGCGATCGAGGCCTCCGTGGTTTTCAATGCTTTCGCGTGCGCGTGCGCGAAGCTGATCAAGGCTCCACCCCGTCTTGGCAACGCCCACGATTGGAATGTCCAGATTGCCGCGCTTAGCCATCGCCTGGAGCGCCGGAAAGATTTTCTTGTAAGCAAGGTCGCCAGTGGCGCCGAAAAAGACAAGTGCGTCGGAGTGAGAAGTTTGCATATTGGCTCTCCTTATTAAGCGGCTGGTTTATCGGCGGTCTTCTCCAGGTGACCGCCGAACTGAAAGCGCATCGCGGAAAGCAGCTTGTTCGCGAAATCCGCGTCCCCACGGGAGCTGAACCGCTCATATAGAGCTGCGGTGAGAACCGGCGCCGGCACGGCTTCGTCAATCGCCGCTTTGATTGTCCAGCGCCCTTCACCGGAATCGGAGACTCGGCCGGCGAACTTCGTCAAAGCAGGATCCTCGACGAGCGAGGCCGCGGTAAGGTCGAGCAGCCACGAAGCGATCACACTGCCGCGGCGCCAGACCTCGGCGATGTCGCGCAAATTGAGGTCGTACTGATAATGCTCCGGATGCGGCAGGGGCGTCGTTTCCGCGTCGATGGCTCCGGTCTTCTTGCCGACGTTGGCATCGCGCAGGATTCCGAGACCTTCGGCATAAGCGGCCATGATGCCGTATTCGATGCCGTTGTGAACCATCTTGACGAAATGCCCCGCGCCGTTGTTCCCACAGTGCAGGTAACCCAACTCCGCCGTGCCGCCAAGCCTCTCGCGTCCCGGAGTGCGGGTGATATTGCCCGCGCCGGGCGCAAGTGTACGGAAGATCGGATCCAGGTGCGCGACCACTCCGGTCTCGCCGCCGATCATCATGCAGTAGCCACGTTCCAGGCCCCATACGCCGCCGCTCGTGCCTACATCGACGTAATGAATCCCCTTGGCATCGAGTTCCTTCGCACGACGGAGATCGTCGATGTAGTAGGAATTGCCGCCGTCAATAAGGATGTCGCCTTCATTCAGCAGCGGGGCCAGGTTGGAAATGGTCTCGGCAACAACGCCGGCAGGCACCATGAGCCAAATGGCGCGCGGACGTTCGAGCTGCTCGACGAGGTCCAGCATGCGGGCCTTCCCTTTCGCGCCGTCCGCGACGATCTCATCGATCGCTTTTTGCGAACGGTCAAAGACTACGCAGTCGTGGCCGCCCCGGATGAGGCGCCGCACCATATTGGCCCCCATCCTTCCCAGTCCGATCATTCCGATTTGCATAAATTCAATTCCCTTGTCCTCATGCGTTTTTTCTAAGCTGCCGGTAGCGGCGAATCAGGCGGTTCGTCGAGCTGTCGTGCGCCAGTTTGGGCTCGTCCTTCGTCTCGAGCTCGGGGATGATTCGCTTGGCGAGCACTTTGCCGAGTTCGACGCCCCACTGATCAAAGGAGTCGATGTTCCAGATGACGCCCTGAGTGAACACGCTGTGCTCGTAGAGCGCTACCAGCTTGCCCAGCGTCTCGGGCGTCAGCCGCGCGGCGAGGATGGTATTCGAAGGACGGTTGCCTTCGAACACGCGGTGCGGCACGAGCCAATCGGGTGTGCCTTCCTGCTTCACCTGTTGCGGAGTCTTGCCGAATGCCAGGGCCTCGGTTTGCGCGAATACGTTCGCGATCAATATGTCGTGATGCTGTCCCAGAGGATTGAGCGGCTGAGCGAATGCGATGAAGTCGCACGGGATCAATCGCGTGCCCTGATGGATCAGTTGATAAAAGGAATGCTGGCCGTTGGTTCCCGGCTCTCCCCAGTAGATGGGGCCGGTATCGGACTTGATTTTGGCGCCATCCAGGGTTACGTGCTTTCCGTTGCTCTCCATGGTCAACTGCTGAAGATACGCAGGGAAGCGCTTGAGGTATTGGTCGTATGGAAGGACTGCGGCCGTCTCGGCGCCGAAGAAGTCGTTGTACCAGATGCTGAGAAGGCCCAGGATCACCGGAAGATTTTTTTCGAACGGCGCGGTTCGGAAATGCTCGTCCATCTCATGGAAGCCGTCGAGCATGCGGCGGAAGCTATCAGGCCCGATCGCGATCATCGTCGAGAGGCCGATGGCGGAATCCATCGAGTAGCGCCCGCCAACCCAGTCCCAAAACTCAAACATGTTGGAGGTATCGATGCCGAACTTCGCCACCTCTGTGCCATTGGTTGAGACAGCGACAAAATGCCGCGCCACGGATTTCTCATCGCCTCCCAATCCGGCCAGCAACCAGGCGCGGGCGGATTGCGCGTTGGTCATCGTTTCCAGAGTCGTGAAAGTCTTGGACGACACAATGAACAAGGTCTCCGCAGGATCCAGATCGCGAACCGCTTCTGAGAGGTCCGTCCCGTCGACGTTCGAAACGAAGCGGAAAGTCATATCGCGCTGGCTGTAATGCCGGAGGGCCTCGTAGGCCATAACGGGACCGAGATCCGATCCGCCGATCCCGATGTTGACGACATTGCTGATGCGCTTGCTCGTATAGCCTTTCCATGCTCCGCTGCGCACCTGTTCGGAAAAATAGGCCATGCGTCGCAGGACGCCGTGGACCTCCGGCACGACGTTTTGTCCGTCGACGACAATAGATGCGCGTTCCGGTGCGCGCAACGCGGTGTGGAGGACTGCGCGTTTCTCAGTGATATTGATTTTGCTGCCGGAGAACATCGCCTCGATCCGTTCCCTTAGGCCCACGTCTTCGGCAAGCTGGAAGAGAAGATCAAGCGTTTCGTCGGTGATCCGATTCTTCGAATAATCGAGATCGATCCCCACCGCGGAGGCGGCAAGGCGTTCGCCACGTGTTGGATCGTGGGCGAATAGCTTGCGTAAATGCAGCTTCCGAATCTTCTTATAGTGCGATTCGAGAGCTTTCCATGCAGGACTCCCTACGGCCGAGCGTGTTTTAGGTTTCTCTTGTGCTGCTTCCATTTCCTGCTCCTCGATTTATGTTTACGCAACTTGAGCACTATTCTGGATCGTTTTGCTCTTGGCCTCGATCACGGCCATAAGCTCGTTCCACGATTTGATGAACGACCTTGCTCCGTCATCTTGAAGCTGGGCGGCCAATTCGTCAATATCGATTCCGGCCTTGGCGAACTCGCCGAGCACCTGTTCGCAATCCCCGCCGTCGGCGGGCAGAATTGACCCGAGTTCGGTGTGCTCGGCGAGGGCCTTCAGAGTGGCCTCCGGCATTGTGTTTACAGTGAACGGCGCGGCGAGAGCCTTGATATAGAAAATGTCGGAGGCCTTCGGATCCTTGGTGCCGGTGCTGGCCCAAAGCAGCCGTTGAGGCCGCGCTCCGGCGTTGTAGATTCGTTGCCAGCGGGGGGAGCCGAGTAAATTCCGATAGGCCTGATACGTCTGCATCGCGACGGCGATGCCGAGTTGGTTGCGGAGACTCTCGGGCGCCTTGTTGGCTACGGCCGCGTCCCAGCGGCTCACGAAGACGGATGCGACTGAGCTGACATTCGGATTGAGACCCGCATCGATGCGCCGCTCGATGCCGCGGAGAAACGCTTCAGCGGCGGCAAGGTAGTGCCCTCGGGAGAATAGAAGTGTTACGTTCACCGGTATTCCCGCAAAAATCGCATCTTCGATTGCGGGCAGGCTCTCATGCGTGCCGGGTATCTTGATGAAGAGGTTCGGCGCCCCAGCCTTGGCGTGCAAATCTCTGGCCTCGCGAAGCGTGCTGGCACTGTCGTATGCCAGGAGCGGAGATACCTCGAGAGAGACCCAGCCGTCGACTCCGTTGGTCTCTTCGTAGATCGGCCGGAATTGCCGTGCGGCGCGAGTGATGTCATCCAGTGCGAGCTCAAAAAAACGCTCCTCGCCAGCCTTTCCGCGCTGTAGTTGGTCGCCAATCGCTGTATCGTATGCCGTACTATTACTAATGGCGTGATCGAAGATAGTCGGATTGGAAGTGAGTCCCGTAATCGACAGGTCGTCAATGTAGCGGTTCAGCGTGCGGCTATCCAGCAGGTCGCGGGTGATATTGTCGAGCCAGATGCTCTGGCCCAGGTTGTGAAGTAATTTGGTCGCTATCATCGTATGACGCCTCAACCGAAGGCACGTAGCTATCCATTAGAGCGTCGACCTTCCACGGGTGCACTATCTGCATGGAGACAAAGAGCTTAGTGGCCATACTCGGGGGCAATGCGCCGATGAATTGCACACGGTATTTCGTCAATCATCAAGCCGTCGTTCCGGCCACCTGCGAAATAGCGTGGCTGCCTTACCGCTCTGATCTGGGCAAGGAAAGAGGCTCACGCCGACTACGAGATAATGCTCGTTCGAGACAAGGAGTCACGCACCTGCGGTAGATGCTCCGCCCGAATCGATACTTACTTGTGTGGGTCCTAGCCTGGTGCCCCTCGCTGTTCGCACTCGACCCTCTTCAATCTCTTAATCAGCTCTACCATACAGCCTGGGGTGCAAAGAACGGAATCACCGGAGAAGTCGAGGCGCTCGCACAGACGACGGACGGGTATCTATGGGTTGGAACAACGGACGGCCTTTTCCGATTCGACGGTCTATCGTTCGAACGTTACCAGCCCGAGTCCGGCTCCCTGATGGGCACCTATATAAGCGCGTTAATGGCGGTTCCCGATGGGGGGCTTTGGATCGGATACGGCTCAAACGGCGCGAGCTTTCTACGCAACGGGCGCGTTACCAACTACTCCGATGAGGAGGGCTTTCCCGTGAGTACGGTGCGAGGTTTTGCTCGTGACGGGAGTGGACATATTTGGGCAGCCGCGATCGGAGGATTGGCGCGTTTGGAAGGCTCGCGGTGGACGCCTGGGCCGGGCGAACACCGGAGCCGCTACGCCGACTGGAATTATCCGGGCAAGACCGCCTGGGCATTGCTGGCTGGTCGTGCGGGAACGCTTTGGGCCGCTACCGATGGGGAGATCGTGTTTTTGCGAAAGGGCGCGAAGCGATTCGAGGACACTGGCATCCGGACCGGCCGAGTCTCCGGCTTGACGCAAAGCCGGGACGGTACATTCCTCTTCTACGATTACAAACTCAGAAGGCTCCGCACGTTTCGGGATGGCGAAGCCACGCAGACTGAGATCATGCCGCCCGTCGCGACGCGGGTAAACGTAGCCATGTTCGATGGCCACGGCTCCCTGTGGCTCGGTGGCGATGAACTATATCGAGTGCCAGTGTCGGATGAACCATTGAGTAACCGTATTAAGTTCACCACGGAGAGATTTTCGGCAGCACAGGGCCTTTCCGGCCGAGGAGTAAATGCATTACTCGAAGATCGCGAAGGCAACATTTGGGTGGGAACGGACAGCGGCCTCGACAGATTTCGCGTCCGCAACGTGACTTGGTTTCCCTTACCAGGACGTGATTTCACCCTGGTGGCGGGATCCCACGGAGATGTTTGGGCCAGTAGTTTGAGATTTCCCATGATCCGGGTTCAGGACCGTAAGCCCGCCGCCAACGGACCGACACGCGTTTACACGGCCTATCGCGATCCGGATGGGTCGGTCTGGTTTGGCGCCGACAATGGGCTCGTGCATTGGCAAAACGGCAAAGTTGTCAAAGTCCCCGTGCCCGAACAAGTTCTCGATCTCAGTCATAAGGCAACACCGCCCGATCCGATCATTGTCTCCGCGATCACCAAAGATCGATCCGGGAATCTGTGGGTGGCTTTTGGAGGGAGCGGCGAATTTCGCCTCACGAATGGCGTCTGGACCTTCGTTCCCATTTTGCCGGATCATCCGGATTGGTCGGCGAACTATGCGTTTACGGATAGCGTGGGCCGCGTATGGCTTTGTTGGTTCGACAGAATCGCGCAGTACGATCACGGAAAGGTTCTCGTCTTTCGCTCCGACAAGGGCCTCGATATCGGCCCGCCGAATGTGGTTGCGGAGTACCGCGGGCGAATTTGGGCCGGTGGTCAATCGGGCCTTGCATTCTTCGACGGACATCGCTTCCACAGAGTGCACGTCGCGGGAACTACCGGTTTCAGTTCGATCTTCGGAATCGTCGGGGCCCGAGATAACGGCCTCTGGCTGGCCACCGGTACCGGCATTATCCACATTCCCGCCCGTGAGATTGAAAAGGTAACCGCCAATCCAGAACACCGCGTTGAGTTTGAGACATTCGATCTGCTCAGCGATTTGCCCGACCGGATGCAGACAAATGGATCGGTGACCTACGCTTCCTCGGCAATCCAAGCGAGCGACGGTCGGCTTTGGTTCGCCACGGTACACGGCGCGGTTCGTGTCGACCCGGCACACATTTACAGAAACCCTCTCCCTCCGCCGGTCTCAATCCGTTCGATCATCGCGGACGAGAAGGTTTACTCCCCCTTCTCCCAACCACAACTTCCCGCGCTAACCAAAAACATTCGCATTGATTACGCCGCGTTAAGCTTGTCGATCCCTGAGCGAGTGCGTTATCGATACAAGTTGGAGCCGTTGGACAGCGATTGGGAGGAGGCGGGAGCAAGGCGAGAGGCATTCTTTACTCGTCTTCCTCCGGGACAATACTCGTTCCGCGTGATCGCATGCAATAACGATGGGGTTTGGAACACCGTGGGCGCAACGATCGCCTTCTCGGTCGCGCCGGCATGGTTTCAGACACGCTGGTTTCTGGCCATCTGCATCGCGGCCGCACTGCTGGTCATGTATTTTCTCTATCAGCTTCGTCTGAAGCAACTCAAAAGGAGGTTCCATCTAGCGCTCGAAGCACGAGTGGACGAGCGGACCAGGATTGCACGCGAATTACACGATACTCTGCTGCAGAGCTTTCATGGTCTGATGCTGCGACTCCAGGTAGTTGACGATCTGCTACCGGCGGGGAAGGCCAAGGAAGAACTCGAACGAAGTCTTGATCGCGGGGATCAGGCGATCGGTGAAGGACGCAAGGCCGTTTACGCTTTGCGATTCTCCAGCGAGGACCCGGCGGATCTGGCAGAAGACCTGCGAGCGCTCGGCGAGGAATTAGCGACGCAAGAAGCCGCATTCCACTTGGTCGTGGAGGGCTCACCACGGAAGTTGCATCCGGTGATTCGTGACGAGTTGTATCGCATCGTGCGCGAAGCGCTGCGCAACGCATTCAGCCACGCGAGGGCTCATCACATCGAGGCGGAAATCGCATACGCGCCGCGGGTGTTCCGGCTGCGGATTCGCGATGATGGAGAGGGTATTCCGCCGCCGATCATCGGAAAAGGACGCCCGGGACATTTTGGCATGAGCGGAATGCGCGAACGCGCTAAAAACATCGGCGCCAACTTGAGCATCTGGAGTCGAGCCGGCGCCGGGACGGAAATTGAATTGAACATGCCGGGCTCCCTCGCCTACCAGGCGACTCCGCGCCGCTTTCGTTTCGGGTGGCTTCGAAATAAACGGAAGGAGACGTGATCCGGGTTCTCTGTGTAGATGATCATCGACTGCTGCGCGATGGGATCGCCCCTCGGATCGGCAACCAATCGGCCGTGATCCCTATTTTTTTTCGTCGAGGGAAACAAGTTCACTTTCGCGTGTCGAGCATACGATCCAGGTTGAACGCAGCGCTGATCAATGCCAGATGTGTAAATGCCTGCGGAAAGTTCCCGAGGGCCTCGCCTTGAACCCCCGTTTGCTCTGCGTAGAGGCCGAGATGATTCGCATAGCCCAACATGCGCTCAAATAGTAGCCGGGCTTGATCGAGTAATTCAGGAATCACCTGGCCTGCACGCGTTAGCGCTTCCACAAGCCAAAAGGAGCACATATTAAATGTGCCTTCCGCGCCGGGCAGGCCATCGATCCGCGCTTCCGCCGGATACCGATAGACCAGGCCGTCACTCACCAAGCCGCCTTCGCGAGGGCTGCGCAGAATAGCAGAGATCGTGTTCAGCATTCGCGGATCGTTCGGGGCCATGAAGAAAACTAGAGGCATAATTAGCAGCGAGGCGTCGAGATCATCACTGCCGTAAGACTGTGTGAACGCGCGGCGTTTTTCATTCCAACCACGCGTCATTACTTCTTCATAGATTCGGTCGCGCTCGCGAATCCAGGTCGCGCGATCCGCAGGAAATGCACGCTTTTCAGCGAGCCTGACACCCCGGTCCAATGCTACCCAGTTCATCACTTTCGAATAGACGAAGTGTCGCTCGCGACCTCGCATCTCCCAAATTCCTGCGTCGGGGCTTTGCCAGTGCTCGCAGATCCAGTCGAGCCGCGCACGAAGCTTCACCCACAGGTCGTACGCAATAGGGCTTACATGTTTGTTATAGAGATAAAGTCCGTCCATCAACTCTCCGTAGAGGTCGAGTTGAATCTGTGAACTCGCCGCATTACCGATGCGTACCGGGCGCGATCCGCGGTAGCCTTCCCAATGTTCCAATATTTGCTCGCCAACCTGGTTGTTGCCGTGGATCGTGAAGAGCACTGGAAGCGGAGATTGAGGACTGATGTGTTTCGACGCGTACCTGTCAATCCAATCCATGAACCTGGCCGCTTCCTCTGTAAAGCCAATGCGCAAAAAACCATAAATTGTGAATGCAGCATCCCGGAGCCATGTGTATCGGTAATCCCAGTTCCGCATGCCGCCCACGACCTCAGGAAGGCCAGTTGTAGGGGCGGCCACAATGGCTCCAGTCGGTTCGAAGGTAAGGAGTTTTAGGACCAAGGCCGATCTCTGAACTTGTTCACGCCAGCGTCCGCGATAGGTGCAGGCAGAGAGCCAGTGCTGCCAGAACTTCACCGTCCCTTGAAATAGCGCGTCGGCCTCGTGCTTTTGCGAAGGAGCGCAGGATCCGCTATCGTCGCCGAGATGAGCACTCAAAAAGAACGGTTCTGATTGGCCCTCCTCGAGCAAAAACTCAGCGGTGACGCCTCCGTGTTCTCCTTGCGAAAGAGGTACAGCACTGGAAAGAGTTACGCTCAATTCGCTCGACCTGAAACAAACTCCGTCTGGCTGAAGCGCTCGCTCGTGGGCCTTGCGTCCATAGTCGAAAGCCGGTTGGCAGACGAGCGACATCCGAACCGCGCCTTTGACGCAACGAACCCGCCGAACAAGATGGTGATACCACGGCGAACCGGGAGGAAACCCGACGGGCATGAAATCCTCCAACTCCACGATGCCATCCGCGAGCAAGAAGCGCGTAATCAGGACATTAGTTGATGGCCAATAAAATTGCTTGTAGCGCACTTCCCCGGCAATCGGGGAGATCTGGAATCGACCGCCGTTCTTATCATCCAAGAGCGCGCCAAATATGCTGGAGGAATCAAAATACGGGTAACAGTACCAGTCAATGGAACCATTCATGCCCACAAGGGCCACAGTGCGCATGTTTCCGATGATTCCGTAATTCTCGATGGGTTGGTACGCCATGTAAGTATCTCGTTGTGAGCGAATTATACGTGCTATTTCAGCCTGAGGGCACCCGTCAACTGCAGTCCCCCGCGAACATCAGTTCTCGTTAGAGAAACGACCCTTGCTGTTGTTTGTACTGCCACCGTCAATCACAACGAGAGTTGACAATCGAGCTTTTCGATGATGCAAAGTCCGTCGTTGAGCTCTCTTATGATTGGCGCTTTCGATTGCTCCCGCTAAAATCAGACCGAACGCAACGAAAAATGTGATAACGAATCGTGTTTTCATTGCAAAACGCCGTCCTATGGCTGCCCATGATCTCCGTAAGGCATGACGGAACCGATTGGATGCATCCCCTTCAACGATTGCTATCGGACGAGGCGTAATTGCCGTCATGAAAATCATCCAAGGTCCGCGGCTTCATGCAACAGTATTTTGCAATCGAGCAGCCAAATGACATAGGTGCAACGGCGCTCTCGTACAGGCCGGAGCCAGACGGCACCACCACCGATTTTGATGTCCCCGACACGATATATCGTGCTCTCAAGCTGGCGTCCCATGCTCGATCCAGTACGATAGTGAATCAGAAAGCGAGGGTTAGTTGAGACAGATTGTGTCAAGTGAGCGCCCGACACTGAGCCGCAGGCGGGTGCTGGCCATCGCTCCGGTCGTGCTGTGCCAGGCGTGCCAGCGCGAGCACAGCAGCAATGCCCCTTCAATCGAGTTCACCCGCATACCGCAAGCGGATCCAGGAGGATCCGCAAGCAACGATATTATTGAAGGCCGCGCTATTGGAGCATTGCCCGGTCAGAAGATCGTGCTATATGCAAAAATCGGAAAATGGTGGGTGCAGCCACTCATCGATCAGCCCCTTACCAAGATCCGCCCGAACTTCAAGTGGACAAACGCGACGCACCTCGGCACGCAGTACGCGGCCCTGCTCGTGAAGGACGGCTACCGGCCACAAAGCGTCCTGGACTCGCTGCCCAAAACCAACCAGAACATTCTCGCAGTGGCCGTCGTGCCCGGTGCGAAGCGCTCCCCGTCTCCCATTGCTAAATTCAGCGGCTACGAGTGGCGCTTGCGCGACGCACCGAGTTCCCGCGGCGGCCAAAACGTCTACTCTCCGTCGAATATCTCGGTCGATGAAAAAGGCGCAATGCACTTGCGCATCTCGAAGACGGAAAGGGACTGGAGTTGCGCGGAAGCCAGCCTGACGCGAAGTCTTGGATACGGCACGTACGAATTCGTCGTAAGAGGGCTGGACACACTGGAGCCTGCCGCCGTCTTCGGAATGTTCACATATGACTACGCGAGTGGCGCACAGTTTAACCGCGAAATGGATATCGAGATCAGCCGATGGGGTGATCCCACGAAGAAAAACGCTCAGTATGTGCTGCAGCCATATTACGTCGCTGCCAACGTGCATCGGTTTAATGCGCCCGCAGGCACGCTCAAGTTCTCACTCCGCTGGGAACAGGGCCGCGCCAGCTTTCGCACTCAACGCGGGTCGAGCAACGTTTCGGAGTACGTCTTCACGGCGGGCGTACCATCTCCGGGCATTGAATCCATTCGCGCTGTGCTTTATGACTACCGCGCAGCCGTCGTAAAGCTGCAGCATCCGATGGAGGTCGTGATTGAGCGGTTCACGTACTACCCGTGAAATTCGCCGAGCCCTACTGCTTTGCGCCTGTGCCGCGATAGGTTCGCACGCTCTCTCCGCGCTCAACCGGGACCGCACCTTCAATCAATACATAGCTACCCGCTGGAGCGCGCGCGACTCATTCCCTGGCGGCGCAATCAACGCCATAGCGCAGACGCCGGATGGCTACCTATGGATCGGCGCCGAGAACGGCCTTGTGCGTTTCGACGGCATCAGTTTCCGCCTGATCGATCACTCCAACTCACCCTCCCTCCCGCCCGGCCACGTGCTGGGCCTGTTCGTGGATGCTGAAGGTTCGCTCTGGGTGCGCATGCAGACTCCTTACCTGATGCGCTATCGCGACGGGAGTTTTGAGCAGATGTATCCTGCGAAAGTCCCGCCGCCGTTTTCCTCTGCCCGCGAGCTTGGTGCAACCGCCGCCATTCGCGGGGCTAGCGGCGGCGCCCTGATCGCTACGCCCGGGGCGCCTCTGCGCTATATCGCTGGGAAATTCACGCCGGTCTTGTTTTCGGGTGCGGCCCGTGGCACTCCGACGTCGATCGCGGAAACAGCGGATGGCGCCGTCTGGATCGGAATGCGCGATACCGGCCTATTCTGCGTGCGAGACGGCCATGGGTCACAGGTCGGCTTGCCGAACCAGAAGGTGAATGCGTTGCTGCCGGTCGCCGGTTCGGAATTATGGATCGGAACGGATTCCGGCCTAGTACATTGGGACGGCAGCGCCATAACGCGTCGCGGGATTCCTACCGCACTGGCGCGCAGCGCGATTCTGGCACTAGCGCGCGATCGCGATTCCAACCTCTGGATCTCGACTCCGGCCGGAATCACACGCATGAATTCCAAAGGTTCCACTCTTCATTGGAAGGGCGGACGCTTGCCCGGCGCGGTGCATGCCATTTTTGAAGACCGTGAGGGCAACCTATGGTTCGGAGGAACCGATGGGCTGATGCAGCTTCGGCACGCTCCGTTCCTGAGCTATCCCGGTGTGGCCGATGAGGGCGCGTCGTTGTATATCGATGCTTCAGGGCGCACCTGGATTGCGCCTTCCTCCGGAGGGCTGCTATGGATTCGCGGAGCGGAACATCACGCAATTACCATACAGGGCATAGATCGCGATGTGATCTACTCCATCTCTGGCGGTCCGGGGGAAGTTTGGGTCGGTCGCAGGCTCGGGGGCGTCACTCGATTGCGAGAAGAAGCAGGCGTTCTACAAGGGCGAACGTATACAGCGCGTGACGGCCTCGCACCCGGAGTGGTTTCCGCCGTAAATCGGAGTCGCGATGGATCAGTTTGGGCCGGCACTCTTAGCGGCGCGGTCAGCCATATCGAGAAAGGCCGTATCACGACTTTCACCACCACCAACGGATTGAGTGGTGATGCCGTAACCACCATACGAGAGGCGCCCGACGGAGTGATCTGGGTCGGAACCGCTGGAGGGTTGGAGGCGTACCGCAATGGGGCATGGCGAAAGTACGACGGCGAGGACGGATTGCCTCCAGGGCGCGTGGACAGTCTTGCTCTCGATCGCCATGGAATATTGTGGATCGGCTCCGCCTCGGGTCTGTTTTACTGGTCGGGCTCGCGCATTGAAAGCGCCAGAAACGCTCCGGATTCGCTCCATGGAAAAATCTATGGTTTGGCGGTAGACCACTCCGGCAACCTGTGGGTAGCTACGGACCGGCACGTGGTCAGCGTGCCGCGCGCCTTGCTCCTGGGTCGATCGAAGGGGCCAGCCGCGGTACGCCAATTCAGCATGGCAGACGGTCTGCCTTCGACGCGAGGAGTCCGCCGCGATCATTCTGTCGTCAAAGATCCTTCTGGACGGATTTGGTTCTCCCTTCTAGGCGGGTTATGCGTTGTGAATCCCGCGCATCCCGCCGCATTGGCGCCCGCATTAGTCGAAGTGGAATCTGTTGTCGTGGATGGTCGGCCGCTAGGTACAGGGCCAACCGTCCGTTACCCTTCGAACCGACGTCGTGTAGTCTTCAATTTTATCGGCGTGAGCCTCGCGGTTCCGCGACGCGTGCGGTATCGCTACCGGCTTGACGGTTACGATACCGATTGGAGCCAGCCCAGTGAATCCCGACAGGCAGCGTACACGAACCTCCCGCCCGCTCGCTATACTTTTCGCGTCATGGCCAGCAACAGCGAGGGGCTCTGGAATGGAGCGCCAGCGAGTATACGGTTGGATGTGGAGCCGCGGTTGTCAGAAACCTGGTGGTTCCGAGCAACTGGACTATGCCTCATTGCCGCGGCCATTTTCGCCGGCTTCCGCTACCGCCTGGCTCGCATCCATGCCGCGGTGAACCTGCGCTTCGAGGAGCGCTTGGCGGAAAGAACTCGCATCGCGCGCGAGTTGCACGACACGCTTTTGCAGAGCTTCCAGGGCCTGATGCTTCGGCTTCAGGTGGTCGATGATTTGCTACCGCCAGGGAAAGCCAAGGATCAGCTCGAACAGAGCCTCGAGCGCGCTGATCAGGCGATCGCAGAGGGGCGCAGCGCGGTCTATGGCTTACGATCATCCGCCACCACTACGAATGACCTGGGCCAGGCAGTGAGAGCCCTGGGTGACGAACTGGCGGCACAAGATTCGACGGCGTTCCACCTGGTGGTGGAAGGTCCAGCGCGAGACTTGCACCCGATCATTCGAGACGAGCTTTACCGCATCACTCGCGAAGCACTCCGTAACGCTTTCAAACATGCGGCCGCCCATCATATTGAAACTGAAATGACCTACGGGGAACGGGCATTCCGGCTGCGCATCCGAGACGACGGGCGGGGTATTCCAGCCGAAATGTTGGAAGAAGGCCGGCCCGGCCACTACGGTCTTTCAGGAATGCGCGAGCGCGCTCAGCAAATCGGCGCGAAGTTAGAGATATGGAGTGGAGCTAAAGCCGGTACGGAAATTGAATTGAGCATCGCAGGCTCGGTTGCCTATACTACCTCAACAGGCCGGCCTCTTTTTCATTTATTTCGGAAAAGGCGGGTTGACCTGTGATTCGAGTCCTGTCTGTAGACGACCATCCTTTGCTTCGCGATGGGATCGCCGCGCTGATCGGCAACCAATCGGATATGGAGCTGGTTGCCGAAGCATCGAACGGTCTGGAGGCGCTCGATCAGTTTCGGAAGCATCGTCCTGACATTACTTTGATGGACCTGCAAATGCCCGAGATGAGCGGCATCGATGCCATAAGCGCAATTCGCGGCGAGTTCTCAGAAGCTCGCATCATCGTTTTGACAACCCATGCTGGCGATGTTCAGATTTCTCGCGCTCTCAGAGCCGGCGCACGGGCATTCTTGCTGAAAGGCTTGCTACGAAAGGAACTGCTGGAGACGATTCGCGCCGTCCATGCCGGTCAAAAGCGGCTGTCCGCCGAGGTCGCCGCTGAAATAGCCGAGCACGTGACCGATGACACGCTAACGCCGCGAGAAATCGACGTACTGCGATTGGTCGCGGGCGGTAACGCAAACAAAGAAATCGCTGCCAAGCTATCGCTCACCGAGGAGACCGTGAAAAGCCACGTCAGAAACATCCTTGCCAAACTTGGTGCTCATGACCGGACCCACGCCGTAACGATTGGGCTGAAACGCGGAATTATTGATGTCTAGCTGTACCCATCCCTCGAAAGAGGGATGCCGGAGAGCGCATTCGAGGGTGTCCAGCGACAGAGCCGGCTTCATAGCATTGAATTGGGCCGTACTCTGCAACGTCTATTCTCCACTTTTCCGAATAGCTGGCCCGGTGTTGGCCTGCTGCTAATCCGCATTTGCCTCAGTCTCGCTCTGTTCTACTTCTCGTGGAGGCCTTCGGAACCGATCACCTTCGCGCAGAAATCTATCGTCGCTGGAGCTGCCGTCTTTCTGTTTGCCGGCCTCTGGACCCCGGCAATGGGGGCGCTGATCGCCCTCAACGAGTTCTTGATAGCGTTGCTCTTCTTTTCCGCCCAGCACGAGGACACGTGGGTTCACGTTTTCCTGGCGGTCATCGCCGCCGGCATGGCGATGACCGGCCCCGGCGCGTGGTCGATTGATGCTCGCCTGTTCGGGAGGAAGCGCTTTGATATCGATCACACCAGAGGTAAGAGGCCATCCCCCTAATGAGGTATGAATGGGTGCAACGATCCAGGGGTCAGATCGAGATCGATTTGAGTATGATCCGGGTTCAAAGAAGACCTACAATCAAGACGAAAAACGATCTGATGCAGACAAGGAGAAAACGATGGCTGGCTTAGATTTGATTGGATTCCACAAACAGCATAATTTCGAAGAGATCCTCGGGAATAGCCCGGAACTCCTCAAACTGCTCGACCGAGTTGAGTCCGCTGCCCCGACGGATGCGAACATCCTGATCATCGGCGAGACCGGGAGCGGGAAGGAGCTCATTGCACGGGCGATCCATAGCCGAAGCGCGCGCAAGAATGGCCCTTTAGTAAAGGTGAACTGTGGCGCCATTCCATCCGGGCTTGTGGAGAGCGAGCTTTTCGGGCATGTGAAGGGTGCTTTCACCAGCGCCTCCGAGCGCCGTATTGGCCGGTTCGAGCTGGCTAATAACGGCACTTTGTTTCTCGACGAAGTCGGCGAACTCCCGCTCGAAACGCAGGTGAAATTACTTCGCGTTTTACAGGAGCAGGAGTTCGAGCCCGTGGGCAGCAATCGTACCATCAAGATCAACGTCCGGATCATCGCGGCCACAAATCGTGACCTTGCGAAGGCTGTCCAATCGGGAGCGTTCCGCTCGGATCTCTATTACCGTCTGAACGTCATACCACTGCGCGTACCTGCATTGAGAGACCGCCGATCCGATATACCTGAAATGATAATGGCGTTCCTACAGCGATATGCGAGCAGGATGGGGAAATCGATTCAGTCCGTTTCGCAGGAGACCATGAGGCTGTTGGTGGAATACCCATGGCCTGGAAATATCCGTGAACTTCAAAACGTAATTGAGCGCGGCGTCGTTCTGTCCACAGGCTCTATTCTCAGACTCGGCGCGGATCTTCTGCCGCTTGATGCCTCCGACACAACCATAGAATCGGCATCGATCGCTGAGACAAATAGTGATTCACTCCAAGAAATAGAACGCCGGCATATTCTGCGAGTGCTTGCGAGAACAGACTGGGTAATAAGCGGACCTAGCGGCGCTGGAGCCATCCTCGATGTCCATCCAAACACGCTTCGCAGCCTGATGGACAGACTGGGAATACGGCGTGCGCTTCATCAAGCTGCTTAGCAACCGGCCCTGTGCCCGCACCTTGATAGGGCGGCGGGTGAAAACCCGAAGGCAATTCGCGTAGGTCCCGAAGATGAACAAAGGACGAATGGAAGCATTCAGTGACGGGGTGCTCGCCGTCATTATTACGATCATGGTTCTGGAAATGAAATCTCCGCATGGGACGCGCCTCGCCGCCATGGGGCCGCTAATTCCGGTTTTCCTGAGTTACGTCCTGAGTTTCGTTTACGTCGGCATCTACTGGAACAATCACCATCACCTGCTTCATGCAATCCAGCATGTAAACGGCACAACCCTGTGGGCCAACCTGCACCTGCTTTTCTGGCTATCACTCATTCCGTTCACGACCGCTTGGATGGGCGAGAACCATCTTGACGCGTGGCCCGTGGCGCTGTACGGAATCGTCCTCTTTTTGACTGGGGTCGCGTATTTCATCCTCACAAAGAGCCTCATCGGTCTTCATGGACAAGATTCACTGTTGGCACGGTCTCTTGGAAGCGACAGAAAGGCCAAAGTGTCTATCGCAATCTATGCGACGTCCATCCTACTGGCCTTCGTGCAGCCATGGATCTCCTGCGCCGGCTATGTGATAGTAGCGATCATATGGCTGGTGCCCGACCGGCGCATTGAAAAGAAACTGGCTGAATAGCTGCTTCGGTAGGCGCCGGTGGTGTGAGATAAGCTATAACAGATCAACCCTAACGGACAGCGGGTAATGATCCGAGGCCCGAACACTTCGATGAACCGCCGACTGTGCGACCTGAAGCGGCCCTCGTGAGAATAGCCAATCGATGATGCGACCGTGATCGAAAATGGAACGAGGCGTTGTCGTTGGGACGTGCATACCGCTAAACGCATTGAGCAACATTGCCCGGCGGATGTCGGTGGCAACACGGTCCTGTGATACATCGAGGTTCAGGTCCCCCGCAATGATGAGCGGGACTTTTTGGCCATACTGTCGCGCGTCAGCGAGAACTTCTCTTAGTTGAGCGCGGCGGAGCCGGTCGTCGCCGCGGCTTTCCAGGTGCAGGTTATACGTGACAAGGGTCCGCGCGCCGGCATGGACCTCCGCCACGAGCGCGATTCGCCCGCCTAACCTCTCCTGAAAAAGTGGTGAGCGCGGAAGATACCAGCGCGGGCGCCAAAATGTGGATTGCTCGCGAAACCGAATCAGTCGCGCGTTGAAGAGCGGCCATCGGGATAGTGTTGCCTGACCCTGATAGGCGCGTGAGGTTTTGCCGCCCTGCGAGAGCTCCTCGAATTCACGGCCGAATACATAATTCATCCGCAGCCGTCGGGCAATTTCCTTCGCGATGTCGAGGCGGTGCGTTCGTCGTGCGTTGAGGTCGACCTCTTGCAGTAAAACCAGTTCAGCCTTGATCGCGGCCAGGAATTCGATTATGGCTGAAAGCTGCAGCCCACGATCAATATTCCAGTCGACGACCCGAATCGACTGCGGCGTAAGCAGCAACGAGGGCCGCTGCGCAAAGTTTGCGGCTTCGATCTCCTGCAGGTCGGTCATACGTTACGCTGCCCGTATTAATCTCGGGAAGACATGTTGCTGCGCGAAGCCCAAATCCGCCGGATCGTCAATTTCGGCCCAAGGCAGCCCTCCGGTACCAGTAAATCCGACGTGAACCCCCTCATCCGCCAGTTGCTGAACCGCCACGTTAAAGAACTCAGTGGTGCGGCCGGCCTTTATGAGTTTGTTGAGGCTGGCGAACAGTTGCACGTTCGCTTCGGCGGAAAACAGAGTGATACCGATGTAGGTGCCACTACATGTCTCCTTCGGAATCCGCTTACTCATTTGAGTGACGCGGCCACCCGAAGTAATGACTTTCATGGTTTCCTCGCGCCACTCTGGGTCGACGATCATCGAAATCGGTGCGGTCGACCTCAGAGCGGGGACGAGAATGTATGGATCAAAGATTACATCCGCGTTGAGGCAAACGAAACTCGCTTCCCCCAAGACTTGCTGCGCCAACCAAAGAGAGTATATGTTGTTTGTTACAGCAAACGACGGATTGTCAACAAATGATATTTGCGGCGAACAGCTGCGGTATGTGGAGGACACATGCCGGATGATTTGCTCTTTCTCGTAGCCCACAACAATGACAATTTCGTGAATCCCGGCGAGCCCGAGACTCTGGATCTGATGGTCGAGAATCGTGCGGTCGTCCACTCGAATGAGACACTTCGGATGTAGGCCGTGAATCGGCCGGATGCGGGTACCCTGACCCGCAGCTAATATGATTGCTTTCATAGTGTTTCCAGACCTTTCGTTGGATTTGGTACTTGGATGGATCGATATGGCTTGCGAAAGAACCTGCGGTTGAAATACAACGCGAGTATCCACGTCAAATGGCTGCCGATGGCGGCAAGATAGAAGAAGACGCACAGCCCATGCAGCAGGGTAAATATCACAACGTAGTGAATCATGACGCCTCTCCTCACGAATGCTTGCATTTGCCGCGAAATGAAGGAGATCTTGTTCGAGGAGTCTTTTTCAAGGAGTTGGTACAAATTGCCGAGATATTCATTCGGACGATCAGCCGGAGCTCCGTGCTTTCGCATAAAAGCAGTAACGGCTATACTGATGACGCTTCCTATCAGTAATGCCACGCCAACAAACAGTTCTGATTTGCCGTGTTGCCGGAAGAGGCCAACAGCAGCTCCCCCGAACAGCAAGAGGTAACTGATTCCATCGATGAATCCCTCGAGCCAGGTGCCAAATGGAGAATCGGCAAACTTGATGCGGGCAAGCATGCCGTCCATTTCGTCGAACAGCCCGGCGACAAAAAAGAGCAAAGCTCCGAGGACATACCAGCAATAGACGCCCTGTGTGAATGCACAACAGGACAGGATGGCAATGAACAACCCCGCAATGCTCACTTGGTTTGGGGTTGTTCGAGTGTGCGAAAGCCAGCGTACCAGTGGTCGGCACAGACGGCGATTGAAAGAAGTATGAATCCCGTCCAGCACTTTGCCGGATCGCGCAACCAGCAAGCGTTCTGCCCGTGCGGCGGTTTCTGGTGAAATAACCGCGACGCCCTCCGCGGCTCCCGAGGAACATCTGCCAACCATATTTCTGGCAATGAGAGCTGGTCTGCTCCAATCCGCCATGCTCATCGATACCGGTTCAAGAGCTATCAGGCATTGCTTTGTGGTAACCCAATTCCACGGAAGCCATAAGAATTCCGGCGCTAAGTAATCTCTGAGGGTCTTCCAGTGCGCGCTGACTGTTGGGCCGAAAGGTTCTTGCGCAACCACATTGACAACCTCCAGACCATGCAGCAGCTTAGATTGCAAGACGCGCTCGCGGAGGGGAGACTGGATGGACGACGGCCAGATGAGGAGCACACGGTCCGTTCCTGCTCTCACCGCAGTCGCCAACACTCGCGTTAAAAGCGGTATACCAGCTACGGGCCGCAACAAGTCGGCGGCGACCTTATCCGGCAGTTGCACACCAGGCAGTAAGCGTTCGAAAAACTCCTCGCGGTGTAGCTCCGGAATTGCAATTACAGCTTGCATAGAATTTCCTCTCCAAGGTGAGCGTCAAGTGAGCTCGGGCGCTTTGCCCGCGACCTGTGTGTTTCCCAAAGCAACCAGCTCAGTCCGCCAACGCACCACAACAAGTCGCGAGTTCGTCTGGTGATCGCCAGGGCAAAGCCGGACACCGGTGGGAGGCCAAACGCCGCGAATGCGGCAATGGCCCCTCCTTCATCAGCCCCAATCCGGGCGGGGACCCAACCGGCCGCCACTTTCACCGCTCTCGTACAGACCTCGATGGCAAGAACCGTAAGCGGGTGTACGGGCTGTCCCAGAGCCCACAACACCACTGCTACCTCGCTCGCCATCAATGCCTGGCAGATCGCGTCGAACCAAAACATCTGGCGGGTAGCATGCGGATGTTCGAGCCGGAAGAACCGGATCCGCGTTTCGATTTCTTCTCCTTTTTTGAGCCACCGAGGCGCTCGGCCGCCCAGAATCCGGCCTACGGGCGCGAGCAGCGTTTGCTGGCGTGCAAGCAACGCGACGCCGGCCAAGAATGCCAAAGCCAGCAATCCAAACCAGGCTGCCGCATGCCGGCTGCGTCCTGCCAAAAGAGCTGCAGACACACAGCCGATAACGCCGAATAAAGCGGAAGTGAACCAATAAAGGCACGTGTCAGCCAGCGTCGAAGCCGCTGAACTAGTCGAGGCTCCGACCAGACGTATTTTCATGGGCTCTGAAAGCAGCGGCCCGAACGTTGAAAGATAACCCAGCGACTGTGAAGCGAGTCGAATGCCAATCAAACGCCGAGCGGATGAAGAGTTCCCGTTCGCCTTGAGCGCTGTGGCCCATGAGTACGTTTGCAGGATTAGCCGCACCGAACTCGTGACGAGCACAAGACCGAGTCCTAGCCACACGTGCCGGAGCTCCGTCGCAATCTCCGCCGGCCCCACCTTCTCGACGACCACTGCGAATACCGCTATTCCCAAGAGCAACATGAAAACATCGAGCTTCTTCACGGCCTTACCCTCGCCTCGATTTGCGGCTCTATAGCGTAGTCAAAGTCGTGGATTGAGAGCCTTGCTGAACCGAAAATCCACACTTCAGTCACCGATCTTGTGGAAGCGGGCACCCAAAACTTACCGATCTTGTCGTATGTACGAACAACGTGAACGCTCTTCGTCCAGAACGACGGATTTTTTGCGGGGTGCCCCTCCACACGCGTGATCGCATAATCGGCCGCATCCACCCAAATGAGACCGCGAATCAGATATTTACTCTTTCTTTTCGGTTTGATTGCCAATACATACGCCGGTCGGCCGTCGACTCTATCCGTCCCAACCATTTCGAAGAAGTAATTTGCCGGAATGATCCGCGTGTTGTCGTGCATCTCCCCGGTTGAAGCGTCCTCCTCCTTTCGGAGCATTTTGCGGAACACATGTTTGCGGATGAAGTGCGATCCCGCTTCCCGTAAGATGGAGAACTGCTTTCCGCCATCTGGGGCGCACACCAGCCGGACCAGCATTTCCGCGTGGTGGTGCTTGTTCACCACCTCATAGCGGCGTAATACCGCGTAGCCTGAGAAGGCTTCGCGCATCTCCGCATTTCGTGCGGTCATCTTAGCCACGATGTCTTCTGCCCGTGGGAGCGACTCTTGGGTCTGGCACCAAGCGCGTGGAGCTACCAGCAGCAGCCCGGCGACGGAAACGGCTACGATTTGTTTGTTGTACATTCTGCTCATGATCAAAACTCCAGAACAAACTTTCCCCTAAATGTCCGGGGCACTTGATTGAAGAAAGTGCCAAATCGGTAACTGTCCAGATCGCTCTGCACATCCCGAGGATTGAAGTGATTGAACAAATTGAAAACCCCGAAGCCTACCTTCGCCTTGTGTTCTTTAAACACTGGAAGGTGGATCTCTCGAAGCACTTCCAAGTCAATCGAAATAAACCGTGGGAATCGCATGGCGTTCCGCGGCCCGACAAAGTCGCGTAATTGATTCTTGACTGAATAGGGGAAACCGGCGTGCACGTCGACAACTGGCGTGAGCGTGAGCTTCCAAGGCGCCGCAATTTCGCCCCACGCGAGGAACCGGTTAGGTGAATCGAAATCAAGGCGGCCGCGTTGGCTTTCTTGGATGACCGCCTGTGGGTCATTTCCGAAAAACTCGTCGAAGTCGTTCAGATCGCCGATAGCCCGCGACCGAATGTACGAGGCATTGATCGTGCTACGGTGAACGTGATACCTGCCCGTTATCTGGAGCTCGCGGTAGAACTCTCGCCCGGTAGTAGAAAGTGACAAGACCCTGGTGCCCGCTGAGGTAATCGGATTTACCGTAAGACTGTCGATTGTATTTCGCTGTTGAAAAGCAACCCGGATCAGCAGGTTCTTTAGGACCTGCCGATCAATCTCGGCGTTCCATACCTCGCTGCGAGGATTTCGCATACTAGCGGTGATTGCGTTCACGTATGGCGCCGAGCCAGTTACTCGGCCAGAGGGACCGAGCAGCTGAACCATGCGGTCAGGAAAGAATGGAAATGCCGGGACGTTGAGGGGCAGGCGACCGTAAAATAACCCGGCACCGGCCCTTAGTAACGTTCTTCGATCTCGGGTCAACGCCAGAGTTAAGCCTGCTCGCGGAGCAACATTCGTTGCGGTTGTTAAAGAATCGCGATTGAAACGGACTCCAACATCGAACGTGAGACGTGGTCCAGCAACCCACGTATCCCCGCCGAACCAGGCAATACTGTGTTGATGAATCCGAAAACTAGTCGGTGCGCCGAACCCGATGCGCTCCAGCGGGAAGCCCGCTACTCCCACGATGTCAACAGGCGAGAATTGCTGCCGCCCATCGTAGGCATGATGTATATAATCCAATCCCAATTTCAGTTCGTGGCTACCCCAAAACTGCTTCGGACTGAGCTGATAAAGCTCCTGCCACTCGCTCGTGTCTGTCCGGCGCTTCTGCGTGTTGAAGAATCCCCCTTCCGTTGTCTCGACCAGCAAGCGGTAAGGTTCCGCGCTATTAGGAAATACGTCCGCATTGAATCGCTCATAGCTCACCCGTGAGGTCAACAGCCCCCCGGCATCGGTTTCGTAGTGGTGCTGCAGGGCCGCTTGATAGC
>DASUJR010000143.1:0-13093 GCA_036279175.1 Candidatus Acidiferrales bacterium | reverse complement strand
GTTCGGCCGGAGTAGCTGATGGGCACCTCGAAAATCCGGCCGCCGCGCCGCGCAAGTTTGATCGCGAGTTCCGGCTCGACATCGAAGGTCGAGCTCTCGAGCGGAATACTCTTCAGCAGGTTCGTGCGCACCATTTTGTAGCAAGTTTCCATGTCGGTCAGATTCAGGTCGCAAACCAGGTCGCATAGGAAAGTGAGCAGCTTATTTCCAAGGGCGTGGCGATAAAACAGCGCGCGCTTGTAGCCGCCTGGCATGAAACGCGAGCCGAAGACCGCATCCGCGTCTTCGTATAGAAAGACTTCGACCATTTGTATCAAATCGCCTGGATGGTATTCGAGGTCACCATCGTGAATCACGACGAGCTCGGTCGTCACATGAGACAGGCCGGTCCGAATTGCGGCTCCCTTGCCGCTGTTCTTCTCATGCCGGACAAAGAGCCAAGAGAATTTGTCGCTGCGGCTGAAATTCTCGAGTTCACCTCGGAAGTGATCAATGGCTTGGGGCGTTTGGTCTGACGAACCGTCATCCACGACAACGACTTCGATGCGATCGAGGAGTGGTGATTCCCCGAGCACCGCGAGCCGGGCGAGGCTTGATGCGATTAGGTACTGCTCGTTGTAGGCCGGAACGATCACGCCAAGGCTCGTGACAGTCCGACGGTCAACGTTTCGAGGAAACAGGCGCACCCCGGAAGCAGTGCCCTGCTGATGCGTGCCATTCTTGATTGAGGTGACGTTCATTGCTCAACGCACACGAGTTCGAAAGCCAAATATGCCACGAAAAAACGGCCAAGAACAAATCCTCGCCGGCGCGGCTGCCCTTCAGAGAGCGGCGGTCCGGGGCAAGAAGGTTCGGTCGACCCGGTCTGTTCCAACCGGCAGAATCCATTCCTCGTCGGTCTTTCTCTGAAAGAACGCAACGACGCGATCTATGATTTCGTCGAGATCAATGGCCGGGCGGAAGGATACCAGCCGCTCGAGCTTTTCGAGGGATGGGATGCGACGGTGCATGTCTTCAAAACCGCGCTCATACGCCTGGTCGTACGGAATGTAGTGAATCGGTGAGTCGCTGTTCGTGCGGTCTTTCACACGATGAGCCAGATCCTCGATTGAAATTTCCTGATCGGTCCCTATGTTCACTACTTCTCCGACCGCAGATTCGGTGGCTACGAGCCGGAGAACCGCCTCCACCGTATCGCGCACGTCGCAGAAGCAACGTGACTGTTTGCCGGTGCCAAAAACCGTGATGGGAGCGCCATCAAGCGCCTGGCGAACAAAATTGGGGAGAACCATTCCATACCGGCCCGTCTGGCGTGGCCCGACGGTATTAAAAAAGCGCACCACAATGACGGGCTGCTTTTTCTCCTTCCAATAGGAAAGCGCCAGGAATTCGTCGAGGGCTTTGGAAGCGGCATAGCTCCAGCGGCCCTTTGTCGTGGCGCCGAGGACCAAATCGGCGTCTTCGTGGAAAGGAACCTTATCACTCTTGCCGTAGACCTCGGAGGTGGACGCCGTCACGACCAACTTCTTCTTTTTCGATGCCGCATCCAGCACCAGCTGCGTACCGTAGACGTTGGTTTCGAGCGTGCGAACGGGACTTTCCACAATCAGCCGCACGCCAACGGCTGCTGCGAGATGGAAGATCACGTCCGACTCGTCGACGAGTTCGGCCAGCAGATGCTTGTTGGAGATGGAATCAAAAACATAGTGAAATCGATCGGATTTTTTCAGGTGACGAATGTTTTCGACGCTGCCCGTCGATAGGTCGTCGACAATCAGCACAGTGTCGCCGCGACTCAGCAGCGCTTCAGCCAAGTGCGACCCAATGAATCCTGCACCACCCGTGATCAAACAGCGCAAAGCGTCCCCCTTCGTAGCTGAAATTGCCGCGTAGAACTAAGACATCGCCGCATTGTTGCCGCCGGCCTCAACCGGGCGGTCCGATGTCTCTTCGCCGTATCCGTAGCCATAGGCATATGGGTAGTAGCGATAAGAATAGTAGTAGTCCGGTGCGCCCGCGTTGACGGCGTTCAAAACCACCCCCAGCATCCGACACTTCACCGAGGCAAGCACGTCGCGACTACGCGTGAAAGCTTCCTTCGGCGTTTCTCCGCTTCGCACGACGAGCAGTACGCCGTCCGTCAGGGCAGAGAGAATCACCGCATCCGTGGCGGCCATTACAGGCGGAGAGTCAATCACAATAAATTTGAAACGGCGGCGTAGCTCCGCGATCCCGTCGCGCATGCGATGCGACGAGAGCAGGTCGGCCGGGCTGGGCGGTACAGGCCCAGTCGTTAAGGCGGATAGGTTTTTGATCGTCGGATGCGAAACGATCACTTCATCGAGGGTACAAACGCCGGCAAGGTATGAGCTGAGTCCTACTTCATTTCCCGCCGGAAGGTTCAATGCACGACGAATTCCCGGTTTGCGCAGATCCGAATCGAGAAGCAGCGTGCGGTCACCCAGTTGCGCGAGCGTGACCCCCAGATTCGCGGCAGCAGTGGTTTTGCCTTCGCGAGGAAGAGCGCTGGTCACGAGAATTACCTGGGGCGGATGCTCGGCTTGCGAGAGCAACAAAGAGGTCCGGAGACCGCGGAAAGATTCGGAAATCTGGGACTTGGGCTGCGCGTAGGAAAGCAACTCGACCTTGGGAGGATCGGCGGAAGCCGGCGCCGCATCGCGTGCGAGGCGCACAATACGTCGATGGTGGCCATTGGAGCTTGGCAAAGAGGGAACCACCGCAAGCAAGGGCAGGCCCGTTAGCGACTCGATTTCGTCGGGCGATTTCACCGTGTTGTCCAGGTATTCGCGGAAAACAGCGAGACCGATGCCCCCAAGCAGTCCGATTATGAGCGACAGAGCGATATTGCGCGCTTTCTCGGGGCCAGCGGGTGTAGTGGGAGTCAAAGCCGGATCGACGATGCGAATGTTGCTGGAGCGAAGTCCAGCGGCGATATCCGCTTCCTTCAATTTTTGCAGGAGACCGTCGTACAGCTGCTTATTAGCCTCGGCATCGTGCTGGAGCATTTGATAGTTGACGAGTTTCTCGGCCATGGCGTTTGCTTCCGTCTTCTGCTGGTCGAGCGCCTGCTGCAGGATAGCGACATGCTCTCGCGCGGTTTCGTAATCGTCCTTGATGCTTTCGACAGCGGATTTCCTGGCGGTCACAAGGTTCTGTTCCACTTCACGCTGTTGCGCCGCTATGTGCTGCACCGTCGGATAATTCGGCCCGAACTGTGACAATGCCGTTGTGTACTGCTGCTTCAGATCTGACTTGCGCCTCAAAAGATCCTGGACCAGAGGGTTATCACGGATAGCCGGTAAAGCGCCGATGTCGGATGAAGCGGCCATCCGATATAGAGCTTGCTTGGTTGCCAAGTCTGTCTGCGCAGCGGTGACGGCATTACTGAGATCGGCGAGCTTCTGGGTCGTAATGTTCTGCTTCTCATCGACCTGCCATATCTGGTTCTGACGCTCATAGGCCAGCCGCTCGTTTTCGGATTTCTCCACTTTCATCCGGAGTTCTTCCAGTTCGGCAGAGAGCCAGGTCGATGCCTGAGTGGTTGCATCGTACTTGCTGCGGAAATTTCCCTCGATGAAATTCTGGAGATGGGCGTTTACGACACGAGCGGCCAGCTGAGGATCGTGCGCGACAAACCCCACTTCGATCAGCCGGCTATTGGGGACGCGCTTCACCGAGAGTCTGCTCAGAAATGCACCCAAAATCGCCGGCCGTTGCGTCCCGGATTTACCCGTGAAGGCCGCCGTCCGGCCCGTCCCGCCGAACTCTGGGTATCGACCCAGATCAAGCGTGCGAATGGTTTGCAGGGCCAACGTTTCGCTCTGCAGGATCTTGGTCTGCGTCTCGATGTAATCCTCGGTATCCATGTACTCGTCCCAATCAGTCATCTCATTGGGGAGTTGCATTTGGTTCTGTGTTTCCTTGTCGATCTCCACACTTCCGGATGCCTGGTACATGGGCTTCTGCTTAACGGTAGCGATGGTGGCGACCGTCACGACAGTAAGAAGGAACGTAAGTATCAGCCACTGATGCTTACGAAGAATAACCAGATAATCGAGCAGATGGCGTTCCCGGGCTGGGTGGTCCCATGGAAACACCGACGGAGCGGGAACGACACTCAGCGATTCCGCCTGTCGGCGTAACGAAGTTTTGAGCGCGTCTTCCATTTAGGCTGTTCGAGAACTTCTCCTCGGACCGGGATTGTCAGTACGCTACGCGATAGACTGTTACAGCGGTGCCGATGCCGATCGCGGATTCTCCAACGCGCGCCAACGCCTTTTTCCCTGCGCTGTCAGGGATGTAAAGAATGTCGTTGGAGATAACCGGCACATCGGGTGCCTTATTCTTTTCAATCTGCTTGATGCGAACGCGAATTTCTTCACGTTTTCCAGTCAGCGGATTCGTGCGGAGAATCACGGAGCTGTCCGCCTTGGCGAAGTTCGTCAATCCATGCGCAAGAGCGACCACTCTCAGGATGGTGACGTTCTCGCCATGACCCTGCAGGACGTAACCACCCGGTTGCGCAATGCCGGCCCCAATCACGTAAACGATGCCAGCCGTCGGAACGCGGACAACGTCGCCGCCCCGAACGGGAATATCCTTGGAAATTCCAGAATCTAACAAGTCTTGCAGATGGACTGTGATGATCTGAGGCGCCGGAGCGGGCGGATCCGCTCCCGGCGGATCGGCGCCGGGCGGGTCGGACGGTGGATCAGCGCTGGTTGCGGATGCCTTCGGATCGCCGATTTGAGAACCGGGATGCATTGGCCGAGTGATGATCACGTCTCCGCCGGCATCGTCGCCGATGCCGCCAGCCTCCGCCAACAACTGCAGAAGGGTGGTTGGCCGAACGGCTTGGTACACCATCGGATGTCGAACCGCGCCGACAATCGAAATCGGCTGACTGTTCTGTTCTTTGACGATCACCGAAACCTGCGGATGAGACACCAATCCGTTCTCGATAAGAAGCTGACCGATCTTGTTCTGCAACTGGAAAACATCGAGGCCTGCGACATGGATCAACCCAGGCAACAATGGGAATGTAATGTCACCGGTTTGAGACACTCGCACGTCGCGAGAAAGGTCCGGCACGCCGAAAACATCGACGTGCACAAGGTCGCCCGCGCCGATGGGAATGTCCACCGGTTCCGTCCGAGCTCGGCTGGCAAGCTGCAGGATCTTTTCGTTTGTCTGCTGCGAAGTCTGAACCGTCTGACGACCAGAAGCTACACACGGCGCGAACATGCCCCCCAAGAACGCCGCGACAATCAGAACTGGCCTCAGCAGGTCCGAAACCCCACGGACCGTGACTGCCATCGAGAGAGAAGACCCCAAAACAATATGGCTCACTAGCATGCATCTGTCAACAATCCAGAGTAGCTGCCCTCTCGAGCGTCGTGCCGCGAAGACTTTCTTCGCCTTAATTGCGCTACCGTCGCCGGACGCGTACAAAATTCTTGTACACACCGCGTGCTATCATGCGGAGAATGTCTCGATCGCCGGACAATTTAATTCAGCGCAGCAATCTCCTGGGCAGGTCCGCCGAAGAACTGCGACAGTTTGTGCAGGCCATGGGTCAGCCGGCCTACCGGGGCGCGCAAATCTATCACGCACTTTATGCCGAACGGCGCTGCTCGTTCGCCGCGATGACGAACCTTCCCTCTGCATTCCGCGACAGGCTGGCGCAAGAGGGCACGCTCACATTGCCGACAACCGTTCGCAAGCACCTCTCGGCTGACGGAACCGTCCGCTACGTGCTGGCGCTGCCAGGCAGCCATAAAGATTCCGCCGACAATCTGGCAACTCAGCCCAACGCGACGGTCGAAACCGTGTTTATGCCTGAGGACAAGAGGCAGACGATTTGTGTTTCGACGCAAGCGGGATGCGCTGTCGATTGCCAGTTTTGCCTGACGGCTACGCTGGGCTTAATCCGCAATCTGACAGCAGGAGAAATATTGGGCCAGCTGCTTGTGGCGTTGAGCGAGAATCGCGACAATCTCAAGGCGCAAACGAATGTCGTCTTGATGGGCCAGGGCGAACCGCTGCTCAACTATGAAGCGGTGATGTCCGCCATGCGGATCCTTGTCGATCCAAACGGCATGGCCGTTTCGCCTAAGCACGTGACGCTTTCAACCAGCGGAATTATTCCCGGAGTTGAACGGCTCGCAGGCGAAAAGATCAGGCCGAAACTGGCGATTTCGCTCAACGCTTCCTCGAACGCGCAGCGCGATCAAATCATGCCCATCAATCGGAAATATCCGATCGAGAAGCTGTTGGCGGCGTGCCGCGCCTATCCGCTGCGTTCGTGGGAAAAACTGACATTCGAATACGTGCTGCTTGGCGGCTTTAACGACTCGACCGACGATGCACGGCGAGTCGTGAGGCTCGTTTCCAATTTGCAAGCCAAAGTAAATTTAATTCCGTGGAATGCGGGCAATTTGCCCTACCAGAAGCCCGAAACTGAGCGGATCGAGGCATTTCGCAAAATTCTAACCGACAAAGGCGTACCCGCTTTTGTCCGGTATTCGCGCGGGCAGGATGTGATGGCAGCTTGCGGTCAATTGGCCTTGCTGGAAACCGTTCCGTCAAACCTGACGCAAGTCTCTCTTACAGCACGATGATGGCGCACGGAAGATCAAGGAACAAAAACGCCAAGTGGCATCGGAAATTTGTCATTCCGGCTTCCTTTTTCCGTGTTTCGCTTGCGGTTTTTCCCGAATGCCAATCGCCCCCATCATCCGGCCGGTTTGGCGCTCCTTGCGATAGCTGAAAAGCAAGTCCGTCCTGCAAGATGTGCACAGTTGTGAGACGACGATTCGTTCGGGCTGCACTCCTGCCCCCACCAGAATGTCGCGATTCGCGGCGATCAAGTCCAAATGCACCCGAGGCGGTTCCGGAGCGTGTCCTGGCGGCGCCATTGTCAACCATGGCAGCCAGTTCGGATCGTTATCACCGGATGCGATCGCGGCAAACGGACCCTTGAACCATTCGGGCGCTTGCGGAAACTGGGACGCAAATTCCTTCGCTACGTCATGGCCCACTTCATAGCAACACCTGCCGATGCTGGGTCCGATCGCCGCGATAACGTCTTCGGAGCGCGTGCCGAACTCCATCTTCATGCGGCCGAGCGTTTTTTCGGCGATTCGCTTCAGAGTGCCGCGCCAGCCCGAGTGAATCGCTGCGATAGCCCGCGTACGCGTGTCGGCAAACAGTATCGGGATGCAATCGGCCGTTTGCACAGTCAGCAGGATTCCCGGTTCGCGCGTGAAAAGCGCGTCACCCTGTAGTGTTGATTCAGATATCGCGGTCCCGATTCGGTGAACGACGTCCGAATGAATCTGCCGGAGCGCCACCCTTTCCATTGTCGAGGCTCCAATGCAGGCGGTGAATTTCTCGCGATTCCGAAGAACGTTGCAACGATCATCCCAATCGGTGAATCCGAGGTTTAAGACGCGTTCGCGTGCACGTCGAGAACTCGACTGCAATTCGCTCACGCCTCCCGGGCGCGTGCTGAATCCGTGGACGAGCCAGTCCAGATCAGCCAATTGAGGCGCAGTAAGAACCTGCACGCCGCTTGTGGCGCGCAAATTCCAATCTGTACCGCCCAATCCATGACGGACACTTGGACTGCGTCGTCGCTTGAGTTTCGTTCTCGCTCTCGCTTCCATCGCTCTCGCTCGCACAGTGATTTCAACATTATAGGTATAATTGCCGCGCCGCAGGAACTGGACCGATTGGCTGCGTCTCCTGCAACGAGCGAGGGCTTGTGATTGTCGGTTTGGGCCTGGATATTGCGGAAATCGACCGCATTGAGCAGGTCCTCAGGCGTCGAGGTAATGCAATTCTGCACCGGCTATATACCGCGCGCGAAATCGCCTATTGCGAAAGCCACAAAAATAAATTCGAACGGTACGCGGCTCGCTTCGCGGCGAAGGAGGCCGCGATGAAAGCTCTCGGAACCGGCTGGAGACGAGGCGTTCGGTGGCGAGACATTGAAGTCGTGAACGCGCCAAGCGGGAAGCCTACGTTGGGCCTGGTAGGTGCGGCACGCGATATCGCGGACAAGTTGCGCGTCCGAAATATTTCTCTAACGATTACGCACAGCGGGAATTTGGCGGTGGCTCAAGTGATTTTCGAAGATTGAGTTCCGCCATGGGTCTCAGCAAATCCCACTTGCGAACTCCTGTCTGATTTCGGGAGACGCTGTGCCGTCCGAAATATCGAGTAGCGAATACTCCGAAGCGATTTCATTCAGCCGCTCGGTGACCCAAACGCGGCACCACCGATTCGCCGGGACCGTTCCCGCAATCCGCACTCGCAGGTAGTTTCCCGTTAGGCATTCCGTCCAACCCTCGCTGTTGCGATGGAGCGTTAATGCGTTGTGCCACGTCGAGCTTTGACATCTTCGAAATGCCGTCGCCTTTAGGGTTCCGATAGCTCGCAGCTTTCGAGCACGGATCCGAATGAGAAACTCATTCACAGGGCTGCCGAGTGTCGCGGCTTCAGTTCCTGGACGTGGCGAAAACGAGAAGGCATGCAAATAGGTGAACGGTAATCCTTCGATCAGCTCCAGCGTACGAGCGAAATCGTCCTCGGTTTCGCCGGGAAAGCCCGCTATCACGTCGGCCCCAATCGCAGCGTGCGGTAACGCCTGGCGTATGTAGCGAATTCTCTGGGCGTAGTGATCGGCGCGATACCAACGATGCATGGCGCGCAGAACGCGATCCGAACCCGACTGCAGCGGAACGTGGAAATGCGGCGCGATGCGATTAGACGAAGCCACCAGGTCGATAAATTCCTGCGTTATATCCTGTGGCTCGATCGAACTGAAGCGAAGACGGTCTATTTCCGTTTCAGCGAGAATGCGCCGCACAAGCGCCTGCAACCCACTTTGTGACGAAAGGTCGCGGCCATAACTGCCCAGATTGATTCCGCTCAAAACGAGTTCTTTTGCTCCCCGGCGAACAAAATCCCGTACCTGTTCCACTACGACGGCTGGAGAAACGCTGCGACTGCGGCCACGGACAAATGGGATTACGCAATACGAGCAGCGATGATTGCAGCCATCCTGAATTTTCAAAATAGGGCGCGTCCGGTCGCCGCTTGCGGGTTCCGGTAGCGGCAAAGCCGCACTCGCAAAGATATCCGAAGTCAGGATTTTGGCGGGGGCACGCGCAAGCGACAACGGTTCAGCAATTTCGGCTATAGCGACAAAATTCACCGCAGACGCCTTTGGGAAGACGGGGCGGGAGACAATCGTCGGAATTTCCGCAATATGCGAATTTCCGACAACCAAAGCCACACCGGGCAGCACGGCGACTTCCTCCGGTGCGCGTTGCGCGTAACAGCCGGACACCACGATTCGCGCCGAAGGATTAGCGCGGTGAATTTTGCGCACCGCTTCACGCGCTTGCGCGTCAGCGCTCGCCGTTACGGTGCAGGTATTCAGCACGACGATGTCGGCCGCCGAGTGGTCGTCCGTCACCGTCAGGCCACGAGAAAGGAGTTGTTGACGCACGGAGGCGGCGTCCGCTTCTGTTGCGCGGCAACCGAAGTTCTGGATGGAAAATGTTGGCATTGCGTCGTCGGCCCGCGATGAGAGCCCGAAGGCAAATTATAGCAGCGAGCGGGGAGGGGAAAAGGTGCGGAATCCGACGACTACATTCCGTTTGTCCGGCGCTGGAAGCAGAGTAGGATCAGATCCGCCCGGCGACGGACTCCGAACTTAGCCAGGAGATTGGAGACGTGGAATTTCACCGTCCGTTCGGAGATGTGCAGGCGGTCCGCCACTTCCTTGTTGGCGAGGTTTTCCAGCAGCCCGTTTAGAACTTCCTGCTCGCGCCGGCTCAGTTCGGCTGGTGAATCGCCTCGCAATCGTCGGCCCTGCGTGCTGTTGAGAATCGAATCCACGAAGCGCGAAAGAACTGCGCGTGGAACCCAAAATCCTCCGTTTGCCACCAGTGGAAGCGCCCGCGGGAGCTGCTCGCGAGCCTCTTCATAGTTCAGAATACCTTTCACTCCCTGGCGCAGCAGACCATAATTTTCGTCCTCATCGAGTTTTTCCCCGACGACCAGCAAACGCGCAGTGGGGCAACGATCGAGGATGTTGCCCAGCAGTGCGCCTGTAGCTTGACGCGCGGCATGCGCGTCGATCACGTAGACGGTCGCGCGAGGCACCTCGAGATTTCGCAGATCCGGAGCCAGCATCGAATCAAGTTGCTTCGACACGATCTGAAAACCGGACTTCTCCAGCAGACGGTGGAACTCGTCGAGAACCATCGGATGCGGCGACAACAAGCAGACCTTCAAACCGGACTTGGGGGCGACCTTCTGCACCGTTGTTACCCTTGGCATTGAAGCGACTTTGGGCATGACAGTTTCAGGCTAACGAAAAGGAGGGAAACGGGCAAGAACGCGGCGAGGGTCCATTTTCCAACAAGGTACTGGGGGGTTTTGACCGACAGCAGGGACAAAGACTCCAATTGCCGGGTCAATCGCCTGGGACGGGCGTTTGGATCGAGTCCTTGCCGACCGATGCAGCGGAAGTACGGTGTGGCCGTTTAGCCGGTAGTCCCGCCTGGCGCACCTTGTACAATAATGCGCGATAGCTGATCTTTAAGGCCTCAGCGGTTTTGCGACGGTTCCAATGGTTTGCTTGTAGCACCTTCAGAATTAGCTCGCGCTCCATGCGTCGAGTTACCTGTTGCGAAATGTGCTTTAACGGGATCTTCCCGTCGCTGCGCTGCTCGAACGGCGGGTGCACGCTTTTCTCGTCGCGCTCGAAAAAGAACGCCTCTTCGGAGCCCAGGATTACATAGCGCGCCATGCAGTTCTCGAGTTCGCGAATGTTTCCAGGCCAATCGCGATGCTGCAAGAGATGCAGCGTCTCCCGAGAAGGGGCTTTTGCCTCGCGAGCAAACCTCCGATTAAACGTTTCTCGCAAAAATTCAACCAAATAAGGGATGTCTTCGCGACGTTCGCGCAATGGCGGGAGAGTGACCGTAATGACGTTGATGCGGTAGAAGAGATCGGAACGGAAGGCGCCGGAATCGATCTCCCCACGCAGCTCGCGATTGGTCGCGCAAATCAGGCGAGCGTTCATTTCTCGTTCTTCATGATCCCCTATGCGAGTGAACCGGCCATCTTGCAGAACGTGCAGCAGCTTTGCTTGTAACGCCGCATCGAGTTCTGCTATTTCGTCGAGAAAGAGTGTTCCGTTCTGAGCCAACTCAATTCGCCCGGGCTTTGCGTTCGTAGCGCCGGTAAACGCACCTTTTTCAAAGCCGAACAGTTCGCTTTCCAGCAACGTGCCCGGTATTGCCGGACAGTTCACTTTCACAAACGGGCCGGTTTGCCACGGCGATCGTTGGTGTATAAAGCGAGCCAGCACTTCCTTTCCGGTGCCGCTCTCGCCCAGAATCAATATCGGCACGTCAAGCCCGGACGCTCGTTCGACCTTTTGGCGAATCATGCGCATCGTTGCAGACGGACCGAAGTAAACGCCTTCCGGCGGTAACTCGGCCGACATCGCAACTTTCGGGTCGTTGGCAGCAGCCATTTGCGTCAGGTTCAGGGTGATCGGATTAGGAGTCCGCCTGATTTTTGCATTCGAGCAACCAAACCGCTGACTTGCGGAAATTCTCTGTTGGCGGAATCATCTTGCGGAGGGTGTCACGTAAGCTTCTGATTCCCGAACGGTTAAGCCATCAACCCACTTCGGGTCCCAGTACCGCAGTATTACGTACGTGGGGCGTACGCGCATCCTCAGACCAGAAAACCCTTGGCACTTTCGGGAACCAGATTTCCCCGAAACGAGAGTGGTGGCAGTGGTTAGCGCGAGTTCGTATCAGTGGAAAACCGGAGGTAACAATGAGGAAAATTAAAGCTATTCTCTCAACCTAAGCGAGGGGCCCCTCAACTCGATAGCGAAGGCGACCAAAACGAGAACAGCTATGCCGGCGTTCCTTCGCCTCGAATAATATCGTACCGCTCGATAACTGCAGCGACGCCGACCGACGGCAGGTCTTGCTCGTCGCGCTTATCAATGCGCACAACGCGGCCGTGTGCCCGCACGAGAACCTCATTGCCGTGCGTAATTTCCGGCGGCAGCGTCAGCGTAAAATCAACCTCCGCGCCGGGTGAGAGTTCGTTTTGCATCGTAAAGTAAACGCCTCGCGTCGAAATGTCTCGCGTTTGGCCGCTATGCGAAGCCGATTCTGCTTCGGCAATTTCCTGATCTTCTTTTTCGATTGGCAAACGGACGTTCACCGGCAGGGAGAGATCGTACCGGCGGGCTGTGCGACGCTCAGTCATTCCTAGCTCCTCGTATTCGGCATTTCACTCCAGGCCCGCCCAATCCGACAATTCTGCAATCCTTCTTCCAAAAACGAACTCGTCGCTATCCTACCCGGCAAAATCCCGAGTCCTCATCCCTTCGCATCGGCCTGCCAGAAAAATCCGAACCCCCTGCAAACTCCACCGAGGCAACAGCCCGGTTTGCGTCTATCGGGCCAGCATACTAGAACAAGTCGCGCACGAAAGTGTAGCGGTATTTACTTTCCTGTGCGCTGGATACGAACGACCGCGACGCATCGTTCGAGCACCCGTGAACTTGTCGCTCTAGACGCCGTCGACTCCTGAGCTCGCGGTGGCCTCTTCTTTCATCGCCGGTTGTTCTTTTCCGGCTGCCTGCTTGGCCAAAGCAGCAGCTTTGGCCGCCGCAGAACGCGAACCGCGCCCGGAGTCGAGATTAAAATGACGCATCTTGTAAAGCAGCGCTTTGTAGCTGATGCCAAGCATGCGGGCTGCGTCTTTCCGGCACCAATTCGTCTTGTCGAGCGCGTCGGCGATTGCTTCCATCTCTGCTTCATCCTTCAATCCACGCACCAACGCTTTCAATCCTTGTTCCTTCGGGATCGCCGCCTCTTCGCGCTGAGGAGCGCGCTGCTGGCCGGTCATTTCCAGCAGCTCTCGGAGACTGCCCTCGTCGTCTTCGAGAATCACATAGCGCTTAACAAAGTTCTCAAGCTCACGAAGGTTGCCCGGCCACGGATAGCGCAGAGCCGCTTCCAGC
>DASUJR010000142.1:0-40970 GCA_036279175.1 Candidatus Acidiferrales bacterium | reverse complement strand
CGGCGGTAGTGCTTTGGCTGGTTGTAGTGGCTTTCTGGCGGTATTCGTCGCTGGGATCGATTCTGGCTGCGGTGGGGCTCCCCTTCTTCGTTCATTTCCTTTACGCGCCCCTGCACTCGCCCCCGCCTGAGGTGGCCGTGGGCACGATTCTTATTTCGATTCTGGTTCTGGTGAAGCACAGGGCAAATATCGAACGGCTGATCAACGGCACCGAACCGCGCCTCCGCTTCCGGCGGTGACCGCGCTGCCGACCGAAATGCTGCTAAGCCCTGCGTTTATGCCCTTCTCTGACCGCAACCGGCCGATCAGGCGTAGCGGCGCCCCTGCGGGATTGCCTCCGGCGGGCCTAAGTTCCAATCAGGCGGTAGCTTATCGGCTACTCTAGTACTTTGGTCCAGTTGTCTCCTCTTGCGGTATTTCCTAGCATTTTAGAGTAGAGATTCCTGTGCTCAACCAAGCCCTCAAGCACTTCTCGGCGCGCCGGATGCGGATCCTTTGGATCGTCCTGGCAGCGCTATTGCTGGTCAGCGTGACGCCGCTGTGGCTGTATCACCGCCAAGTGCTGAACCTGAGCGAACAGAAGCTGCAGGACGCCGAGCAAGTGCAGCAGAACGAAACGACGCGTTCGATCGCCAGCGAAACGCTGCAATTCGAGGAGAACGTTCACGACCAGCTCACTACGCAACGCCAGGTGCTCACGCTTACGGGCTGGATTCAAGATGTGGACGATCCCACGGTTGCGCCGCAGATTGCGCGACTGCTGCAGGAATTCGCGGAAAACAATCCGAACATTCTTTACGTCACGGCGATCAACGAACAAGCGAAAGGCCAGTCCGCGGGCAGCTTTGCGGCCGATCAGGATCCGTTCGTGGACGCCGCGCTGAAACGCGGCTTTCAGTTCAGCTACCAGGGGATCGATTCGGTGAGCCCGCCGTTCGCACTCGGGCAGGACGATCACCCGGCGCTGGTGATGTCGGTGCCGTTGATGAACAACGGCCACTTCAGCGGGATGCTTGGAGCAGTGGTTTCGCTCAATCCGCTCGAGGAACGTTTGAAGGAAGTGAGCGTGCGGCATCGCGTCGTCTTCATTGTGGACGTGCATGGGCGGATCGTAGCGCATCCCGATACGCGCGATCTGGTGCCGGGTCGCGACGTCTCTTCGATGTTTCCACTGGTAAAGCAGTTCAAGGAACTGCCGAAATTCCTGCGCGCGACGCAAACGACAAACTTCAGCGTGAATGACAAGCAAACCGGCCGCAAGATCGAGATGATCGGCACCTACAGCACAATTCCCGAGCTGCGCTGGGCCGTGGTGGCGCAACGCAGCCTGAATGACACGCGCATCGACGCCGGCGTGAACGAAATGCGCGCCGAAGCTTTGAGCTTCGTGGTGGGCGTCACGATTGTGGCACTCTTCCTTGGGTACGTTTTTGCGCTCGGCATCACGCGTCCGATCCAAGGGCTAGTGGAATCGACCCGCGCCATGAGCCGCGCCGAGTTCCACGAACGAGTGGAGGTGCGCGGCGCCGCCGAAATCAGCGAGCTGGCCGAAACGTTCAATAACATGGCCGGCGACATCGAGCAGTATGTCGAAAAGCTGAAGGAAGCCGCCGCCGAAAATCGCGAGCTCTTCCTCGGCTCGATCCGAATGCTCGCGGCCGCGATCGACGAAAAGGATCCATACACGCGAGGCCATTCCGGCCGCGTCGCGAAGTATTCGCTGATCCTCGGCGATATTCTCGGCCTCAGCACTGAAGATCTCGACCGGCTGCGCATCTCCGCGCTGCTCCACGACGTGGGCAAGATCGGCATCGAGGATCGCGTGCTGAAGAAGCCCGGTAAGTTGACCGAGGAAGAGTTCGACCTGATGAAGCAGCACACGGTGAAAGGCGCGAACATCATGCGTCCCGTCGCGCAGCTTCGCGACGTGCTGCCCGGAATCGAACTGCACCATGAGCGCATGGACGGCGGCGGCTATCCTTACGGGCTAGCGGGAGAACAAATTCCGATGATGGCTCGCATCATCGGCGTGGCGGATACGCTGGACGCGATCACCACGAACCGTCCCTACCAGTCCGCCATGGGTCTGGACTACGCGCTCGACCGCATCGTGTCGCTCAAGGTCACGAAGTTCGATGCGAATGTGGTCGCCGCGCTCGAACAAGCGGTCGGGAGCGGCCGCCTACGCCTGAGCGCTACTCTCGTTGAAGTTTAGCCACGCCATCTGCCTTGCGCGCTGGTCTCTCCCTTCGGCTTGGCTTCGGCGCGCCACGACCGCCTACGCCTGAGCGCTACTCTCGTTAACGTCTGATCCGCACCGCCGGAGCGGTAGGAACTCCTCTGTTGGCCCGAAAGTGCCTTTCCCCTATCGGAACGATCCGATATGCTGCGGTTAGTCGGAATACGGGATTGCGATGTTCAAAGTAAAAAGAGTTTACGACGCGGCGAAGCCGGACGACGGCTATCGCGTACTGGTGGACCGGATATGGCCGAGAGGTATGTCGAAGGAGAAGGCGCGGGTCGATCTATGGATGAAGGAGATCGGGCCGTCGGACCGGCTGCGGAAATGGTTTGGGCATGATCCGAAGCGTTGGGCCGAGTTTCAAAAGCGCTACCGCGTAGAGTTGAAGGAAAAATCAGAACTGGCGGGCGAGCTGCGAGAGTTGGAGAAAAAGCACGGGACGGTGACGCTGGTTTATTCAGCGCACGACGAGCAGCACAATCAAGCCGTCGCGCTCCGCGAATTCCTGCAAAAATAATGATTCAGCCCGAAGTGGCCCGCGAGCCGCGCGCGACGCCGCTGAACAAGGCCAAACGGGCCGCCACGACGTCCTTTACCGACTGAACCACGCCGGGCAGGAGCTTATAGGGGACAATCTCGTCCGGCCGCGCCTGAAGAGCCGCGACGAATCCCCGCCGCCAGGCGAGCCGAATTTCGGTGTTGATGTGCACGACCGTAATGCCGGCAGCGATCGCTTCTCGCAGGTCGCCATCATCGGTTCCTGACGCGCCGTGCAGGGTCATGAAAATCCGGGTGGCGGACTTGATCGCCCGGATTCGGTCGATGTCCAGCCGCTTCCTGGTTTCTCCCGCCACCATGCTCCGGAGCATGCCATGCATGTTGCCAACGGCTGGAGCCAATGTATCGACGCGCGTTTCTTCGACGAACTGCTTCGCTTGAGCGGGGTCCGTGAGGCCCTGCTTCAGGTCGGGCGCGCTCTGATGGATTTCGGAGCCGCTGCCGATGTCGCCTACTTCGCCTTCTACAAGAACTTCCGGACGCAACCCTTTCAATGCTTCGACGGCCGACTTCGTCTGACGTACGTTTTCTTCAAAGGGCAAGGTCGAAACATCGAACACGATCCAATCGAATCCAGCCTTCGCGGCATCCAGAGCCTTTGCCAGGGAATGCGTGTGATCCGCGTTCAGAAAAACCGGGAAGTCGTACTCTTCGCGCAGACTCTTCACTAGCGCGGCAACCTGGCGGACGCCGATAAACTCGCGCTCTCCTTCGGATACTCCGACGATGACGGGAACGTTCAGCTCCCGCGCCGCATCGAACACCGCTTTTAATCCGATGAGGTCGGAAATATTGAAGTGCCCGATTGCGACGCGATCGCTGTCCGCTTTTTCCAGAACTTCGCGCAGAGTTTTCATGATGGTCACCGTCGCTATACAGGGATCGAAGCGCCGTTGATGAGGCCGGCATCATCGCTGCAAAGAAACAAGATCACACGCGCGATTTCCTCCGGTTTGGGCCACTTGCTGTAATCTGCACCCGGCATGGCTCTTCGGTTCGCTTCCGTATCGATGATACTCGGCAGAATCGAGTTCGCTCTGACGCCGGTTCCCTTCAAATCGGCGGCCAACGAGTCGATCATCGCCACTGCTGCTGCTTTCGACGCTGCATATTCAGCCGAAGATGCGGCATGGTTCACGGCTGCCATCGAAGCCACGTTGACGATGGCTCCGCGTCGTTGCCTGAGCATGACCGGCGCCACGGAGCGGCACAAGACGTAACCTGACATCAGATTGAGGGAAAGCATCCGGGACAGGACGCCTGCATCCATCTCCCACAGACTGCGACCAGCTGCATAGCCACCGACCGCGTTGATCAGCACGTCGAGGCGGCCGTGTTTCGACGCCGTTCCTTCGACGAGCCGGTGAACGGCTGCTTCGTCGGTAACATCGACAGTGTGGCCCTGAAGGCGCGGGCCATTGGCGCCCACGGCCTGACGGAGGGCGTCGAATTCGCCCTGCTGCCGGTACGTGACGATGGCGAGGGCGCCCTCTTCGAGGAACGCGGCTGTGACGGTACGACCCAGCCCTCCGGTGCCCCCAGCGATCAATACGACCTGACCTGCGAATCTATCGCTCACTCGGTTCTCCGGCGTTCAAATCACAACAGCGTCGCAAGGCGTGACTACTTAACTGCGGCTGACATCGGCTGCGAAACGTCCTGCAGCGCGGCGCCGGAAACTTGTTGCGCGCTTTCGATCCACTTTGGCGCGGCGTCACGTTCTTCGTCCGGGCGGCTCATCACGAACGCACCAACGACATGATTTTGCTTCAGCCACCACACGCTGAAACTCTTGCTGGAGAGATCGCCGCGGTGAATCGTCTGGTCCGCGCCAGAGGAATCGCCCCAGTATTCGTACGAGAGATCGAAGATGTCGGAAAAGAAATAGGGCACGTGTTTGAACGGGATTCTTTCGCCCATCAGCGCGCGCGCACAGTATTGACCCTGAGTAACGGCGTTATCCCAGTGTTCGACGCGGCGATGCCTTCCAAAAATCGCATCCGGATAATTGGCAACGTCGCCCGCCGCATAAATGCCCGCACGGTCCGTTTCCAGGTATTCGTTTACGGTAATGCCATCGCCCGCTTCGATTCCGCTGCCGGAAAGCATGTCCGTCACCGGCGTAACGCCGATTCCAGCAACGACCATCTCGCAAGGAATCGATTCGCCTCGCGCCAGCACGATTGAATTTACGGCGCCGTCGCCGCGAAGTTCGCGGATCGTCGCGTTCTTCACGATGCGCACGCCGCGCGCGTTGTAATAGGATTCGAAGAAATCAGACATCTGAGGCGTGAACAGCCGTTTCCAGATGCGGTCTTCATTCAGGACAAGAACCACTTCGATTTGTTTCTGCGACAGAACGGCTGCGACTTCCATTCCGATGAATCCGCCGCCAACCACGACGACGCGTTTCATCTTTTCGGCGGATTGCCGGATGACTTTCGAATCGTCCATCGAGCGCAGATAGCGGACGTTCTTGAGGCCGGCGCCGGAGACCTGAAGCGTACGTGGGCGCGCACCGGTGGCGATAACAAGCTTTTCGAATGCGAATTCCTCGCCCGCTTTCGAAGACAGGCGTTTTCGCTTGGGATCGACGGTAGAAATCTCGCATTTCAGATTCAACTGGATGCCGTTTTTTCGGTAGAAATCTTCGGAGCTGATCTGGATGGCCTGCTCCGAATCCTTGCCCGAGAGAAAGCTCTTCGACAGCGGAGGGCGCTCGTAGGGAATGGACGTGTCCGCCGACACGATGGTCAACTCGCCCGGTTTCAGGCCGCGCTCCACGAGTTCTTTCGCCGCATAGCCGGCGACCATCCCGCCGCCGAGAATGATGTATTTGGATTCGTTCATAGCGCCTCTCTTGGACAGGTGCGTACTGCTAAAGGATAGCAGGGTCGAGACCGCGTCCGCGCCGGGAAAGGAAGCCGCGAGGATGGTGCGAGCCGGCGGGCAACGATTGGGGATCCCAGCAGAGGAGCCGGACGACCGGATGATGCCGCCGATGGTGGGAGTGGTGCCGAATCCCGACTGAGCGGTCGAAGCTTAGTAGCAAGTAAACATGGAACTTCCGGGTTGAGATACGCTGAAGCCTGTATTGAGCCTGCCTGCTTCGAACCCTACACTTTTTACGAAAGAGAGTTTCATACCAAGAACTTACTCCACGTTCGTGCCGCCGGCAGCTCCGAACGTCACGGGCGAGTGAGGCGCCGACAAACCGCAATGCCCACCAAGCTTGGTGGCCCTATAGCGAAATTAACATCATCGAAACCGACGAAGCTGGAAGGAAACGGTAAATTCAGCTTCTTCCAACTTCTTCGGCCGCGTTGGCTCGCGCTGACGATTGCGTTCGTGGCAGTGCTCGGCGAAACGGCCACCGACGTACTCGATCCCTGGCCAATCAAGATCGTCATCGACAACGTTCTTCAGTCAAAGATACTTCATCCCCGCTGGCTGAACGAGATTGTCACAAGCCTTTTCGGCCACAATAAGCTCGCGATACTGGAGTTCGCGATCGCCGCGGTGCTGGCCATCGCAGTGGTCGGAGCGATCAGCTCGTACATCGAGAAATACCTGACCACCAGCATCAGTCAGTGGATCTCACACGACCTGCGTCGCACTCTCTACCATCATATCCAGCGGCTATCACTCGCCGATTTCGATCAAACGCGCACGGGCGACCTGATCACACGGGTGACGCGGGATATCGAGAGCATTCAAGACTTTTTTGACGAGGCGCTGCTGGGCAGTGTGGTGAATTTTCTCACGCTCATCGGAATGATCGGCGTGATGTTGTACCTCAACTGGCGTTTCACGCTGATCGCGCTGTCGGTCGCTCCCTTCCTGCTCATCGTTGTCTATACATTTACCCGGCGCATCAAGCAGGCGTCGCGAGCAGTACGCAAGAAGGAAAGCCAGTTGCTCTCGGTTGTGGAAGAAGTGCTTACTTCGGTCCGCATCGTAAAAGCGTTCGCGCGCGAGGACTACGAACAAAAGCGATTCGAATCGAAAAGTCTCGAAAACGTGGAGACGGCTCTGGAGGCGCGCGGGGTCAAAGCCAAACTGTCGCCGTTCGTGGAAATCATCGTCGCGGTAGGCACGTGCCTCGTGCTGTGGTACGGGGCTCGCCTTGTGTTAGCCGGGCGCATGGACGTCGGCGTCCTGGTCCTCTTCCTCCTCTATCTCGGCCGCATGTACAAGCCCATGCGTCAACTCTCGAAGATGACCGATACGATTTCGAAGGCGCTCATCGGCTACGAACGTATCAAGGAGGTGTTGAAAATCGAGAGCCGAGTTCGCGATCTGCCGCGAGCCAAAAGAGCGCCCCGATTTAAAGGCGACCTGGAGTTCGATCACGTAACCTTCGGCTACGACAACGAAACGTGCGTTCTGAAAGACATCAGCTTTCGTGTTAAGCCGGGTCAAGTCGCGGCGCTGGTTGGACCGTCGGGAACCGGAAAAACGACGGCGATCAGCCTTATTCCACGGTTTTATGAGCCGTCCTCCGGACGCATCACGATCGACGGCAGAGACATACGCGATTTCACACTGAAATCGCTGCGCGAGCAAATGAGCTTCGTTCTACAGGAAACGCTGCTGTTCCGCGCCACGATATGGGACAACATCGCTTACGGACGGCCCGATGCATCCCGCGCCCAGATCGTTCGCGCGGCAAAACTGGCCAATGCCCACGAGTTCATCGACAAAATGCCCGAAGGATACGACACGATGGTGGGCGAACGCGGCGCCACGCTTTCCGGCGGACAGCGGCAGCGCATCGCCATCGCCCGCGCGATTATTCGCGACACGCCGATCCTGATCCTGGACGAACCGACGACGGGCCTTGATTCGGCTTCCGAAGAGGTGGTGATCGAAGCGCTCGATCGGCTGATGAAGAATCGCACAACGGTGGTCATCGCACACCATCTGGAAACGATTCAAGACGCAGACATCATTTTTGTGATGAAGGAGAGCGAACTGGTGGAAAGCGGCACGCACGAAGATTTACTGGCGAAAAACGGGTTATACGCCGAGCTATTTAGCGCGCAGGTGCCTCAGAAAATGCGAAGAATCTCGAACAGTTGAAATTGACGCGGACCAATTCGTGATTTGGGTCGGAGGTCAGAATGGCACGAACCCACACTCAGTTGCGACTCGCTGTCCTGGTGATGCTTTCTCTAGCGGGACTTTTTCCGGCGTCGCTGCCGGCCGCCTCACAAAAACACGCGTCCAAAGCGGAAAAAGAAAGAGCGGCGTCGCTTCCCGCAGTGATGTGGCGCAATCCAGGCGATGTTTCAAAGCTGAATCTGTTTTACGGAGAAGGCGGCCGCCGGGAAGCACCGGACCCGCATGAGCGCTTCGTATTCGTGAAAGAGGACCGTGAAGGAGGCAGTCCGAAGTTCGACGTCGTGGACCAGGAAGGGAGGACGTGGCGGGTCAAATTGGGCAAGGAATCGCGCCCGGAGGTCGCGGCGACGCGCCTGCTGTGGGCGGCCGGATACTTCGTCGATCTGGATTACTTCATACCGGAGCTGAGGGTGGACAACCTCCCGAGACTGCGACGGGGCGAAAAGTTCGTTTCCGCCGGCGGAATCGTGCACGGCGCGCGGCTGGAACTGCGGCGCAAAGACGTTTCCAATCTCGGCAACTGGAGCTGGTTTCACGGTGCTTTCGACCACACGCGCCAACTGAATGGCCTGCGAGTGATGATGTGTTTGATCGACAACTGGGATTTGAAAAAGGTGAACAATTCTATTTACGAGGAGGACGGCCAGCGGCGTTTCGTCGTCGCCGATCTCGGTTCCTCCTTTGGAAGAACAGGCAATTACTTCACGCGTTCGAAAGGCAGGCTGAAGGACTATTCGCGGGCGCGATTCGTTCGAGACGTAGATGGCAATCGCGTTGATTTTGTCATGCACAGCCGTCCTGTTTTCTTCTTCCGTTTTTTCCACCGCGCCGATTATCGCGAGCGAGCGCGCATCGAACAAATCGGCGAGGGCGTTCCGGTTGCAGATGCGCAATGGATCGGCCATTTGCTTAGCGGACTTTCAACCACCCAACTTCGCGACTGTTTTGTTGCCGCAGGGTACGACGCCGAAACAGCGGACGAGTACGCGGGCGTAGTCGAAATTCGGATCACCGAGTTGAACGAGTTGCAGCCGCGGTCATCGCAGAAACTCTCCGTATATGAAACTGATCATCCAACCCAATGACGGCGCAGGGCCGCTGATATCGGCGCTACGCAGAGCAAAGCAGAGCATCGAGATCGCCGTCTTCAGATTTGACCATCGCGCGATCGAGGCCGAACTACAGGCCGCTGCGGCCCGTGGCGTGAAAGTGACCGTGCTGATTGCGAGCATGAATCGCGGCGGCGTAGAAAGCCTGCGCAAACTGGAGTTGCGCTGTCTGGCCGCCGGGCTGACGGTAGGGCGCACGAACGATGACTTAGCGCGGTATCACGATAAGTTCTTCATCATCGACCGGCAGATCCTGTACGTGCTGTCGTTCAATTTCACCCATCTGGATATCGAACGCAGCCGCGGCTTTGCTGTGATGACACGGAATGCCAGCTGGCTGCAGCAAGCCATTTCGCTCTTTGAAGCGGACCGGTGTCGCACGAAATTCAAGCCGCAGTCGGATTTTTTCGTCGTGAGCCCCATCAATGCGAGGAAGGCGCTTGGCAGCTTCCTGCGACGCGCACGGAAGCAACTCCTTGTTTATGACCCGAAAATCTCGGACCGGGAAATGCTAGGCATTTTGCGTGAGCGGTCCAAGGCGGGGGTGGAGATCCGCGCAATCGGTCACATCAGCGGGGGCTTGGGCTTCGAGGTAAGGAAATCTCCCATACGTCTTCACACACGCACGATCATTCGCGACCATCATCAGGCCTTTATTGGAAGCCAGAGCTTGCGAGGCGCTGAACTGGATTCGCGGCGCGAACTCGGTCTGATCATTCGAGACGCCAAAACGATCAAGAAGCTGGCGGACATATTCGAATCGGATTGGAGTCGCAGTAACGGCTCGAAAGACAGCGCTAAAGAACAGGAACTGCGTCGCGATAAACGCAACGAACCAAAAGATGCGTCGGAGGTTCTCGAAAAGGAACTCGACCCATTGACTTCAACTCTCAAGCGAACTGTCAAGCGAGTGGTTCTAGGGGCGGGCGAAGAGGCGTTGAAAAAGAAAGAGCTGAAGGCAACGGTAAGGAAAGCCGTCAAGAAGGCTGTCAAAGAAGCGATCGAGGAAGTGTCACAGGAAACGAAGTAGGACGCCCCAGCCCCACCCCTCGCGGAGGTCGCCGGATGTCGAAAGCAGTGGTACTTCTGTTTGTGGCAATTCTGTTTGCGCCCTTTGTGCTTGCTCAAAAGAAGAATGCCGGAAGAGACGACAGACAGGGCTTCGATAGCTGGACGTGACACTGATAATTCATTCATGCTGGTGGAAGTGGCCGGGGACACGATGTATTTCCAGACGATCTCTCGCACCGGCGCGACGGTGGATTCCGGCACGATTCAGCGCAGCTCAAATTCGAAACAAGGCAGAGGCTTTTGACGGGCGCGGAGCGATTGCTCCCCGCAAGATGCGGTTCACCATTTAAATTCGCAGGCAGACACAACTAGCCGAAAAGAGGCGGCCGGCTAGTTCCGCGATGGCTGCGAATTCTGCCCCATTTGCGGAGTGGACGGCTGTGGCGGCTGCACGGCTGCGGGCTGGGGCGCTAAGCCCGGAGCGCCGGTTGGCGGCGCGGCGGTCGGCTGCGTGCTGGTTGGCTGTGGGCCGGACGGCTGCGGAACCGGGCAGTTGGCGACGCATTCGTCCGCCTGCCAATCGACATTCGTTTTCTTGTGCGGTACGCGGCCGTCGCTTTCAGGAACGATCACGAGCGACTGCGGGCCATCGGAGGCGTTGACGGTGCACTGGAACTGCAATTTCTGGACGGCGCGCTGCTGGCACGTCGTTTTGTCGAGTGCAGCTTCGAGCGCCTGACGGCTTTCGTGCAGTTGATCCGCGACGCCGGACGGCACAATCGCCACAATCATGGGCACGGGAGCCTTGATGAAGACGCTGACCTGCTCGCCTTCGACAGTGGGCGTATAGCCGCTGTAAATCTTCATGTAGGGCGTTAGCTTGTATTCCTCGTTCGCGATGCGAACCCACTGAAATTCAGGCTGAACGCAGTTTGCGACGCAATCCCAGCGATAGTACTGGACGTGGACATCGTTCGGCGCCGTGAGATGCTTTTTGGCGGGAGTGCCGCCCGACAACATCGCGGCCAGGCCCGCGCGCGCCACTCGGCCGGCGGGATTGTACGTTTCATCCAGCGCCGCGCCGATACCGGCGACCACGGCTTTGCTAGTGCTGGGCCGTTCGTCCTCGATAACCAGGCTCATCGGCGCCGTGATGAAGCAGGTGAAGGTTGTTTCGGTGACGTGCGTTCGCGGGCAAACCTCGTGCACAGTGGCCAGCGCTTCGGGATGATGCAGCGCATAGCTCCACTCGTCGGCGCGCGCCATGAAAACCGTTACAGGCTGCTGCGCCTTGATGTCGACGTGCAAATTGCCGCCGTCGGGCGACGGCTGATACGTGCGGCCGCCGTAGTAATTGGCGGGATCGAGTTGCGCGGTTTCGTCGTTGGCACGAATCCAGCCGAATTTTCGCGGGCCTTGCTGCGCAAACGCGGCGCTCGCCAAGGCAAGGCCGCACACAACTGCACTTAGAGTTTTCATTTTCATAATGATTACAGTATTTCCGGCGCGGCGGGCTTTCTCAATAGACGGAACGTACTCTGCCGCTGGCAAGTAACCTGTCCGAAAGTCCAGTGAATGATTGAGAAGTTTCGCAGGAGACGAAGCAGAGCGCGGCCCGCAGTCGCGGGGAAGCCACCGGCATGAGGCCTACGGAGTGGTCGAAACGCGGCGCAAATAGATTTTGGCACCCAGCCAGGACTGCGGAATAGCAAAGACACTCAGTGCAACGGGATACCAATGAGGTCCCATGTTGCGATTCCATGTCATGGCAGCACCGACAGTTGCGAGGACCACGCCGATGCATCCTCCGATGAGAGCGTGACGCATCGGGCTGTAAGGAGCCAGCCGGGCGGTTATGTAGCTACCTATGACGCCGAAGATCACGCGATAGACAGTCGCAAGGAGCAACAGCCTACCGGGAGTGTCTTGGTCGAGAGCTGGAAAAACGCCGAGCTTGCAAGAGCACGTCTGTGACGAGAGAAAAGACCACAACGAACAGGAAACCGGCGAAGATCGCCCAAACGCTCCGACCGAGGCGACGTGCCTGGCCAGTTGTTACTGGTGCTGAAGACGCCATGCTGCGGATCCTCTCGAACCGCATCCCAAATACCGACTACCCCAAGAGCGACGGCGTTGGTCCTGGTCACACCACGAATCATCGTTTGTAGATGACACCGCCCTTCATCACGAAAGAGACGTGCTGGACGGCGCCGATGTCGTCGAGCGGATTGCCGGGGACGGCGACGATATCTGCGAAGTAGCCGGGTTTTAGATCACCAATCTGTCCTTGCCACATGAGCACTTTCGCGCCCTCGAGCATGTCTGCCTGCAACACGGCCAGCGGTTTCATTCCGTATTGAGCCATCAGGACCAATTCGCGCGCCTGCGTGCCGTGCGGGAACGGTCCTACATCTGATCCGACCGCGAACGGAATCCCTGCCTCCAGTTGCTTCTTGAACTGCTGGATTTTGTAATCGAGCATTTCGTGCTCGGATTTCGAGGCGGCAGGATTCGGTGCGTGATCCGCGAAATATTCGAAGATTGTAAACGTGGGGATCGCGGGAATATCTTTCTGGCGCATGAGGCGCATCGTTTCGTCGTTGAGTTGGGTGGCGTGATCGATGGATTCGACTCCGGCTTGCGCGGCATACAGCGCACCAGGCTCACCGTTGCAGTGCACGCCGACCTTCGTTCCCAACCGCGCCGCTTCCTGGACGGCGGCAGCGAGCTGCGGCTCGGTGTACTGGAATTGCGAGATGAATTTGCCGTTTCGTAAAACGTCCCGACCCGTTTCGTACATCTTCACGAAGTCGGAGCCTTCCTTGTGCTGCTCGCGAATGGTCTCGATGATCTGGTCGATGGTATCCGCATAATCGGCGTTTCCCAGAACGTGCTGCGCCGGATTGAAACCGACGGCGTCTTCGTGTCCGCCGAGAATGGAAATGGCGTTGCCACTGACGCGGAGGCGAGGGCCGGGGATTTCTCCGCGATTGATTGCGTTTCGCACAGCCGTATCCGCAGAGCCGGCACCTTCGGTGCCCATATCGCGTTCGGCGGTGAAGCCGGCCATTAAGTCATCGCGTGCGGCGAGGGTCGCCTGGATGGTTCGCTGTGGGGCGGACTCGACTACGGTTTGCATGCCTTCGTTGCCGGGATGCAAAAACAAATGCACGTGCGCATCGATCAGGCCGGGCATGAGCGTGGTGTCACCCAGGTCAATCGTCTGCGCGTCGGCCGGATGAGTGATGGACTGGCCGACTTCGGCGATTTTGTCGCCGCGAATCAAGATTTCGCCGGGACTGGTGATCTTGCCGGTCTCGATGTCGAGCAGACGAGCGGCGTGGAGCACGATGGGATGGCTGGGCGGGGCGTAGGTGTGCTCCCAGCCTGTTTGCATTTGCTGCGCGGCCGAGCGCTGCGAAAATCCAGCCACGAGAATTGCAAAAGAAACCGCAAAACAGAATGCACGGATGAAGATCCCTCTAAGACGACCGGAGTGGTTGTTCATGGCGACGGGATAATACCATTACATCCCGGCAGGATGGATTACTTCGAATCCGGCGTTCGAGTTCGCCCAGCGTTCAGAAAAACTTCACCGGCACGAACTCATTGCGAAGACTAGAACTGCGGCAGGAAAAGTGGGTGCGGCGGTCCGATACGTCGTGGCGCGTCCCTATTCATCTTGTTTGATAGGTCTTGCCTTACGCTTAGAGATTTATAATTTATTTGATATCTTACACTGGCCGTTCCAGCTACCAGGAGGTTGAGCAACTCACACCAAGTATTCGAATGCTTAGCTCACACCGCGAGCCACGAGAGTTAGCGGCGGATTTGCAGAAACACGTACGACATCGCAATTCCAGCAGTGAACACATGGTTTACGAACCAAGGCACATGAAGTGGTGGGGTTGGGGATATGAGGACGCGGAATTTCGCGCCACCCAGCACCCTGACTTCTGGCCGTACGCCAAGTCAGTCCTAGATATTGAAGGCGATGATTTCACAAAGCGCGAGTGGCGCCTGAAGTCGATCGAACTTCCCGAAGCCTCTGCCGATCAGACATTCTTGGCCAAACTCCGTACTTTTCTCGCGCACAGCCAGATAACGGATGATGCGAAGGAACGGGTCATCCACTCCTATGGAAAGGGATTCCGCGATCTGTTTCGCGTGCGCTGCGGCATTGCGACGGGCGCCCCCGACCTGATTGTTTATCCCGAGAGCGAGCGCGACGTCGTGCTAATTCCCTTCGGCGGAGGGTCGAACATAGCGGGGTGCCTCGAACGAATGGATGCCAGACGCATGTGCGTGTCGCTTGATATGCGACGGATGCGTCGAGTATTGGCAGTGGACAGAGGGTCGTTTACGGCGCAGATCGAAGCGGGAGTCTTCGGCCCGGACCTCGAAGAAAAGTTAGGCGCACACGGAATGACGCTGGGCCACTTTCCCGACTCGTTCCTGCACTCCACTCTCGGCGGTTGGATCGCCACGCGCTCAGCGGGAATGCAAAGTGACAAGTACGGTAAGATCGAAGATATGGTGATCGCGATACGCGTAGTGACTCCAGAAGGAGTACTGCACACGCGTAGGGTGCCTAAGTCCTCGAACGGTATCGACGTCAAACACCTCTGCATCGGCAGTGAAGGGACGCTTGGCGTGATCACCGAAGCCACCATGCGTGTCCACGCCCTGCCGGAATCACGGCAAGTGCGAGGCTATCTGTTTCCTGAATTCGATGGTGGCATTGAAGCCATGTTTGAGTGCGTGAGGCAGGAATGCATGCCGGCTATGGTACGGCTCAACGACCCCGATAAGACGGCTCTCTCGCTGGCCTTTCGGACGCCGACCTCAGGCTTCACGAAAATTGCTCACCGTCTTTTCAGGACTTATCTGCGGGCCAAAGGGTTTGCCCAGCCGAGAGCGTGCCTGATGGTGACTGCTTTTGAGGGCAGTTCGCGTGGCGTTTCCCGGCGGTTGCATCAAGCGGAAGCAATTTATCAAAAATGTGGCGCGGTTAGCCTGGGCGCCGATGCCGGGAAATCATTTGAGGCAACGAAGTATGATTTTCCCTACATCCGCGATTTCTTGCTTGACCGCAATGTCACAACTGACGTGAGCGAAACGGCGACCGTGTGGAGTAACATCACCAAGTTGTATCAGGACACTACGACCGCTCTGCGCGCCGAAATCAGCAAGAGCGGAGTCCGTCCTTGGGTTGGATGTCACATAAGCCATAGTTATCCGTGCGGGGCCAGTCTGTACTTTACGTTTGGCTTGCGCCAACAAGTGGGGCGCGAGATGGAGCAATATCTTCGAGTCAAGCACGCCGTACAACAGTCGTTCATCGATCACGGGGCGACGCTATCCCATCATCACGCCGTGGGGACAGAACACCTGCCGTGGTTAGCCGCTGATATTTCCCCAGTTGGCGTACAGGCCATCTCTGCGATTAAGCAGGGACTGGACCCAGCCAACATCATGAACCCCGGCCGGTTGCGGCCGTTCTCAACTCAGCTTGAAGGGCACTACGACATTTGTGCCTTCGACGCCCCATAAGTTCTCTAACTTGTTACTTGAATGCAAGTCGGATTTCTGCTTGAATCGTGCCCCGCGGAGCCATCATGAGAATATATGACGTCACAGGCTATCTGATAATTCTCTTCTACATGCTGGCTTGTACGTATTCTGCCCCGGGTCACTTGGGACCATGGGCCGGACTGTTAATCGGCGCAGCTTATTTCATCTTCTGCTGGTTTCTGGGTGGGTTGTATTTGGCCGATCTTCTTCATTTGGGAATCGCTCATCGTTCACTCGACTACAAGGAATGGTTCATAAAACTCGTCACCGTCGTGAATAACATCTTCGCGGTTTATGTAGATCCGATCGCATGGGTGAATCGCCATCGTTTGCACCATAAGAACGCTGACCATGACGGAGACCCTAATAAGCTTTCAGGCGACGGTTTTTGGCGAACCATGTATCTCTGCGTCATGCCATATCGATGTAAAGAGAATTTGGCGGCCGACGAGATTTTGAAGTCCTGGCCTTTTCGGCTCACTGCCAGCCCGATTTTCGCAATGCTTGCGCAAGCCTTCAGCTTTTACCTGTTATGGAAGTTAGTTGGGTCTCTGAAGTTTGCGCTGGTGATGTGGTTTGGAATACGGGTTTTCGCGCTGTGGGTCAATATGATTCAAAACTATTGGACCCACACCCGAAAATTCGGATACCGGCGGTATGACGATGACGACAATGCCACAAACGTCGGCCAATGGCTGCCGGTAACGGCGAGCTTTAGCGCATGCTTGCAAAACAACCATCACCACTATCCAGGACTTTTGCGACTAAGCCACAGCGACTCGGAATATGACTTTGGATTTTTAACCGTCAAAATTATGAAATCGTTGGGCCTAGTGAAGGCAACCGGAAGGGGACAAACGATACCTCGCGACGTTCCGTTAGACTCGCTAGGTTTTTAACCCGCTGTTTCTCTTTATTCCGAACGCTTCAATCGTTTGCCCCAGGAAGCTGGACGATATTTCTTCGCCGTCCAGTCCGTAGCGCTCCGGCCAGTAATCTGGATAGTAGTACGTTCCAAAAATCTTATCGATCCAGGGAAAGTGAATCGCAAAGTTTTTATCGATGCCCTCCTTTTGCGAGGTGTGATGCCAATGATGGTATCTGGGCATGACGAGGAACTTTTCGAGCCATTTCGCATTGGGACCGAAGTTACAGTGTGTCCAGGTAGCGTGCAGGGTGACAAAAATCAAATACGCCAAGATGATCGATTGCGAGAATCCAAACATGAGCGGAACGAGGATAAATCCGCGGACAAGCGTGTCGTCGACAAAGTGGGAGCGCGAGCCGGCGATCCAATCAAGCGCCTTCGAAGAATGATGGACGGCATGAAAACGCCATAGAAAAGGCACTTTGTGCAAGGCCAAATGAATAACGTACTCAGCAAAATCCGCAACTACAACCGCGAGGAAAAACTGCAGGAGCCAAGGCATGCGAGCGATGAAATGTTGAAGAGCCGGGACGCCCAAATACTTAGTCGCCAAAGTAGCCGGCAACAACACCAGGAAAGATAAAATCTGAATTGGCAGATGAGTAGACATGAAGTAAACGACATCCAAAGTCCACTCCTTCCTGAATGTTCCCTGCGCTGGATACCGCGGCCAGAGTCTTTCGAGTGGCACGTAGATGAGTGCCATCAAAAACATATCGAGCAAAAACCAGTCCAGGCCGATTGCAGGGCCATCGTGCAGGGTCTGATTGATCGGCACGCTTGATCCTCCCAACAGCGTTGCAGCGGTGGCGAGCAACAGCCCGGTCAATGCCAAAATCTTTTTCTTGCGTAGAATCGAAGAGATGACCCCGAATAAGAGTGCCCCCACGATGAGGCATTGAATTAGAGCACGCATGGTATGCATCGGATAATGCGGACGCAATTCAGGAGAGCTTAATAACTGAGGGAAATGCAGGCACAGAACCGCTCCAAATGAAAGAAGCCCAAAAAAGGCTGACAATATCCCGCTCCACCAACCCGTTCCAAATCCGGCGGACTCGACATCGCCAAACAACTGGTTGATTTTTTGCTCGATCACGATGTCACCAGTTTGCGTTTCTCGAATGCTCGCGAAGCGGACAAACGTCCTGATCGCGATTTTAGGATGGAACGAAAAGGCGAACAAGTCTGCGTTCGCCATCGGGTAAGCTCCTGGATAACGGGCAAGGCGCAGAATCTCCCGTCTATTCACACACAGATGAGACTCAAAATTGTCAACTCGGATCGTTGCGAGGTTCGCAGAATTTGCTGAAGGAACAAATTGTGGTTGCGGGGGCTGGATTTGAACCAACGTGTTGAGGAAGTCCGCGGCATGTAGATAGGAGGCCAGGTCCTGCTCGTCAATCTCAAAGCGAACCACGTCCGGGTAGTCGTAACCACCATTGATATCGTTAACCGACACTGAGAAACACTGGCTTTGGGGATGCGCGGCCGCGCCGGCCGCAAGTAAGTCAGATGTGAACGTGGCGATGCCGCATTTGCGCGGCAAATGGTCGCCGACAAAGGCGATTTTGCGAACTTTGGAACCTTCTTTCACGAATCCTTCCTTTGCTGCCCAGCGTACCCGATGTGAGGATTTTTGGCGGGGCAATAGATATCGTCCTCCTCGTGGCACTGTCGGCGAACCACTTCGCAGTCACTCGTTTTTGTCACGGGCACGGCTGATATCGAGTAGGCGGAAATACCTGTCTCCTGGGAGGACGAGCTTTCCCTTCCCGACTGAGAGAAGTACGCCTATCACGCCATGCCCGAGATTCGGGACGGTTTCCCTGCGGCGGGCTGCATGAAACCGGCAATGCATACATTCGGCAGCCATCGAAGCCTCAGCGAGCGGTCTTTGATTTCTGTTTCTTGCGAGATGGGCTTGCCTTGTTTTCTGTCCAACGTTGAATGGCTCCCTCCCTCGCGTGGATTTGCATCTGCTTCTCGACATTAGCGGCATCGGCGTATTTGTGGAGCGGCGCGACCGAGCTCTCCCGAAAATTGAGCGGGTCCCTAAGGTTCTGCAGTTCCCGGTAATAGTAGAGCGCGGTCGGGCGCTTTCCTGTGAATTTCAGCCTCCTTAGGAACGCAACCTCTTCGTCGGAAGCATCACGGGCCATCGACGGGTTCCGAAGGAATTCCCGCAGTCCAGGCTCTTCTCCTCCCATGTCGCTGGCTTCCGTTTCCACAAATTCCAGTTTTCTCACGGGCGCAGGAGCCAACCTGCGATTCAGCACGATCTCCATTCCAAAGTTGGCCAGGTCGATGTCCCAGGAATCAATCAACGGATCGAGGTAGGAGGTGCAGTTTTCTGCGGAAATGTCGAAGGCGTCCGTATCCAGGAATTCGAGGACGCTGACGCGCATTTCTTCGTAACTCCTTCCACTCAGGTGAGCGACCAGCTTCAGCCAACTCTCGCTTTCCAATTCCTGCCTGGCGACCTTCTGGACGACGTCCAGGAGCTTCTGAGTGACGAGGCGCTCCAATTCGCCGAACGGTTGCTTTTCAAAAATCGAGCCAATCTCGCGACGCTTTTCGGGAGCGCACTTGCGCAGGACCAGCTCCCGCACCTCCTTGAACAGCGGTACGGGTGTTTCGGATAGCTCCTTCTTCAATTCTTCCACGCGCTGATGCTCCGCCAGTTCGGAAAGTTTGCCCGCCGGAAGCTTCAAGAACTTCCCCATCTTGATGTAAAGGTCCGTGCGGTCGGGAGCCGGAGGCAACTTCTTTCGATTCAGGAGCTGAGAGATATAGGAATCTGTGACTCCGGCGGCCGTGGCCAAGTCTTTCTGCTCCAGCCCCAATTCTTGCAGGCGCTGCTTAATCAAGAAGTAAACGCTCACGGAGAACCTCCCGACGCTTAACTCTATAAAGTTAAACCAGCGAATATATTCACACAATTAGATTGACTTGTGAAGTGAATTAACTTAGCGTGGTTAACGGACTGAGGGAGTCTTCAGCCGACCTAACAGTTGGAAGTTATCTGACCCCCCTCTTGGCCGTGAACACCGAAAAGGATGTGCTCCCGACTTTTCGGCAGCGGAAGGGATTCAAGCAAATAAGGAGAAAAGCATGCTGTTACTACTTTACTGGATCGTTGGTGGTGCGGCTGTAGGCTGGCTGACAGGGAAGCTTATGTTGAGCGAAGGGCGCGATCGAGTAATGGGTATAGTGATGGGCATCGCAGGTGCGGTAGGTGGAGCGTTCCTCTTCAGCGCCGCGCACATTCTCGTCCAAGGCAAGATGATTTACACAAGCCTCGCAGCGATTGTGGGCGCCGTAATCCTGACTGGACTTACGCGATACCTGGGCGGGAGACGGGAGTACGGAACAACCGACTAAGCGACGCTGCAGGGGAATAAGCTGCGCGTGAGCGAGATTGCGAGAGTTAGTTCCCCGGCGGAAAGTGAGATATTCAGTGGCTCTGAAAATCAAGAACGGATTTCCATTGCGGCGTTGTTCCTGGGTCTACGACCCAATTGTGCCTATCGCGCTATCGCGCAAGATGATTCGGTGGTTGGATTTCGTTTGTGTCAGGCAGGCCTCTTCCAAGGCCACGAATCAGGCGGCCGGCAGAAACTGGAAAGAAGTTCGGGGAGTCACCCATGGCACGTGAAGTCGGGTTGGGGACAATCCTAATCAAGGACGATGCACTTCTGCCGGAAGGGCTGCGGGTTGAAAGCGAACCGTACGTTCGAGGATGGAACGTGGTCACTGGTCTGGACGGAAACCGATTGGATCGAGCCGTAGAGACGACCGGATGGAGCTACTTCTGCCTAGCAGGAGAAGTCAGAACGACGGTTTTCGGAATTAATAGCCAACGCATGATACGCAGGGCGATCGAACGGATCCTCGCAAGAGGGAAATCCAATGGTTTTAATTCTATGGAGATCACGCAGCTAACCTCAGTGGGCTCGGAACGGTTTCCGCTGGTGCGCTATGTGACGCTGTCCGCGCGGTGGCGGCATATACAGGAAAGCCTGTTTCTGAGTGGGGCTACGTCTCTTTCAAAGTCTGCCCGGGAAAACGTTCTCGCCATCGAAAATAGAGAAATTGCTCGCGACGAGGCACTACGTTCAACATCATAGGAATACCTTCACTGAAGGTGAGCCAAGCCCTCGCACGTCGTTCGAGCGCGGCGGCAAGGTTCTCAGGACCGGGCAGATTGATCGTGAGGTCGCTCACATTGCGTGTCTACTGGGAAAGAATTGGAGTGCTCGGGCCAATCTATCGCTTGGTTGGGCGGGGTTTCAACGATCGGCAAATAGCCAGCAGGCTGAACATTAGCGAAGTAAAGGTTCGCGGGTGTGTGGCGTGGCTCTTGAAGTTCCTCAATATGCCCGACCGTCTGGATTTGGTCGGGCATGCTCACACCACGGAGCGTCCGGCGAGACAACCGCTCGTAGAAGCTGAGCCCGGATATGTGCCCGTTATGTCATGGGCAGATTGAAACATTTAGTTCAAAGGCAGATAGACATGGAGCTAGATCGAGCGTTTGAACCCGAAGACTAGTTCACTATAACAAATGATCAACGCGAACAGCTTCGAATCCATCGCAGCGCTTCACCGGGGACAAGAGTGAGCGACACCATCCTCATGCAGTATTTGGGCTTCAAACCAAAACACGACTGGCGCGAATATTCGTTCCAGGTCCGGTATGCCGCAGAAGACGTCCGTCAGTTCACACTTACGATCCTAAACGATGCTTTCACGTCCCACCGAGTTCGGTACCAAGATGCGCCGGACGTCTGCTCGGTGAAACTGCGACGTGAGCTGATCGACAATCCGAACCATCCTTCGTATACGAATTTCGCGATCAGCGACATTGAACTGGCCGACTACAAACCCGGGCACTCACCAAAAGCTCCCTACCGTCTGTACGGGCCCAAACAACGCGACGAGTACTAACCGCAAACGTTGTTGAAGGCCGGCGGCAACCCTACGTTTTGACATTAACAGCGCCAGACCGCGCGCTCCTGCAGGTCATTTTCCCGGGACAATGCTCCGACCCGTGGATTCCGCGACGGCATCTGTGCTTTCGACCGGAGTAACGCTCTCCACCACTTGCGCGAGTTTCTTCTGCTTGCGGCGCTCGGCCTTTTCGCGTTGTTTTTCCCGCCTCTTCATTTCTTTCTGACGCTTGAGGAATGTAGTGGCCATTCAATCTCCTAGCGTTTCAAATTCGTTGCAGCGCATCAGCAGGATTTGTGCGCGTCCCTACGGCCCTGAAACGTTAACCTGTCAACGAGCCTTCGAGAAAGACCCGAAATTCGCTAGAACGAGACGGATGACGAAGCTTACCCAACACCTTTGCTTCAATCTGGCGTATTCGCTCGCGAGTAACGGCAAAGATGCGGCCAACTTCCTCAAGGGTGCGTTCGGTGCCGTCCTCCAGGCCAAAACGCATTCTGATGATCTTCTCTTCGCGAGCCGTGAGCGTCCCAAGCATAGACGCTATTTTCTGCTTCAAATCACGAGCAATCGCGGCGTCTGAAGGCGTAACAACGGTCCTATCCTCAATCAAGTCGGCCAAATGCGCCTCGTCTTCGCCAATCGGAGTTTCGAGCGATAGAGGTTGCATGGCGATCTTCCGATTACGTTGGACCGTGTCGACAGAAATCTCCATCCGTCTCGCGATCTCCTCGGATGTAGGCTCGCGACCCAACTCCTGGACCAACGCTCGACTCGTTCGAGTCTGTTTGTTAATTGCCTCGAACATGTGCACGGGAACGCGAATCGTGCGCGCCTTGTCGGCAATCGCGCGGGACACCGCCTGCCGAATCCACCATGTAGCGTAGGTGGAAAACTTGTATCCGCGCCGCCAATCGAACTTTTCAGCGCCTCGCATCAAACCGATGTTTCCCTCCTGCACTAAATCGAGAAATTCCAGCCCCCGATTCGTGTACTTCTTGGCGATGGAAACGACGAGCCGAAGATTTGCTTCGGTGAGCTCTTTTTTGGCTTGTTCGACATCCTTTTCGCCACGCCGAATCATCGCCAAAGACCGCTTCAGGAATGCCAATCCAGTGAGATTCGATCTCTCGATATCTCTTAACCGCTTCCGCCGGCAACGGAGCTCACGTCTTGCTTTATCGCTAGTGTTGCTGTGCCCCTTTTCAGCCCTTTGCTGTAAGCGGGCACATTCGCCCTCAATCCGATGGACTTCCTCCCCACTGTGCCGGAGTTTGTTGACCAAACGTTTCGTCTCCGATGGATGAAAATCGATCGAACGGATGGCCCGCGACAATTCAATCCACGTTCGAAGCAACCGACGCCGGTTCCTCAGGTATCTTGGCGGATCGCCTCTCGGTGCCTTCTCAAGCTCGCCCGCCTGCTTCCGGCAAGCAGCATGGAGCTCTTCGATCCGGTGAATGATCCGTGCCGTGCGATTGCTCTTGTTTTGGATCTCGTCATCGGAGTCATGTTCATCGAACTGGACTATATTCCTGATTGAGCGTGTTCCGAGTCGCAGCGCCACACCGGCTGCGATCACTTCCCTAACAGTGACCGGTGAGCGTGAGATCGCTTTGAGCAGGACGCTATTGCCGCGCTCCATGCGTTTGGCGAGAACGACCTCATCTTCCCGTTTCAACAGCGGCGTTCTGCCCATTTCGTGTAGATAGAGCCGGACCGAATCATCGGAGGAGCTCCGATATTGACCCTGGTTGAAATCGGTGTCGCTGTCGGAACCCGATCCGGCCGTGTCGAATTTGGCCCCATCATTGTCCGCGTCAGGAGAGTCGCTTATGGCAGTTGGGACAAACGAGTTTTCGTGGATATCAATGCCGTCGCGCTGGAATAGAGAGAGCGGATGACTGGCGTCGTTATCGACGTCGTTACTGACGTCGTTAGCGGCGTCGCTGAGGCGTTCCACCGAATCGTCCTCGCGTAAATAGGGAGCCTGATCTTTCATCTGACACCAGCTCTGTATATCGGCCCCAAGGGCCGTCGAACTGCCGCGCGGCTAAAGCTGTAGCTGCGCTTGCAGGAATTCTCCTGGAAGCCGAATCAACGTGCTTCCGGATGCGGGCCGTGTTCGTCCCGGCCGATCATTGTACTCGGGTTCTTCGACAGAACTGAGATCCGCTGCGACTCGCTCCATCCGGACGCCTAACGTGCGCTCCAGCTGCAATAGCTCCGCGCGTTGCTCCCTCAAAAAAAGACTAGAGGCAACGCCTGTCGCCCCTGCGCGACCCGTGCGTCCTACCCGGTGGATAAAATTCTCTGCCACATCCGGCAGATCATAATTAATGACGTGAGCGATGTTTTCGACGTGAATCCCACGCGAAGCCAAATCCGTCGCTACCAACACACGATACCGTCCCTGTTGAAAACCAAACAGAGCCGCTGTTCGTTGCGATTGCGAACGGTCGCCATGGATCATGGCCGCATCGACGCCCCGTGAGTTGAGCTGCCTGGCGATTCGTTCTGTTCCGCGCTTTGTACGTGAAAATACAAGGCAGCGGCCTGTTTCCAGCTTCAGTAAGTGGAGCAGCATTCTCTGCTTTTGCTCGGCCGACACTTCAAACGCACGAAGGCGAACGTTCTCAGAGGGTTTAAGCATGGACCCAAATGCCAGCCGGACGGGATTTTTCATATAGTCGCCGACCAGATGGGCGACAGAGCTTTCCAGCGTGGCGGAGAAACACAGCGTCTGACGATTCTTAGGCAGAGCCGCAACAATCCTGCGAATCGCGGGAAGAAATCCCATGTCCAACATGCGGTCTGCTTCGTCGAGCACGAGTGTTTGTAAGCCGCCGAATCGGAGAAGTTGTCGATCCAGAAAATCTTCCAATCGACCGGGAGTCGCGATCACGATCCGGGCTCCTCTACGGATCGCGCTCAATTGTGGAGCCTCCGAGAGGCCGCCGATTACGAGAGCCGCCGGTGCGAGATCCCGGCCCCTGAGCGCGTTGAATTGCTCCGCCACTTGCATGGCCAGTTCGCGCGTAGGAACGAGGACCAGTGCCACTATACCGGGCACCTCTTGTCGCACAAGTCTTTCTATAACTGGAACGAGAAACGCAAGCGTTTTGCCGGTACCAGTCTGGGCGGTCGCGAGCACGTCTTTGCCTTCCATAGCGGGCGGAATCGCCGCGCTTTGGACCGGAGTCGCAGTGACGAACTGCGCCAATGCCAATCTCTCCTTCAGAGAGGAGGAGATCGGTAATTCTGAGAAGTTTTGCATTTTTACTTTCTTGCTGGGAAGAGAGCTCTAATCTAGCAGCCACAAAATTCGTGCGGCCGCGACGGCCCCTAAGCCAGATTCTTTGAGATTACGCTCAAAACAGACGGAGGAGACAGCTGGCGGATATTCTCAGATCAGGTCCTGAACCGAAGGGCCGCTCAACACAGCCGAAGGTGATTAGCGCAAAAGAACTTTAACATGCCTCGCTCCGAAATGATACCAGTTCCACCTTATGAGTTACGACCATCCGTCGGAATATCGATTGTCGGATCGTGGCGGGCGATAGCGCATGGTCCATTTGGAGAGCCCTTTATTGTGCCTGCAAGAGGCGATGATTGATATCCTCAGAGAAACCGGTGTAAAACGCCTGCCTGACGGATCCAGAGAATGTACACGAAATCGGGTTTGTCGTTGACGCGAGACATTCGAAACGCGGGAAGGTGGGAAATAAAGAGTGGTTGCGGGGGTTGGATTTGAACCAACGACCTCCGGGTTATGAGCACAAGGGGTCAAGGCTAAGTCCCGCTGATTCTGCCGCCTTTACCCCCGCGACTGGCCCATTTTTGGCGTCAAAACGGTCGATTCTTCACCCAAGTTTCACCCAACTTTTCGTTGGGAGCCAACGCCTACCAGTCCCACACCAAATCCGGTAGCAGAGAGAAGATTCCTTGAGCGAATCCGCTTGAGCTTTGCTATCGCTAATTGTTGGCCGGGGCGTGCCACACTCGGCTTGTGGAAACGCTCATCGGCCTCGATGCAATCTTACGGCTGCCGACGCGCTGCGAATGCGGCTTCCGGGTGGCGTGCGGCAATCTGTACCAGCACGCGCTCAGTTGCCGCGAAGTCTCGTCAGCCTTCAAAAGCAGGGCGAAGCTGGCGCGGGCCAACTTCGATTTGAATCCTGCTGACGCTGATGCCGTGTTGGTCGGATTGGTTGATCGGCTGAGCTCGGGCCGTATTCGATAGTCGCCTTGCCGTGGGACTGTGGAGAGCCAACGCAGGTAGTCGCGGTACCCTTTTAGGTCTGACGACTTGGGCCTAGCTGGGATTCGGCTGGAAGGAAGTTGGAAGGAAGCTGGGGGCTTGAGCGCGTCAACGCCCAAGCCCGTGAAAGGAACTTACGCCATGTCAACTCTACCATCAACGCGAGATGCGTCGAGCGTTTCTCCCCCACAAGTTGAGGCTTCGACTCGCCCAACTCCCGCCACTCTCAAGCGGGCCGTCGAAGAGTTGCGTCCGGTCTGGATGTCGCTAGATCACGGCCAGAGGGCGAAAGCGATACTTAGGCTGTGGGACATTTGCGACCGCGAAGGTGTTGATCCTGAACTGGCGCTAGAACTGCTCGACAATCTCAACCAGTGCGATTAGCTGTTCGTTGACATCCATCGGCGTCACCTGCCAGTCACAAAAGGGTGCCCACGCGAACCCCGGTTTGGCAGCGGTGCCGCGACACTGCTCCCAGTTTGGCGAACGGAGCTATCGCTAATTCTGCGAAGGAGCGTGTTAGATTGCCGTTGTCCTGTAGTAAGCACGTTGTTCTTTGGAGAGTGAGCAGCGTGTCTCTGAAACCTAACTTAAAAGGAAAGGAACACGAACATGAAAGTGACTCTCCAAAGTTTGACCCCACCACGGAAGCCGAATGTTTTGGCGCACGCCTCGGTAAAAATTGAATTTGACACACACTCCATCACCATCAGCGATTTGCGACTGCTGCGAAATCGCAGCGGGGAATTGTGGGTCGGGATGCCCGCGATTGCGGTGAGCAACGGCGGGCGCGAGTATCGGTATGAACCGTGCGTCGAGTTCAGCCGGGAATTGCGGCGGGCGGTTGAGGATACGGTACTGGCCGCGTATGCCGAGTCTGAGGCGAAGCTGGCGGTGCGGTCATGAACGCGACAAACCTTTTCAGTGACGAACCGTATTCCGAGAAGCCTGCCGAAGCTACGGCGGACGTTGGGACTGCCGGAGCCGCAATGCCGGTGTCCACGTCAACACCGACTGAACCCTCAAAACAAAAGCTGCTCAGTGTGGGTGTGCTTTGGCCTGCCGAAGTGGACCGTGTTGTGGCGGATGAACGGCGGGTGAAGTTCTTGGTCGAAGGTTTCTTGCAAGTGAAGAGTATTGCGATGGCGGCTGGTGAAAGCACGATTGGAAAAAGCCCCCTGTTCTATCAAATGGGCCTTTGTGTCGCGGCGGGCATTCCGTTCTTGGGGATGCCGACAGAACAGGGCCGCGTCCTGTATCTCGATTTGGAAAACTCGCTTGCCGACTCGCGGCAGATAAGGGATGCCGTTGTGAAGTTCTTGGGGCGAGACAAAGCGCCGGATGATTTCTTGGTAAAGAACGAAGCTCCGGTTGTGATGTTGGACGGCCTGCTGGATGTGGTGAAGCCGGTGCTGGTGATCGTTGACTCGCTGAGAGCGTTTCGGCCCGACGCGACAGCGGCTAACAAAGACGCCGGAACTTTCCTCAACGAAATGCGACGGTTGAGCCGGAAGCACGGTTGCAGTTTCGTGTTCGTCCATCACCTGAGAAAGCCGGGGAGGGATGACGTTTCGCCCGATCTGGACGAGTGCCCCGTATCGGAGTGGATGCTGGAAATGGAAGGGCCGCGTGCGTTCGTCAATCAAAGCGATCTGCGAATTGCAATCGCTGAGGGCGACGCCGACCGAACCGCGCTCAAGGTGAAGTGGAATCGGCGTGTGTTCGGGGACTCGCCGTTAGTTTTGCTTGAGCGAGTCTTTGATGACGACGGCGAAACCCCACTCGGCTACCGGCAGTTGAGCGGGGCAGAGTTCTTGAATGATGAGCGCCGGAAAGCATTCGAGAAGTTGGGCGACAGCTTCACGTTTACGGAAGCGATGGCCGCGCTAGGGAAGACCAATAATCCGACCACACAGTTCTTGAAGCAGTGTCGGACACTGGGGTTGATCGAGAAGGACGGCAGGGAGTACAGAAAGGTGGGCCGGAATGGGTGAACTTCCTGAACTTAGGCGCTTAAACAACGTGTTTTCAGTGCGCTGCGGGGTTCAGGGGACCGCTGAACTAGGGCTGAACCCTGTGAACTTAATGAACCCCGGTTTAGTTCACTAGGTTCACCGAGGTTCAAAGGGCGATGAACTAAATAAGAGTAAGAGAATGAGAGAGATAGATGAGAGTTGGAGAAAATCCCGGAGAACCCGAGGGGGCGAGATGAGCGACGCGATCAAAAAACTGGCCGCCAGCGAGTTGCCGAGGCTTGGCGAGGACTTCCAACGGGCGATTGAGAGCAACCAACTAGGGGGCAAGGTTTTGTACGAACTACAGACTATCCGAGGCGAGCTAGGGGCCATTCGGCGGCTCTTGGAAAAGCAGCTAGATGGCGAGCCAAAGGCGGCCAAGCCCAAGTCCTCGGGACGGAAGCGCAGCGAAGACGACGATGATGATTGGTGGAGGGGGAAAGACCGGGGATTGACACGAGAAGAGTCTGAGGCCGCGTGGACCCCCAGAGCTAGGTGAGCCTACTGGTTAGCTCGGTTACCGAGGGGAATGCGCCGGAGATCAATATGCCGTGGTTTGGCCGCAAACGAAAAAAGCCCAAGACGGCTGCCGAACGGATGGCTTCGTCACGAAACTTGCGAGTGGCCATTGCATCTGGAAAATGGCACCCGCGCGGCTTCCGGTCGGTTACCGAGGGTCGGTTACTGCGCTCACTCGTTTGGCAACATCCCGAGATAGGTCTGCGTGCCCTTGCACGTCGGCTCGGATGCGACAGGTCGTGGATTTGCCAGTTAAGGCGTTCGTTTAGAGCGAGTCCAGAACGCCAGCGAAAACGCGAAGAACTCCACGGCCCTGCGACATGGGCCGAATTTAACGAAGAACGCACTAAGAGGCTCAACGATGAGCGACGGTTCGCCCTCTACAGGCAGCCGCGAATAAGGCGCAAGCCCCCCGCAAAAACGAGCGAACAGCTTGCAGTCGAAAAGAAAATTCGAGCCCTCCTCAAAAGTCAGCGAGCCTATCAGAAGCGGCACGGTTCGCTGGAAGGATGGGAACCGCCCAACGCGAGGGGGCGAGGCAAGGTGAAGGATGACAACAGAACGCCGAGTGGCGTGCCCCAGAAATGAGAGAACGGGACAGAGCGGAGATTCAGCAAATGATCGAGACCGGCGAAATCGACGTGACACCGGGCAAGTTCAGTGCGGTTCCGCGCCCCTTCTGATTCGGTACAAAAAGCGGCTAACGATGCGCGGTGATGGCGCGTGGGAAAAATACAGCCGGAGATACCTTGAATCGCTGGCTCAGCTTCTCGATGTGGTGCTTGCTCAGCGGTCGCTTTCCGTTCACGATTTCGGAAACGACGCTTTCATGTCCGCCGAGGATAGGAATCAGGTCTTTCTGCCGTAAGCTGTTGGCTTCCATCAGCTCTCTCAAAACTTCCAGCGGTGAAGCGTCGGGGATTGCGTACTTTTCCGTTTCGTACTTCTCGATCAGTGCGGCCAAGAGTCTCGCGTACTTCCTGTCGTCGGCATTCAGGTGGTCCTGTTCTTTGAGTTCAATAAGCGCGGCGGTGTATTCGTCGCATTGAGTGTCCGACGTGACGACCTGTAGAGCCGGACGATCTTTCAGCTCGTATCTTTCAAGCACTGCGGTCATTTTGCAAAATCCTTTCTATCGTAGCTGTCGTGTTTCAGCACTTGCTTTACGAGCACCTGTTTCTCGTCGAAATCGACAATAGCGATTAGTCTCGCCTTGTTGCCCGCAATGTTGAAAACGACGTAGCGGCCAACCGGGTCAGCGGTATTGAACGTTTGCTGCACGTCCGAGAGATTGCACCAGTCAGCCCCTTCAACGATCTTGACCCAACTTCGAAGAGATGCTCGCCAATCGGCATGGCCACTCGCTGCCTCAGTGATCTTTTTGCGTCCGATGATTTGCATGGGTAGCTTCGCAAAAATGCGAAGTTCAGTCAAGGCTTATTTTTGACCCGAGTTCTATTCGCTTTTTCTACGCCTCCTTATTTCGCGGCGTTCTGTTTGACCACAAATTGCTTCACTTCCACGACCGTGTACTTGGAGACCTTGCCCTTGCCGCCCAGTTGAGACGTGGTGCCGACGTAAATGAAGTAGCCGTGCTTTTCCTTGCCCAACACAACGCTCAGGTTGGGGCCTTCCTGCATCAAGCAGGGGTGGACGCGAGTGTAACTGAACACAGAGGTTCGTATGCCCGAGCGTTTCTCCGTGCAGTTGGCGAAGATCATCCAAGCCCGATGATTCGCCGGGTCGGGCATTACCATCACCGTCTCGTTGTGGACATCGGCGAGTTGGCGGCAGACCGAACTGAATGACATGCCAATATCGGTCCATGTGCTTCCCTTGGGCGTGTCAGCCGTGCCCGATGCGTAGCCGGAACAAACTGAGCGCTGGTTCGTTTCGCTCACATCAGAATAGAGTAGCTTGGGATGGATGAGATTTCCGTGGTGCTTTCTGTCGGTGATGAGGGAGTCCAGATAGGCTTTCTGCTCGGCTTGCGCTGGCGTCACGATCTGCCATGACGCCTTCGATGGTGTGTTCGCAGCGGGTTGTTGCGCGAGTGCGCCACTGGCACTGGCGAGCACCACCAGAGAGGCGATCTTGAATAAGGTTCTCATCGTCATCTCCAAATGTACGGCTGACGCTGCGCATTCTAGCCCAACTGGGGCTGCGCTGAATTGGTGAATGCGTGCATGTACTCAAACAGGTATAGTGCCCGCACAGTGTCGCTGTTGTCGGGTACCTACTATTGTTCGGACGCTTGCCCCGCGTGGCGTTTCGGCGCGAGAGCAAAAGGGACAAACGGTCTATATTGACGTAGTGCCGCACGGAACGAGCGTGGCTCTCACATTGTAGGCTTTGCCTGCACGTCTCTGAGGAACCCAAGCCCCTTTCCGATCACGGAGTGCTTTGTGGCGAGCACTGACTAGCTTCGACGTTTGCGGGGGCGGTAGGCTTTTGCACGTCGCCACTTCGATCTGAGAAATGCTAAGCTGGTTTGTGTCGTAGGACGGCCCAAAGCGGTGAGCAGCGTGGCGACGAGTGGGAGGCAAGGCTGGCCGCAATCCTCGTTGACTTCATCGAGCAGCGTCAACAAGCGCGATGTTTCTTCGGTGATCGTTTTCCTGCCGGGTTTGATGCCGTGAAGCAAGCGCCAAGCCTCATCGGTGTATTTGCGGGCACGCGGCATCAGGCGGCTGCTGAGTTCTTGTTGTTCGGGCGTCTTGTTGGGCTTCGATAGCAGTTCGTCTAGATCAACGTCCAGGTCTCTGCCCGTAGATTTGTCGAGAGCATCCGCAAACTCGGGGCCGGTTCGCAGCGTCAATCCGGGTGGGGGCGTGCTGATGGCCCATTTTGCCCGCGACATGAGCCACGTTTCCCACTCCGAACGCGGAATGTCGGTGCGCCGGAGCGGGAACCGGGCGAGAATGCGATCTAGTTTGCGTTTGGCTGGCATGTTCGGCCATTTTGTGCTGCGATTGGTTTCGTGGCAAGCATTTGACAACTGCGGACGCTGCGGCCTAGTTGTGTTGCGATTGACTTCCAGTCAAGCCCCGACAAACGCAACGAGTCGATTTGTGCAGCTAGGCCGGGGCGGGGGCCAATCTTCGGACGGCCAAGGGTGATACCCTTCGCCCTCGCGTTCTTTAGGCCCGCCCGCACCCGCTCTTGGATGAGAGAGCGTTCAAATTCAGCCATTGCGCCGATGATCTGAAACATGAGCCGTCCTGACGGAGTGCTCAGGTCCAGATTATCTTTGAGGCTGATAAGCGAAATGCCGAGTGATTCAAACTCTGCGAGGGCATTGACTAGATGCCTCAGCGACCGCCCAAACCGATCTAGCTTCCAAACGACAACCGCGTCGAATTTTCGGCGCTTGGCGTCGGCCATGAGTTTGTTGAGTTCAGGACGCGAGTCTTTGGAACCGCTCACGCCGATGTCGGTATATTCGCTGACAATTTCGAGTCCGCGACGTGAGCAGTACTCGCGTGCCTCACACAACTGCATCTCGGGCGACTGGCCCTTGTCGAGCGTTGAAACGCGGGAATAGACGGTTGCTTTCATGCTTCACCCCCTGTTTTGGGCTGCTTGCCAAGAATGAAGTCGGCTGCTTTTTGTGCCGAACTGGACGCGCTGACGATCATCCGAGAATCAGACTTGAGCACGGAAATCCAACTCTGCAAGTAGCTGGCCGAGTTCTCAATCGTGGCGGGAGAGATGCCGCAGATTCCGCACAACATCGCTGCACCTAGTTCCGCTATCAGTTCCTCTTTCGAGTAGGATTCAGAACCAAACGTATTCAGCTTCTCGATTCCTTCACGCCCGATGCGGGACGGATGGCCGGTGCTGTGTGTGAGTTCGTGGAACAGCGTCGAGTAATACTCCTCAGCGGAATGGAACGAATCGCGCGCGGGCATCCCTACGGTGTCGCAGCTTGGGCGATACCAAGCACGGTCTGACTGCTCACGCGCTGGCGGGTTTGGCATCCCAGCAACAATGCGTTCACACTCGCGAATGGACGGAACGCGCGGACGTTGCGCTAGGTTCAACTTGTCTGCGATTCCTTCGGTTTGGGCGAGATTGAACACACGATAGTAGCGCAGCAAAACGGACGTATGCGTTTCGTCTTCGCCCGTTTGCGGGTCTTCTGTGACGTGCTCGCCAAACTTCCAGAACGTGACGAGCGTCGAGTGCTCGCCCTGCCGGATGCGACCGCCGAGACGCTGGCATTGGTTGAACGTCAGCCAATATGGGGAAGCGTAGCCTTGTGACGCCAGCAAGAACACGTTGAGACCGCGATAGTCTTTTTGGGTGACCAGATTGCGCGGAGCGGACGTAGACCAAGGCTTGCGCCAAGGGGCGACGCCAGACTGTAGCTGCTTGACGATCTGTTCGGTGACAATTTGAAAGACGGAATTCACAGGGCACCCCCGACCAGTCGGAGATGCGCTGCATAGTCGAATGCGCTCTCATGGAGACTGCGAGGATTCAGGAATCCGTCTTCAATAGCTTCTGAGACCGCCTCATCCCACCATTCGATGATAGGCTCATCATTGAGAGTTTGGAGCGAAACGTAAGAGCGGTCGCGTTCAAACCATGTTTCCAGTTTGGTTTCGGAGATTGACTGCGGATGTTGCGGTAAACTAAGTGTAGCTTCCATTGTGAATATCCTCACTTTCGGAAGTTAGGCTTCGTTGGCTGCTGGTAACAGCTAGCGAAGCCGTTTTGCTTCTAGTGCCTCTTTTTTGGACGCCCGCCCCGTTTGCCGTTCGCTCGTGACGATCTAGCTTTGCGCCGGGTCGAAACAGAGCCACGGCACGCGGGGCAGAAACAAACTAGCGGTCTCTTGTGAATCCTGCAAATCGGTCGAGCATCCATGCTCTGCTTGTAACCTAACGTGATAGGTTTGTCAAGCAAAAAATCATTTCCTTCTTTTCGCTCCATCCCGCTTGCGTAAGTCTCGACAGTTCAGCGTGCGCCGCGTTCGGTTCAGGCAGGGTTTTGTTTGCGCGTCTGTTGCTGTAGCGCTTGGCTCTACGGGACGGCCCGAGATGCGTCCACGGTTGCGATTGCCAAGCGTTAGCTGACCGCTGAGCCACGCAACGCCAGGGAGACATCATCACTGTGCAGTTGTGGTCTACGTCTTCCCTGTTCCCCTTGTTAAACGAAACGATTGGGCGGCCCCCGGAGACCCCGTACACACCGACAGGCCACCGGGGGGTTTTAGGCACCATATTGGCCGACCGCACGCGGGACTCCAAAAAACCTCTGCCCAACTATCGCTAATTCCCATCTAGCGTGTGCCACTCTTGACTAGTCGGGCGCTGGCGTTCCGCTCCCGAAACTAGCGCCTGTTAAAGCGTTCATTTGCAGCACTCAACTCAAAACTAGCGATGGAACGCTTTTTGCACACTCACTAAGCGAGAGCCGACACATGGCCGAAACTAGCCGCATCCTCGATTTGGCGCACATGGCATTCGGTCCCGATGAGGACCATAGCGCGGTTGAACGCTACCTTCTTGCAAGGGCCGAACTGTTTGGCGAGGAAAGTGCTACAGTCTTGCGCGAAGGAAGGCAGGTCGGCGGGCCAAAGGAGAACATGGCTCGCAGACGCTTTCAACAAGGCTCTCTCAAGTTAAGGAAAGGCAAGCGCGGCAAGGTATGGGTCGCACGATGGCTCGAAGATGTGATCGAAAACGGGAGAACGCGGCGTGTTTATCGCTCCGAAGTCTTGGGGACGGGTGGCAAGCGCGGCGACTATCCCACCGCAAAGCTGGCGAGGCGCGAATTGCAAGGCCGCCTCTCTGTGGTGAACGACCCGAGCTATCGAGCACGCCCAACCGCGAAGTTCGCCGAGTTTGCGATTCGTTGGAAGGCTAGCGTTTTGGTTCAACACAAGCCATCAACCCAAGCCACGATGCGAAGTCACGTCAACAAGTACCTCGTTCCCGCGTTTGGCGAAATCAGGCTGCGCGACTTTCAGCCAGAAACCGCTCAACGGTTTTTCTCCGGCCTAAAGGTCTCGCCAAAAACGCAGCGCAATATCCTCATCACGCTTGCGCTCATGTTCAAGTCGGCTCGCCAATGGAAGTACATTGCAAGCGACCCGACAGAGGGTGTTGTGCTACCGAAGCGTGGAAGGGCGCGGGCGTTTTTCTTCACGCTCGAAGAGGTACAGCGCATCCTGTCAACGGGGCCGTTTTGCGTTTGGCCCAACAAGAACAGGAGGCCAACGGTCGTGAAGCCGGAGTTTATGCGGGCGTTCTATCGGCTTGCTGCCGAGACAGGACTGCGTGCGGGGGAGTTGTGCGGCCTTCGCATCGAAGATGTCGATTACAAACTTGGCGTGCTTCACGTCCGTCAGAGCGTGTGGCGCGGTAAGGTGCAAACACCGAAGACGGAGAATGCTCACAGAGTCGTGGATTTGTCGCCTCAACTCTTGGAGCATCTCAAGGAATACCGCGCCACGTGGCGTCCAAATCCTTGTGGCTTGCTGTTCGCCACGCGAAACGGAACGCCGTGGGATGCGAACCTTATCGTGAAGCGGAAACTGAGGCCGTTGCTCAACGCACTCGGCATCAAGGGCGGCTTGCACAGTTTTCGACACGCCAACGCTGCGATTCTCGACAAGTTGAATGTGCCGTTGAAGGTGAGACAGGAGAGACTAGGACACAGCGACTCCCGACTCACTCTCAATGTGTACACTCACACGAACCGGGAAGATCGTCAGCACGCTGCGGTGCAATTGGGCCGGATTCTTGACCCAAATTCACCCAAAACGGAAAAAGGGCTGACCGTCGAGAGCGGCCAACCCTTTGTGAATTAGCACGATAGCTGGTTGCGGGGGCCTGCAACGTACCGAATCTATTGACCCTGACATTCCGAATTGAGCTTATACGAGCTGCTTAAGGAATCAGGAACGAACAGATCGTTCGGTAACCATGTCGAGTTTGCGGCAACCACGTTGCTTGACGCTTATGCCCAATCTGCTTAGAGTGGATGCGATGATAAGGCGGCTATTCTTCGTGGCGGCGATGCTGGCTCTTGCCTCGTTGCAAGTTGGCGAGTGCATGGCCGCTATGAACATGGACCAGGCTTCGATGCAGTGCTGCCATTCGATGCCCTGCACACCTGCGAATCATAGTCAGGGGTGCTGCAAAAACATGGTGTCCACACAAGTACGCGCCATGTTGCCCGGTCACCATGCTTCGCTACACAGTCCAGCAGTCGCTGCGATTGAGTATCCGCGCATAGCGGAGACTCTCACTTATGCTCCGGAGCCTTCGCCAACGATTCATGCACCGCAGCATTCGCCGCCCGAACTCTACACCCTTAATTCCTCCTTTCTGATCTAGACCCGCCTATGCGCGTGCCTCCGCACGCGCCCGCCGTTTTGCTGCCTACTCCGTGCATCGCCGCTCGAAGCGCGGGGTCCAATTATTTCGCTCGCCAATAGTTTCTTCGGGAGGAAGAAATGTCCGCATTGCGCGGCCTCAAGCCGCTTGCTCTCTCTCCAATTGCAGCGCTCGGTCTTGCCTGTATCGCTCTCACCTTGTCGCCCGTTGTGTTCGGTCAGGTGCAGTCAGAATCCGATAAGCAAACGTTAACTACGCAGACCAGCGCGCATTCGGAGACAACAGTCTCGTTGCAGGATTTGTTAAACGAAGCAGAGAAGAACAACCCTCAAATCCAAGCAGCGCGCCAAGCTTCGCAATCAGCAGAGCAGGTTCCGCGCCAGGTTTCGACACTGCCTGACCCGCAAGCCGTAGTCCAGGAGTTTACGGTCGGCAGCCCACGCCCCTTCGCCGGATACACGAACAGCAACTTCGCTTACGTTGGCCTTGGTGTATCACAAGATATCCCCTATCCGGGCAAGCTCAAGCTGAAAGGCGAAATCGCCAAGCAGGATGTCGGTGTCGCAGAACAACAATACGAATCCATTCGCCGATCTGTTCTCGCCAGCATCAAAGCCGCTTATTTTCAGCTGGCCTATTTATCCAAGACGCTTGGAATTCTTCAGAGCGATGGTCAATTGCTACAACAGGTCGAGCAGGCAGCAGATGCCCGGTATCGCTCTGGAATGGGCAACCAGCAGGACGTTTTGCAGGCGCAACTGGAGCAAACCAAGCTGCTCAGTGAAATCACGATGCACCATTTGGAAGTTGCGAAGGCGCAGGCTGGAATGAAACAACTCCTGAATCGTCCGCAAACTTCGCCGGACATCGAGCCTTCTGAAATATCCGAAACGCCCCTTCCGCAGACCTTTGACGAACTCCTAGCAGCAGCCCAAAAACAGAACCCAGAAATCGCAGGCGCACAGAAGATAGTTGAGCGTCAAAAGCTCCAAGTCGATCTTGCTCACAAGGACTTCCGGCCTGACTTCAACCTGCAATACATGTGGGAGCGCACGGACCCGGAACAATATCGCGCCTATTACATGCTCACTTTTGGAGTGTCGCTGCCGATTCATCGGGCGAAGCTCCACGCGGAATTGGCACAGGCCGAAGCAGACCTTAGTCGGTCCCGTAGCGACCTCGACGCGCAGTCAGAACAGGTTGCGTCCGAGCTTCGAGTTGCATACGACACAGCACAGAAAACTGTCGAACTCTTGAAAATCTATCGCGACGGGCTCAATCCACAGGCGCGGGCGGAATTCCAAGCAGGCATCGCAGCCTACCAAAACAATCGGCAAGATTTTCAGCCTGTGCTGACCGCGTTCCTCGACGTGCTCCATCTCGACGAACAGTACTGGCAAAACCTCTCCGATAGAGAAACCGCGCTCGCGCGAATCGAAGAACTCACCGGGCTTTCAGTTACCGAGGAGGCGACGCAGCAATGAAAACCTATCGGACCGGCTTCATTGCAGCACTGTTTGTAAACATCATCCTCGTCGCGCTAGTCGTCGGCGTCTGGCTGCACTATCGCGGTGGTTCCACATCGAAGGCTGAAACGACATCAGCGGCGGCGCAATCTGCAAGCTCCAGTCCAAGTCCGTCTCAGTCCGCACCTCCGCAAACCGAAACCCCGCTCGCTCCGATCCAGCTTTCGCCCCAGCGTTTGCAGACCATCGGAGTGAGCGCGGGTGAAGTACAAGAGAAAAACGTCGAAGACGAAATCCGGACGACTGGAAACGTGGCGATTGATGAAACGGGCGTGGCTTATGTCCAGTTGCGCTTCTCGGGGTATATCCAGAAGGTTTTTGCTGATGCGACATATCAATACATCCGCAGGGGTCAGCCGCTCTTCACGATCTACAGCCCCGATCTTGTGGCTACTGAACGCGAATACCTGGTTGCAAGGCAGAACCAGCAGCAGGTTGCGTCGAGCACAGTTCCTGGCGTCGCTGCAGGCGCAGCTTCTTTGGTGCAAGCGGCTGCGGACCGTCTCAAGCAATGGGGAATTCCCGACAGTGAAATCTCGCGCCTGGAATCGTCGGGTCGGGTCGAGCAGGAACTTGAGATTGACTCCACCGTTTCCGGCTACATCACTGACCGTGAGGCGCTGCCCAACAAATACGTTCAGCCCGATACTCGCCTGTACACGGTGGCCGACCTCTCGACAGTATGGGTTTTCGCGCAGGTTTTTCAGAACGACTTGGGGCGTGTGAGAGTCGGAGCGCCCACCATACTGACCGTGGATACGTATCCGGGTCGGAAGTTCTCGGGCCGAGTAGATTTCATATATCCCGACGTAGACCCATCCACCCGCACAGCGCGAGTACGCCTCGTCTTTCCGAATCCAGACCTTAAGCTCACGCCTGGGATGTTCGTGAACGTCATTCTGAAGATTGCGATGGGAAGGCAAATCGTGATCCCAGCCAGCGGCGTTCTCCAATCCGGCACGAGGCAAATCACATTCGTGGATCACGGAAACGGGAACTTGGAGCCGCGAGACGTTACGCTCGGTGCGCACGTGGGAGACGACTTCATCGTCCTCAAAGGACTCAAAGCCGGAGAGCGCGTCGTGACCTCGGCAAACTTCCTAATCGATTCTGAGAGCCAGTTGCAAGCCGCACTCGGCTCGTTTGCTCCGCCCCCACCGGGCGCAGGCGCGGCATCGGCGATAAACGCGCCGCAAACCAATCTCGAACTAACTACGGAGCCGAATCCGCCGCATAAGGGCAACAACACGTTTCGCGTGAAGGTCACGGACAAGAGCGGCTCGCACATCGCTGGTGCCCAGGTCAACGTGACGTTTTTCATGCCTGCGATGCCCGCAATGGGGATGGCCGCGATGCGGACTTCGGTCGATCTCAGCGAAAGAGGGAATGGGCTATACGAAGGTTCCGGGACTCTCGGAAGCGGCGGGACCTGGCAGGTCACCATCATCGCTAAGAAAAACGGCCAGACAGTCGGCACCAGGCAACTTAACGTGAACGCGACCGGAGGCATGTGACCATGATCGCCCGATGGATCGATTGGTGCGCACGGAATCGCTTTCTCGTTTTCACAGGGACAGCCCTACTGGTGCTGGCCGGGATTTGGTCCATGCGAAATGTTCCGCTCGATGCCTTGCCGGATATTTCCGATGTCGAGGTGATTATTCACAGCGGTTGGGCAGGCGAACCCCCGAACATTATCGAGGACCAGGTCACCTATCCGATTGTTAGCACGCTGTTGGCTGCGCCGCGCGTGAAGGCTGTCCGAGCCCAAACAATGTTCGGCGATTCCTATGTTTATGTGGTTTTCGAAGACGGCACGGACCTGTATTGGGCGCGCTCCCGCGTCCTTGAATACTTGCAGCAGATTCAGGGCCGCTTGCCCGAGGCCGTGCATCCGATCATCGGGCCGGACGCGACGGGAGCAGGTTGGGTCTATGAGTATGCTCTAGTTGACCATACGCATCAGCACAGTTTGGCTGACCTTCGCAGCCTCCAGGATTGGTATTTGCGATATCAACTGGAAACAGTTCCCGGCGTTGCGGAAGTAGCGAGCATAGGCGGCTTCGTTCGCGAGTATCAGGTCAATCTCGACCCTGACAAGCTCCGCGCGTATGACATTCCCCTTTCCACAGTGATCGAAAAAGTGCGAGCCAGCACGAACGAAGTGGGCGGAGACCTTCTCGACATGAGCGGCGCGGAATATATGGTTCGCGGGCTCGGCTATTTGCACTCGCTCGACGATTTGGCGACCGTGCCGGTCGGCGCGAAGAATGGCACTCCGATCCTCATCAGCGATCTTGGCAGTGTCACTTTCGGCCCGGATGTCCGGCGGGGTGTCGCCGAATGGAATGGCGAAGGAGAAACCGTCGGAGGCATCGTGGTTATGCGGGACGGCATGAACGCGCTAAACGTGATTAACGGTGTGAAGCAGAAGCTTGCGCAGATCAAGCCATCTCTGCCACCGGGAGTCGAAGTAGTGGCCGGCTATGACCGCTCGGGGCTGATTCAGGATTCTATTTCGACGTTACAACGTGACTTGATCGAAGAGGCCGTGATCGTCAGCTTGGTCATCATAATTTTTCTCTTTCACTTTCGTTCTGCGCTGATTCCGATTCTGACCCTGCCCATAGCCGTCATCGCAGCGTTTATTCCCATGTATTTTCTCCACGTCACCTCGAACATCATGTCGCTTGGCGGGCTGGCGCTGGCGATTGGTGTCCTCGTGGACGCCGCAATCGTAATGGTGGAGAACGGTTATCGGCACCTCTCCGAGTGCCAGGCCTCGACGAACGAAACGCTTTCTGCAACCGAGAGGCGGCACGTTCTTCTGGATGCGGCGAAGCAGGTCGGCCCGGCCATATTCTTTTCGCTTCTCATCATTGTGGTTTCGTTTCTACCCGTGTTTTTGCTGGAGGCGCAGGAAGGGCGAATGTTCCGCCCACTGGCCTGGACCAAGACTCTGTCCGTCGGTTTCTCGTCAATTCTGGCGATTACGCTTGTGCCCGTGCTCATGCTGCTGTTCATCCGTGGACGACTCACGCCGGAGTTACGCAACCCGATTTCCAGAGTGACGCAGGCCATTTATCTGCCCATCCTGAAACTCTGCCTCCGATATCGGAAAACAACGCTCTTAATTAATCTGCTGTTTCTGGCGCTCACTTTGCCAATCGCGCTCACCATCGGAAGTCAGTTTATGCCGCCGTTGTACGAAGGCTCCGCGCTTTACATGCCCACGGCCTTGCCCGGAATTTCCATCGGGGAAGCATCAAAATTGCTCGGGGAGCAAGATCGCATCATTCGAACGTTCCCGGAAGTTGAAACCGTCTTCGGCTCTGTCGGGCGCAGCGACAGCGCAACGGACAACGCGCCGCTCGATATGTACGACACCACCATCATGCTTAAGCCGCGCGCCCAGTGGCCCGCGGGCATGACGTACGACAAGCTGGTTCAAGAGATGGATACAAAACTTCAGTTTCCGGGATTGACCAACACCTGGACGATGCCTATCGAGAACCGGCTCGATATGGAGCTAACCGGTATCAAAACCCCAGTCGGACTGAAAATTCAGGGGCCGAACCTTGAGGGCATCCAGCAGGTGGGGGCGCAGATACAGCAGGTGCTCTCAGGGACTCCCAACGTGAGGTCCATTTTTGCTGAGCGCGTTTCGCAAGGCTTTTACGTCAATATCGAGGCCAACCGAGCAGAAGCCGCACGCTACGGTTTGACTATCGCGGACGTGCAGCGCGCTGTCCAGTCAGGCATCGGCGGCGAAACCGTTGCCGAAAATGTCGAAGGCCGTGA
>DASUJR010000141.1:0-2498 GCA_036279175.1 Candidatus Acidiferrales bacterium | reverse complement strand
TTTTTGGTTGCCGGGATATTTGCAGATTACCTTTCACCTGAACCTGCGGCAGAGCGAGGCTCCCGTGATGGCCGTGTACGTGGTTTCGATCGGCGGCAGCGTCGGAGGCGGATGGATCTCATCCGCGTTGCTGAAGCGGGGCCGGCCGGTGAATTTCGCGCGCAAGACGGCGTTGCTCGTTTGCGCCCTCGCCGTGGTGCCGGTGTTCCTGGCTCCGTTCGTTCATAATCTGTGGCTCGTGGTCGGATTGGTAGGATTGGCAGCTGCGGCACATCAGGGCTGGTCGGCCAATCTCTTCACTCTGCCTTCCGACACTTTCCCGAAAGTTGCTGTGGCGAGCGTCGTCGGAATCGGCGGTACCTTGGGCGCAATCGGCGGCGCATTGATGCAGTGGGCCACCGCCCACATCGTGCAATCGACGCACAGTTACGTGCCGCTCTTTGCTTTCTCCTGTTCCGCGTACCTGCTCGCGCTCCTCGTGATTCAGGCGCTCTCACCGCAGCTGAAGCCAGCGCAACTGAAGGAGCAAGCCTCCGGAAGCCATTCTTGACCGTAAGTTGACGGTGCATAGCAGGTCGAACTGTAAAACTAGACGAGTTCGGAACCGGCGAAGAAGTAGCTGATCTCGAAGGCAGCTGTCTCAGGCGCGTCGGAGCCGTGCGTGCAATTGTATTGAATGCTCGTGCCCAGCTCGCGACGAATACTGCCCGGGGCGGCTTTCGCGGGATCGGTGGCACCCATTGTCTCGCGCCATTTTGCGATCGCGCCTTCCGCTTCCAGCACGATGACAACGGCCTTTCCCGAACTCATGAACTCTGTAAGGTCCTTAAAAAAGGGCCGCTCGCGATGCACCGCGTAGAATCCTTCCGCTTCGGTTTTCGTCAGCCGCAACGACTTGATCGCCACGATCTGAAATTTTGCCGCATGAATGCGGCTCAGAATATCGGCCGTCAGACTCCGTCCCACCGCGTCCGGCTTGATAATCGCCAGCGTTCGTTCGATAGCCAAGGAAATACGCCTCCGTTCAACAAAATAACTAAATTCAGAAATCGTACGCCGCTGAAGTCCGCGGCCCTATGCTTAACCTGAATCACAACGCCGGCGGGACACCCGCGCTACTGGACATCTTACCGGCGCGGTTTTGACTTCGCTTTCCTTCCTTGCTTCTTTGCCGCCTTGCTTCGCGCTCCGTTGGTTGCTCGCTTCGCGCCCCTTGGCTTGCCCTTGCCCAGCATTTTGGCAATGGTCTCGCCGATTTCCGCCGGGCTTTGGACCGTATGAATTCCCGCCGCGCGCATCGCTTTGTACTTGTCGGCCGCGGTGCCCTGGCCTCCGCTGATGATGGCGCCCGCGTGACCCATGCGGCGTCCGGGAGGCGCAGTTTGCCCCGCAATAAATCCGACGACCGGCTTCTTCACATGCTTCTTGATGTAGTCGGCCGCAATTTCTTCCGCGTTTCCGCCAATTTCACCGATCATCACGATCGCGCGCGTCTCAGCGTCTTCATTGAACATGCGGATCACGTCGAGGAAATTCGTCCCGATGATCGGGTCGCCACCGATTCCCACGCACGTCGACTGGCCGATGCCAAGCAACGTGAGCTGGTGAACGGCCTCGTACGTGAGCGTCCCGCTGCGGCTCACGACGCCGACGTTGCCCTCCTTATGAATCGCACCCGGCATGATGCCGACCTTGCATTTGCCCGGAGAAATGATTCCAGGGCAATTCGGGCCAAGCAGTCGCGTCTTCGACCCTTTCAGCGCCGCCCCGACGCGCACCATATCGAGAGTCGGGATACCTTCGGTGATGCAAATGACGAACGGAACTTCCGCATCGATTGCTTCAAGGATCGCGTCGGCCGCAAACGGCGGCGGCACGAAAATTACGGACGTGTTGGCGCCCGTGCCGCGCACGGCTTCACCCACGGTGTTAAACACCGGCACGTCGAGATGTTTCGTCCCGCCCTTTCCGGGCGTCACGCCCGCGACGACCTTCGTCCCGTATTGCATCATTTGTTGTGAATGGAATCCGCCTTCGCGGCCGGTTAATCCCTGAACGAGAAGGCGAGTCGATTTATTAACGAGAACGCTCATCGCGCGCCTCCGGCCAAGGCGACCGCCTTTTCGGCTCCGTCTTTCATCCCATTCGCAACCGTGAAATTCAGCCCGGAGCTGCGCAGGATTTCCTGACCTTGCTTTACGTTAGTGCCTTCCATGCGAACTACGATTGGCACTTTCAGTGCGAGTTCCTTTGCTGCGTTCACAACGCCGCTTGCCAGCACGTCGCAGCGGAGGATTCCGCCGAAAATGTTGACGAACACCGCTCGCACGTTCGGATCGCTCACCAGAATCCGAAACGCATTCTTCACCTGCTCTTCCGAAGCTCCGCCGCCCACGTCGAGGAAGTTCGCGGGGCTGCCGCCGCTCAGCTTGATGATGTCCATAGTGGCCATCGCGAGACCGGCGCCATTCACCATGCAGCCGACGTTGCCGTCTAGT
>DASUJR010000140.1:0-3727 GCA_036279175.1 Candidatus Acidiferrales bacterium | reverse complement strand
AGGATCTCACCGAGCGCCGTGTCGAGCGTGCCAAGCAGTACTTGATCGATCAGGGCGTACCGGCGGATAAGATCGAAACCGCCGCCTACGGCAAGGATCGCCCGATGGCGAAGTCCGACGTGAAGAACCTTGAGGCGAATAACCCGCAGAAGGCGCCACGAACGCGCGAGCGGCGTCCTACTGCTATGTGGTACGCGTACAACCGCCGCGCGGACATCGTTCTGCTGCCGTCCGGTAAGAAGTCAACGCAGTATTTCCCGAACGCAGCCGACGATTCCGGCCTGATCTGGCAGGTTCCGAGTCCTGCGCTCAGGAAAGTGGAAGCGGATCAGTAGGGAAGTCGCAACCGAACCGAAACACCAAAACGCGCCGGAGAGCTTGTCTCTCCGGCGTGTTTTTGCCTTCGAGAGCGCCGGCGTTTTGAAGTTCGACTTGAATTGTCTGGGTCGCGTGCCGCAGCTTTGGCGCAATTCTGCAGGGATAGGTCCTAGCCTGCCGGCGCAGGCTTCCGTGTGGCCTAGGGCCGCTTTGGAGTGCGGCGGCTCGCCGCCGCTTTGTTTCCGAGAATTGACCAACACCACCGACGCCCGCTTCGTTTGGACGCTCCGCGCCAAGTGAATTGACGGTCGCCTTCAGCTCGATGCTGTCTCGGGCGCTTTCCACCGCGTCGAATTCCTCAACTCTGCGTGTCTGCGGTAAGGGTCTTCGCTTTTGCTCGCGGCCCTGCAGCCTGTGGTACTCTGTCCCCGCTTTTGCGGCACGCGAACACCCGATTTCTGAATGGACTCCGCTCCTTACAACTCGCAAGTCGTTCACACCCAGTGGACGATCCACGAGCAGCCGCCGCACGCGATTCGCGGCTGGCGCGTGAATTCGGGCGACTATCTCGCTCTCGCAGTCGTCACCATCGCCGTCATGCTCGTTCATATCGCAACGAACGGCCGTTTCGGTTTTCATCGTGACGAGCTCCAGGTCCTCGACGACGCTCGCCACCTTACTTGGGGCTTCGTCGCATATCCGCCATTTACTCCGTTGATCGAACGCACCAGCCTCGCCCTCTTCGGCACGTCCCTCGTCGGCCTCCGATTGTTTTCCGTTCTTACCCAGGGCGCGGTCATTTTCTTCACCGGCCTGATTGCTCGCGAACTCGCCGCGCGGCGGCTCGCGCAGATCGTCGCAGCGCTTGCCGTCGCCGTTTCGCCGATCGCGATGTTCCAGGCCACCGAATTTCAATACTCCTCTTTCGACCTGCTCTGGTGGGTCCTGATCGCCTATTTTCTGATTCGGTTGATCAAGTACGAAAATCCGCGCTGGTGGATCGGAATTGGAATCGTTGTCGGCGTGGGGATGGAAACGAAGTACACGATGGCGTTCTGCGTCGCGGGAATTTTGGGAGCTCTGCTGCTTACATCCGAACGCCGCTACCTGAAAACCCGCTGGCTGTGGTACGGCGTGGCCATCTCGATTCTGATCTTCCTACCCAACCTGATATGGCAGATTCAGCACGGCATGGTCTCGCTGCATTTCCTGCAGCACATCCACAAGCGCGACGTCGGCGAGGGCCGGGCCAACGGCTACTGGCGCGATCAGTTCATGATCAACACGAACCCGGTGCTCGCGCCGCTCTGGCTCGCAGGCCTCTACTATTTCTTCGCCGATCGCGAAGGCAAACGCTACCGTATGCTCGCCTGGCTCTGGGCCATTCCCGTTGTGATCCTCTTCGTGATGAAAGGGCGCGGCTACTATGCCGGAGCGGTTTACCCGATGTTATTTGCCGCAGGCTGCGTTTTGTGGGGACATCTCCTGAGCTGGCTGCGCGTTGGCTGGCGTTGGGCCGTGCGAATCGTTACCTTCGCCGCGATCGCACTGGGCGCATACGGAGCCGGCCGCCTCATTCTGCCTCTTGGCCCGGTGTCCGCCAATAATTTCGCTCTGAAAAATAATGGTGACCTGCGCGAGGAAATCGGCTGGACCGACCTTGTCGCCGAAGTCGCCCGCATCCGCGATTCGCTCTCGCCCGCCGAGCGCTCTCATCTCGCAGTCATCACTGCGAATTACGGCGAAACCGGCGCGATCGACTTGTACGGCCCGGCTTACGGTCTGCCGCAAGCGATCAGTGGCACCAACACCGCTTGGTATCGTGGTTATGGCGATCCGCCGCCGCAGACTCTGATCGTCCTCGGCCTATCGCAGCGCTATGTGAATGAAAAGTTTCAGGGATGCCGCGTCGCCGGCCACGATGGCAATCCCTACGGCATCCACAACGAAGAAAGCGTCGACCACCCCGATATTTTCGTTTGCGGCCCGCCGCGCCAACCCTGGCCCCAATTCTGGATCGACTTCCGCTCCTTCGGCTAGCTTTGCACTTACTCCGGTTTGGACTCGCCCGTGAGTTGCTGCTGCAGTCCGAGGCGGTCAATCGTCGCCCATCGTTCCACAATCTTGCCATCGCGGACCCGCCAGAACACCATGCCCGTAAACGTGAACGGGCGGTTCATCGGGGGCACCGGCATGATCGGCAGCGCTCCCCGATGCGTGCCGGTCCATGTGGCGCGGATGGCAATGCGGTCTCCTTCCGCCAGGACATCCTCGATCCTGACCCGCAAGTCCGGAAACGCGCGGTGCAGCATCGCGCGGAGCTGGATAGCGCTCTCAGGTCCGGGCGGAGTCTCCGGAGGCATTTCGTGGTCTCGAAAATCGGGTGACAGTTGCTTCCTTACAGCGTCCGCGTCCTGCTTTTCCATGAACGACTCATAGTGCTCCAAAATAAGTTTTTTGTTCTCCTCGATCGACATCGGGCCCTTCCTCTTAGGTGTGAGACTAGCGGTGAGGGCAGACGGGCCAGCAACACGGCCGCCGCATCCCTTCTTTCAATTCCGTGCGGACGCGCTCGACATGCTGCTTTCGGGTTTCCGGTTTTTTGACGGAGATGACCCAGCAGATCCACTCATTGCGCGCCAGCAACGTAATGTCTTCCCATTTTGCCAGCGCCGCCGCGTCGGAAATCAGAGCCTTTCGTAAATCCGCCGGCACGCTGTGAACCGCGCCAGAGGAGATTGTTTTCTTAGCCATGGCCTCAATCTATAGCATTCGATCGCCCTACTTCAGGCCGAGTTGCCAGAACAGGAAGCTCAGCATATTCACCTGTTCCTCGATCTGCTGGCCCACGGGACGCCCGCCCGAGTGCCCGGATTTCGTATCGTAGAGAATTAGAATCGGCTTGTCTGGCGGGTTCGCAGCATTCGCCTGCAGACGCGCGGCCATTTTCCGCGCATGCAGCGGAGCGACCCGCGTATCTCCATCTCCCGTGATGAACAGCACCGCCGGATACTTCGTTCCGCGGTGAATGTTCTGGTACGGCGAATATTTCAGCAGGTACTTGAATTGCGCCGCATCGTCCGCCGACCCGTATTCGCTCACCCACCACGGTCCGCCCATGAACTTCTGATACCGCAGCATATCGAGCAGCGGATACATGCATATCACCGCGTGGAACAGGTCGGGCCGCTGCGTCAGCGACGCGCCCATCAGCAGCCCTCCGTTGCTCATTCCCTGGATGCCGAGCTTCTCGGGATTCGTATAGCCGTCGTGGATCAGCCATTCGGCGGCCGCGTAGAAATCGTCGAACACGTTCTGCTTGTTGCCGAACATTCCCGCGCGATGCCACGCTTCCCCGAATTCACCGCCTCCGCGCATGTTGGCTTCCGCCCACACGCCTCCATGTTCC
>DASUJR010000139.1:0-6619 GCA_036279175.1 Candidatus Acidiferrales bacterium | reverse complement strand
AACCGTCGAGGTACCAGTCGATCGCTGACTTGAGACCCCTCTCTTCCAGCATTGGCGGGTATAGCAGATAGGAGAGCGTCCGAACTTCTTTGATACAGTCAGCCAGCAGTCCACTGCACATCTCCAGTTCCTTGCGCGCTTCTTCATTGAGAGAAGGATACTTCGTAGGCATCAGCCCGAGTTTTATCTTCAGAGCGCTCAAGTATTGCCCGATGCTGTCGTGCATTTCACGGCCGAACCGGCGCCGCTCTTCGTCTTGAGCTTGAAGCAGCCGGAACGACAGTTCGCGGAGCGCGTGCTCTGATTCAGAGAGCTCTGCCCTCGCCTTGTCCTTTTCGACGATTTCCTTTCGAAGGGTGTCTTCGTAGTTCAATCGCTCCGTAATGTCGCGTGTGATTTTGCAGAAGCCCAGCAGCTTTCCCGATTCGTCTCGGATCGCTGTTACCAGCGCGCTGGCCCAGAACCGGGAGCCATCTTTTCGGACGCGCCAGCCTTCCGTATCCGCTTTTCCCTCGCGAGCGGCGGCTTGCAGGATTTTCTCTGGTTTCCCAGCAGCGGCGTCCTCCGCAGGGAAAAAGGTTGCGTACGGCCGGCCGATGATCTCTGAAGCCGTATAGCCCTTGATGCGCTCGGCGCCCACGTTCCAGGTCGCCACCCGGCCCTGAGGGTCCATCATAAAAATGGCGTAATCCTGCACCTGCTCGACGAGCAAACGGAATTGCTCGGCCTCAGACTGATGGGAATCTGGGTTCGGAGCATGTTTTGCGCTCATAGTTTCAGTGGAGCACACATAACGGACTCGGTCAAAGAGAGCTATCAAAACTCATGGCATGCGCGGAAGTCGATACCGTGATTACCGTATACCCGGCGACGGAAGAGGATTACGCAGCCCCCCAGCCAAACCGCCTCCCTGGCGGCCGCTTTTGTGGATGAACTCAGCGACTTCATCGTATTTCGCCATCGCACGGGCTCCGAGCTTCGTGCAGCACAGCGCGGCGCAAGCGTTCGCAAATGCCCCGACTCGCTCAAAATCCCACTGCTGAAGGATCCCGTAAGAAAGACCACCCATGAACGCGTCTCCAGCGCCCGTTGTGTCGACTACGTCCACCTTGAACGCAGGCACGTGCACGCGCTCCTTGCGATTGGCGATTAGGCAACCTTCCGCGCCCTGCGTGACGGCGACGATCGTTGGACCGAGCGCCAATAGGCCGTCCGCAATTTTGTCCCAATCGGAGTCGCCTGTCATTTCACGCGCCGCCGCCTTGCAGGGCTTCAGCACATCGACGGTCTTCAGCAGTTCCGTCAGCTCGGCTTGCGTGCCCAGGTTCATTTGGCAGAAAAAGCTGGGAGCTACGTCGAGATCGAATATCACGCGCACGCCGGCCTCGTTAGCCACTTTGATTGCTTCCTTCACAGGCGCGATCGGCAGCTGCGACGCCTCCGTATGAAAATGCTTTGCGCGCTGAATGTGCGGCGCGAAACGGTTGCGGACCTGAAATGGCGAGAGTTTGCCATTGATATTGGGAAACATGTAGATGCAGCGCTCGCCCTCCGCGTCGACAGGAATCCAGGTCATCGACGAGTGCTCGCCCTTGACGATTTCGACCCCTGAGAGGTCCATCGCATCGTCGACGAACGCTTTCTGAATCAGACGCCCGTTCTCGTCGTCGCCGATCAGGCCGAGCCACCCGGTGCGGACGCCCAGGCGCGCCACTTGCGTGAGATTGTTGCCCGTCACGCCGCCCGCGTGAATTTCCATGCGGTCTGCGTTGATCTTTTCTTCGGGGCCAAGCAGGCGCGGCACAATCGCGAAGTAATCTACGCCGCAGCTTCCGATTCCGACGACGTCAACATTAGGTGAGGTCACAATTTTTCTCGCAATCGAGGTTCGCGCGCGCTGGTCGTGCTCGAAGAGCGCCCGAAAATGCTCGTCGAGCGTTGCTATCTTCCGGGCGTCCAAGGTGGCCCGTCAAGCAAAAACAGAAACAACCCGGCAATCGCCGCTCAGGGAGTCGGTGGCTGCTCAGGTATTTTTGGGGCGGCGGATTTTGTTTGTCGCTTCCCAATGGCGCCAGAGCGAGAAGCCGACGAACTCGCTGATGCTCATGTGCCGGTTGTAAGCCTTCGCACGAATGCGCTCCGCTTCCTGAACGGAACATCGCAGCAGCATGGTTGTCCGGTCGTAAATCCGGTGCATGAGTCGAAACTCGCGTGCCTGGTTCTCCAGAAACGACCGTGTCATGCCGCGAGAGTACTGTTCTTCCATCCACAGACTGCGTTCGAGGATGTTCAAAATGCATCCGCTGATGGTGCGGCGTTCGGCGTGGGCTTGGGCGCGAACCGTAGCTGCTTCTTCCCTGGAGCAACGGATCAGCAGGGCTGTGCGACAGGAGTTCATTGCGATATCACATGATATCGCATACTTGATTTCGCTGGTACCGTGAGTCATCATGGTGAGCAAGAGGCGGTCGTGGAATGGACCTTGGGTCTCAATTCGATATCTTCGAAATCATGCCGGATGGTGCGCCCATCTGGAGATGTTCGACGGTCGGTCAGGAAGCTGCTCTGCTCAAGTTGGATTCGTTAGGCCAATCCTGCCATAACGAACTCATCGCGGTTCACTTGCCGAGCAGCCGCGTGGTCGCTCGGAAAGCTGCGACTCTGGGGGCGGCAATTGCCTCGCCCGCAGGCAACGGCAAACACGCAAAGCCAGAGAAGCCCGCCAACTAGGCTTCGTTCAGGTAATGCCCGGTTATCGCACGTCTTCGCTTCGCGTTCTGTCTTGACCCCTTACACTGGTTTCATGTCACCGGAGCGCGAGCGCCGAACGGTCGAGGAAGCGGGCGTTACTGCCGAGTTCCTCTTCGATCCGCAGGAGCTGATTGTATTTGGCGATGCGGTCGGTGCGAGATGCAGAGCCGGTTTTGATCTGGCCCGTGCCCATTGCTACCACGAAGTCGGCGATAAACGGGTCCTCCGTTTCGCCAGAGCGATGCGACACGACGGCCGAGTAGTTAGCTGCGCGCGCCATCTCGACGCATTCAATTGTCTCCGTGACGGTGCCGATCTGATTCAACTTGATCAGAATGGAGTTGCCGAGCCCTTCCTTAATTCCGCGCGCGAAAATTTTTGGATTGGTGACGAAAACGTCGTCGCCGACAAGCTGGTATTTCTTTCCTGCGTCGCGCGTGAGAATCTTCCAACCGTCCCAATCCTCTTCGGACATGCCGTCTTCGAGCGACACGATTGGGTACTGGCGTAACCAGTTCTCCCAGAATGCGGCCATCTCTTCCGAAGTGCGCGTCGATTTGTCCGATTTCTTGAACACGTATTTTCGGCTCGCCTTATCGTAGAACTCGCTGGCGGCCGGATCGATGGCGATGGCGATCTGCTCGCCGGGTTTGTACCCCGCCGCATTGATCGCCTCCAGAATGCGTTCGAGCGCTTCCTCATTGGACTTCAGATTCGGCGCGAAGCCGCCTTCGTCGCCGACGGCGGTTGAATAACCATTCTTCTTCAGGACGGCTTTCAAATTGTGGAACACCTCGACGCCCCAGCGGAGAGCTTCGCGAAAACTTGGCGCCCCGAGTGGCATGACCATGAATTCCTGCACGTCGACGGAATTGTCGGCGTGCGCGCCGCCGTTCAGGATGTTCATCATGGGGACGGGAAGTGTGTTTGCCGAGGAGCCGTTCGCATAGCGCGCCAGATATTTATAGAGTGGCTCGCCGCTTGCTGCGGCTGCTGCGCGCGCCGCGGCCATCGAGACAGCCAGGATAGCGTTTGCTCCGAGCTTCGACTTGGTCGGCGTGCCGTCCGCTTCGATCATGCGGCGGTCGAGCTGCGTTTGCTCGATAGCATCCATACCGATGACGGCTTTCGCGATTTCGGCGTTAATGTGCGCCACTGCCTTCTGCACGCCTTTGCCGAGATAACGCGATTTGTCGCCGTCGCGCAGTTCGATGGCTTCGTTTTCGCCGGTCGAGGCGCCGGAGGGCACTGCCGCGCGACCAAACGCCCCTCCTTCGAGCCGGACATCCGCTTCAACCGTAGGATTGCCACGGGAATCTAGAATTTCGCGGCCGTGGATAGATTTGATTTTCGTGGACATGAGTTCTCCGTATTTTTTTGAAAAACCGTGATGAATTACGCGGGCACGGGTCCTGCGCTCCGCGCGGGATGATTACGAACTGGCTTCGCCCTATTTTTTGTCGCGAGCGAAAACCAAACCAAGAAGTTTACGGGAAACAGGCGCTCGGGCCAAGCAGGACACGAACGATCTGCGACATCAGTTCCGCTGGGGTGCTAACTCTTGCCCCTCATGATTTTGGACTCGGACTCAAACCGACCGCGATCATTTCACCGGATCCGGCCGTTGGGAAGCGGGGAACCGCGAATCATTCGGGCTCTTCGAGCATCGACTCGGGCCGCACTACTACGACCACGCCGCCGTCCGAGACGTTATAGCGCTCGCGATCCGCTTCGACGTCGTAGCCGATTACAGTTCCTTCGGGCAGCGTGACGTGCCTGTCGATGATCGCGCGGCGAATGCGGGAGTGGCGGCCGACGTTCACGTGGTTGAAGATGATCGAATCTTCGACTTCGCTGTAGCTGTTAACACGCACGTCGTAGCCTAAAACGCTTTTCGAAACGCGCCCACCGGAAACGATCGAGCCGCCTGAGACGATCGAGTCGATAGCGACGCCCATGCGTTTCGGCTCGCCGAAAACGAATTTCGCGGGCGGATATTGGTGCTGCCACGTCTGCAGAGGCCAGCTTTTGTCGTAGAGATTGAATACCGGGGCGACGGCGCACAGGTCCATGTTGGCTTCGTAATAGGCGTCGATGGTTCCAACGTCGCGCCAGTAGGAAGTTTCCTTCTTATTCTCGTCGCGAAAATTATGCGCGTAGACGCGATATTTTCCAATAATGCGGGGAAGAATGTCTCGGCCGAAGTCGTGTCCCGATGCCCCGTTCTCGGAGTCGTCGATCAGGATCGGCACGAGCAGTTGTGTGTTGAACAGGTAGACGCCCATCGATGCATTACATTTGCCCGGATGTACCGGCGATTCCTTCGGCACGGCCGGCTTTTCCTCGAAACCGACAATCCGCCACTGAGCGTCCGTTTCGATCACACCAAATTGTTTCGCAGCCTGCTCGCAATCCACTTCGATCGTCGCGACCGTTACATCCGCGCCGGAGGCGACGTGCTGCTCGAGCATGTTCTGGTAATTCATCTTGTATATATGGTCGCCCGAAAGAATGAAGACATAGTTCGACTGCTCGCTGCCGATCGAATAAATGTTCTGAAATACGGCATCGGCTGTTCCCCGGTACCAGTGCTGCGACACGCGCATCTGTGGCGGCAAGACCTCGATGAAGTCGCCCATACCCATCAGCACAGACCAGCCGCGGCGGATATGGCGATTCAGACTGAGCGCCTTATATTGCGTGAGCACGAAAACGCGCCGCAGATCGCTATTCAGGCAGTTGGACAGCGTGATATCGATGATGCGGTAGACGCCGCCGAACGGAACGGCGGGCTTGGCACGATCGCGCGTCAAAGGCCACAACCGTTCGCCCTGGCCGCCGGCCAGCAGTACGCCAATCGCTTTGCGCATTTCGGGCATGCGAGATTCCTCGGACCACTTTCGACGGCTGATTGTATAACAGCCCTGAGGGTTCTTATAACAGCCTGAGGTTCTACAGAGGACGCTCTAATCGCTACACCCCTGCGATTAAAACTCTTCGTAAGTTGCTGACAATAAAAGAGAAAATATTTTCTAACCGCTACAGGTTCGCCTTTTTTCGCCGTCGAAGACTACCGCCGTCGCTGCTACTTGCATTTGCAGCGTGGACCGCCGTTCGGGCAGCCCGTAGCGCCGAAGACAAAGACAACCGCGGGTGCCGTTCGGCCTGCGGCGCCGAGGACCAGAGATGAACCGAGAGCGGCCATCTACGCGAAGCGCCGCCGTTCCGTCAGCCCGATATACGAACTTGCTCTGGTAACCGGTCTGTTACGGGCATCGCCCATTACTCTGGCGGTGAAAAAGCGAATTTAGCTTGACTTAGGGGGATTGCTCCTATAGAAGATGTGGGCAATTGCCGGTCGTCGTGTGAACCGGTAAACTGTCTATACCCATTTCACGAAAAATTTAGAGGGGAACGGGGGTGAATACGCGTGGCAGAAGTTGTTATTCAAGAGGGTGAGTCTTTGGAAAATGCTCTCCGCCGGTTTAAACGGAAGGTGCAGTCGGAAGACATCATCAAAGAGATCAAAAAGCACAGTTACTATATGAAACCCGGCGAGAAGCGTCGTGCCAAGGAGGCCCTCTCGCGTAAGCGTCTCCGGAAAAAACAGCGGCGTGAGCAGGACTAGGCGTCCATATCACTTGGGAACTTCCAGACAACTCAGCGAAGACCCAAACGGTGGTTCGGTCGTTTGTTTATAGGGTTGAATTCCTGTTGTTGTCTGGAAGCGATTGCTGCCTGTCCTCTCCCGGTTCGGGCTCGGAGCAGCGTATGGAATACCATGATAGGGTCCTGAAGTGTTCCGAGTGCGGTGCGGAATTTATCTTCACCGCGGGCGAACAGATGTTCTTCGCTGACAAGGGGTTCA
>DASUJR010000138.1:0-3310 GCA_036279175.1 Candidatus Acidiferrales bacterium | reverse complement strand
CGTCTTCGACAAAGCCCTGCTGCCGGCTGATCCGACGCTCGAATGGGTCACGCCGGGGCATCCACTCTTTGAAGCCATCCGCGAAGACGTCATGGATCGTGTGCGCGACGATTTGCGACGCGGCGCGGTGTTCTACGATCTTCATGCCAGAGCGCCCTATCGACTCGATGTGTTCGGTGCATCGATCAAGGACGGCAAAGCCAACACATTGCACCGTCGATTATTTACCGTCGAAACGGCGAGCACAGGAGAAATGCTTGTGCGCCAGGAATCGCTGTTTCTGGAAATCTCCCCAGCGCCCAAAGGTACATCTGTTCCTGCCGATGACCACCTGCCTGATCGGGCCGCGGTTGAGAATTATCTGGTTCAGTCGGCGCTGCAACCGTTTCTGACCGAGGTTGCAGCCCAGCGTAACAAAGAGGTCGATACCATCTCCCGACATATGGAGATTTCGCTCGGCGAACTCATCCATCGGCAGAATTTACAGCTTGCCGATTTGGTCAACAGACAGCAAGCGGGAGCGACGGTTCCGGGCCTCGACGGAAACATCGCTCTCTCTGAGGCACATCTCGATGAATTGAATCTTCGCCTGGAGAATCGCCGCGCAGCCCTGCAGAATGAACGGCAATGCACCATCGGAGACATTCACCACATCGGGCGTGCCTGGGTCCTTCCGCATCCTGAGCGGAACTCGCCTGGTTTTGCGTCAATGGTTCGGGACGATGAGATCGAGCGCATTGCTGTTCAAGAGGCAATCCGCCATGAGACTGAACGTGGATGGGTAGTGGAGAGCGTCGAAGCCGATAACCGGGGCTTTGACCTCATCTCCCGCAAGCCGCACCCGCACGACGACAAGACATTCACGGACGTGCGGTTCATTGAAGTGAAGGGCCGTGTGGCTATCGGGGAGGTCGCGTTGACGGCAAACGAATACAAGACCGCCGAGCGGCTGAAGCGAGATTACTGGCTCTATGTAGTCTTTAACTGTGGAGCCGCTCCTGAGCTTCACGCGGTGCAAGACCCGTCAAGGCTCGGTTGGGAACCGCTCGTGAAGATCGAGCATTACCACGTCGGCCCGGCTGCGATCCTCGGCGGCACAACAATGGAATGAACGGCAGAGCTAAAGAATTTTCTGGAAGAGGTTTTTATTGGTGTACCCAAAGCGTCTCATCGAAGTTGACCTGCCGATCAAGCGAATTTCCGCGCATGCTCGTCGCGAGAAGAGCATCCGGCACGGGCACATCTCCACATTGCATATCTGGTGGGCGAGACGCCCGCTCGCCGCTTGCCGCGCCGTCATCTGCGCTTCGCTCTGGCCCGACCCAGCCGATCCGCTCTGTCATCAGAACTTTCGAGACAAGGCCGCGAGGCTGATTACCGATTTTGCGAAGCAGGCTGCGCGGAATAACGAACTCGCGAAGGGCTGCGCGCCGGAAACATGGGCCAAGTGGGTCGGTTTAGCCAAGCCTGAGAATCGACTCGATCCGACAAATGCCTCGCATCTGAACCTGCTTCGCTTTGCGTTGCTCGATTTCATCGCGGACTTCGCGAATTGGGACAACTCAACCGTATCCGAATACCTCGAAACCAGCCGTTCGCTCACGCAGGCTGCGCATGAGGCGCTCGGCGGTACGCCCGGCACGCGACCGCTCGTAGCGGACCCTTTTGCCGGCGGGGGATCGATCCCGCTCGAAGCATTGCGCGTCGGTGCGGACGCATTTGCAAGCGATTTGAATCCCGTCGCAGTTCTTCTCAATACAGTCGTCGAGACTCTGAAGATTAACGACACCACCATTACGGATTACCTGCACGTTGCAGAAAGGGTGAAAGATCGGCTGATCGCTCAGCTCGGCCGCAATTGTTTTGCGGAGTTTTGGTCACGGACGATTATTTGCGAGGGACCTGCTTGTGGTGTCGAAGTCCCACTCATCCGTGGTGGAAACCTCTCAAAGAGGGGAAAACGTAGGCTGGAATTCGTTCTGGACAAGGGCGGTCGTGTAACCATTGAGAAATCTCCAATAGTAGGTGGAACTTTCCGTCCGATCCTTCGCGTTGGCACGGGAGATGCTGCGCCCTCTGCAAACACATGTAAGAACGGTTCTGTGACTTGTCCGGTTTGCAATTTCACTCACAAACAGCCGCAGGTTGCACGTCAAGCTTTGAGCCGGGGCTTTGGCGAGCGGCTCATTGCAATTGGAAAAATGGAGAATGATTCGAAAGTCTACCATTCGCCCTCTGTTGAAGAAGAGATTCAAGGCTCCAAAAATCTTGAGTCTCAGCACAATTCAATTGCTGAATGCCTTGCCGTTCCGATTAACCCAGACCGTCCTTCACCAGCGGCGCGTGGAATGAGCGCTGTCACCCGCTATGGATACTTGGAGTTTCACCAACTATTTTCCACGAGACAGCTCAACCTACTCGAATCATTGCGCCTTATGATCGATGAAGAACTGATAAGCCTTGGAAAGGATCAAGCGTCAGCATTACGCATTCTGCTAGCGATTACTCTAAATAGAGTCGCCTGCTTTCAGAACAAGTTCTGTCGGTGGGCTCCAAAAGGCGAGCATCCGGTTCCTCCTTTCGGGAAGAATGGATTCCCAATGATTTGGGATTACGTCGAGGCTAGCCCGTTTGGGGATTCGGCTGGTTCTTGGGAGGGTGCTGTTGATTGGATTCGCCGGGTGCTAGAACATTTGGTTCTATCGCGCTGCACTCAAGGAACCGTTGTACAGGCGGATAGTCAAGTGCAAGTGCTGCCTAATGATTCAGTAGATGTGTGGATGACCGATCCACCGTATTATGACAGCTATCCCTATGCCGATCTTTCAGACTTTTTCTACCCCCTGTTTAGGGCATCCCTCTCAACATCCGACAGTCCGGTCGCAAGCCTTTTCGGTGCGTCGGTGACACCGAAGGAAGAGGAACTCGTCCTGCAGCCAACCCGCAATACCACCGCGGGACCCAAGGATCATGGAGCATATCGCGCGGGGATGGCACGAGCTTTCGGGAACGGCAGGAACATCACCGCTCCAAATGGAATTGCGGTGATTGTATTTGCAAATAAAACAACGGCGGGATGGGAGGCTCTCTTAAGTTCTGTTTGTGATGCGGGGTGGATCGTGACCGCCTCCTGGCCTGTCGACACCGAGCGGGAAAGCCGAGCGATTGGTCAGGCAAGACTTCAATCTTCAGTACATCTTGTTTGCCGCCCGCGCAAATCTCAGAACGCAATCGAAGCCGACAGTATGATCGGTGATTGGCGCGACGTGCTGCATGAATTGCCGCATCGCATTCACGAATGGATGCCTCG
>DASUJR010000137.1:0-11603 GCA_036279175.1 Candidatus Acidiferrales bacterium | reverse complement strand
GTGCCGCACTTCGATGATCTGCTTCGGGTCGAGCCCCACCGTCGGCTCGTCCAGAATGATCACGTCCGGATCGTGAACCAGCGCTTGCGCGATCCCTACGCGCTGCTTGTATCCACGCGAGAGCCGCTTGATCAGCTCGTTCCTCTTGTCCGCAATGCTCGTCTTTTCCAGCGCATCGGAAATGCGGTTGGCCCGTTTTTCAGCGGGGACGTTCTTGATCCGCGTAACAAATTCGAGATACGACCCGACGCTCATATCCGGGTAGACCGGCGGCGCTTCCGGAAGATATCCAATGTGCCGCCGCACTTCGAGCGACTCGTTGAACACGTCGAATCCCCCGATTCGCGCGGTGCCGGAAGTCGCGGGCATGAATCCCGTCAGAATCCGCATGGTTGTGGTTTTGCCGGCGCCGTTGGGCCCCAGAAAACCGAGGATTTCGCCTTTATTCACTTTGAACGATACATGGTCAACTGCGGTGACAGAGCCGTACGCCTTCGTCAAATCCTGAACTTCTATCAATGCACGCCTCCAATGAATGCCCGTCTGCTAAGCAAGCTGTCTGCGCGGAACACGCCGGCTTGCCGAAGCACGCCCGTTTGCCGCACGAAACGCGGTTTGCCGAAGGCGGGTAAGGGAACCGCAGAGCTGCAGCGTTCCGTCGGACCCACTCTTATACCAAAAACGAACCGGGTAATTCAAAAACGAGAAATAGCGCCGGCAGATCTCTGGAAGACTCAGCTTTTCTGAGATGCAAGCTCATATCAGACGCGTTGCCACCGGATCGTGTACGTCGGGGCGCCTGCCCGCCACTGTCGATGGCGGGCTCGCTGCCGTTTTTCCTTGTCTCGTCGCTGCCCTGCCTACTCTCTCCCTCGCCCCTTGGTTTCCTGGCCTTTCCAACTCCGCCCTGGTTTTGTCTTTTCCTCTACTTCCTTTACCTCCTTTGCTTCCTCTACTTCCAAGTCCCTCTAGGCAACGAGTGCTGCTCTCCCTGCATCCACATGGGCTGAAAATTCGCTTGGTCCCGGCATTCTTAAATTCGCAGCGGCAGTCTCTCGGGCGCTGGAAATTTCGACCCGAGCGCACCAGCACGGGCGGGAGATGTGCGTTGACACTCCCCGGCCGTTTTGTTATTCAAGTCACTTTGGTTGGAGCTGAGGGTTCCTGCGGGCATGCAAGTCTGCTCGCGGTGGGCGGATATGCCCGCCGACGCGTGCGTCTTGACGTATACCTCATCCCGGCCTGGGCGGGTGGTCCAAACGGAAGTAATCCAAAGGTGATATGAACAACCTGAACGCGCATGTCCGAGTGTGCCAGTCATCGCCGTCCATGCCTACCCGCCGTTCGAGGCGCCAGAGCTTCGGTCGTGGCGCATTCGCCGTGCTGGCTTCTGCTTTCGCGGCGCTCGTTCTCCTCTCCGGTTGCAGCAGTTCGGGTGGGCCGGGTGTTACGGTGCAGATCACTCCGACATCTGCCAGCGTCGATCAGGGACAAACTCTCGATTTCACTGCGAACCTCGCGAACGATCTGCGCGACCAGGGCGTCACGTGGAGCCTTTCCGGATCAAATTGCGCGGGACTCACGGGCGCCGGTACGAGCGGCTGCGGCAATCTGTCCAACGTGACCACGCATGCCGTCACTTACACCGCGCCCAGCGGCCTGTCGGGATCCCTCAGCGTCACCCTGACCGCTACGGCCGTCGCCAACACGACCAATACGAAAACGGCGACCATCACCGTCGAGCTCCCTCTCACCTTCAGCAACACGACTGGCGCGCTGGCAAACGGCTCAAACGGCGTCCCGTATAGCCAAACGATCGCGGTCACCGGCGGAGTGGCGCCTTTGACGTACACGTTAGCGGCCGGAAGCGGCGCTCTGCCTGCCGGCCTCACTATGAATCAGTCCGGCGTAATCACGGGCCGCCCAACCGGCCCAGTAGCAGGCGCGGCGAACCCCGCCATTTTCACCGTTCAGGTGACTGATAGCTCAACGACGCCGACGTCTGCGACGCAGCAGTATTCCATCTTCGTATCGCCTGCGCCCACGCTGCAGTTGACCGCCGTTTCACCTTTGCCGGGCGGCTACCCGAACTATCCGTACAGCGCCTCTATTTCGACCACTGGTGGGGTGCGTCCGTTCACCTTCTCGATGGTCGGCGGATCGCTGCCGCCGGGGCTGAGCCTCAACACCTCAAATGGCGTGATCAGCGGAACGCCTACAGCGGCCAACAGCACGCCGTACACGTTTACGGTGCAGGTCAGCGATTCCACTCTGCCCGCCAGCCAAGCCGTCCAAGAGCAGCTCGCAATCAGCATCCAAAATCCGCGGCCGCTTTCCATTTCGCCGTCGTCTCTGCCCACCGGCCAGACTTCCACTCCGTATTCAGCATCCTTCGCCGCAAGCGGTGGAATTCCCAACGCCAACGGTCAATACAGTTGGGCGATTACTTCAGGACAACTTCCTCCTGGCCTGCATTTCAATACGGCCAGCGGCGCAATCAGCGGAACGCCCATTCTCGTTACGACGTCCAATTTCACGGTTCAAGTCAGCGATTCCGAAAATCCGCCGGCAACATTGTCCGCGAGCTACGGCATTTCGATCACGGCCGGAACAAACAACGATTCGCTCATGACCGGTCAATACAGTTTCCTGTTCCAGGGCTTTGATTCCGACGGCACCGTTGCTCTCGGCGGCTCGCTCGCCACGGACGGCAACGGCAAAATCACCGGTGGCGGGCTCGATAGCAATCGCGTTTCGGGAGTCATCGGTGGAACCACCGTCTCCCGTGCGACCCTTAGCGGAACTTACTCCATCGGCACCGACGGACGCGGCACGATGGAGTTGACGGCTAACACTGGCCTGCCCGCTCTCACCGTCACGCTGGATTTCGATCTTGTCCTCGATGCGAATGGCAACATCCACTTCTTCGAAGATAATTCCACCACCACAAACACCGATCCGAAGAAGACGCATGGACTCGGCATCATGAAGCCGGTGACGCAATCCTTCGCAACAGGCAGTTTCAGCGGAAACTATGCGTTCCTCTTCACCGGCGCGAATACTTCGGGTAAGCCTACGGCGCTCGGAGGGGTTGTCCACGCAAATGGCGCCGGCAACATCAGCGCCCCCGGAAGCGGTGCGAATGGTGATTACAATGAGGACGGCACGTTCAGCCCACGACTTGCGGTCACCGGTACGTATTCATTCCTTTCCGGCAACCACGGCGAAGCGGAAGTGACGTTCGATTTGCCCGGCAAATCTCCCTATACCCTGACCTTTTCGTTTGACTTCGTCAGCAGCGATGACATTTTCTTCGTCGACATCGATCCGACCGACGCCACACATGCGCGTCTTAGCGGCGAAATGATCCTACAGTCGCCTACGACCCCCTTTGACGCCACCGCCCTAAGCGGGCCGAGCGTCGCAACCGGGACCGGCCTGAGCAGCGCGAACGCCAGCGTCTTCGCCGGGCTGCTATCTCCCGCGACTGCGAACTGCACGCCGAGCGTGGCGAACTGCGTAGCGCTCAACTACGACGAAAACAACGCGGGCACGATCGGTAGCTCCTCGCTTGTCGGTAATTTCCAGATCAGTTCAAATGGACGCGCCGCCTTCACCTTCAACCAGCTCAGCGGCACACAGCTCACGCCCGTCTCGACGCCGCGTCTCGCCGTCGCTTATCTGTACGGTCCCGGACAAGGCTTCACCATGGGCGCCGACGCTTCGGTGACCACTGGTCTGCTCGATCAGCAAGAAACCGGAGTCACATTCTCGGCCTCCTCGATCGACGACAATTACACGCTGAGTGCCGCGTTTCCTGCCGAAAATCAGGTGCCGAACGTGATCGGCCAGACCACCGCAAGCGGAACCGGTTCTCTGCTCGGCACGATTGACGAAGTCTCTCCGCCGCCCACGTCCAATCTGACGCAGTCCGTCACGCCGAATCTCGGCCAATCTCTCGTCGGCACGTACAGCGTTTCGGCTACCGGCCGCGCAACCATGACCACTAATTCTCCGGTCGGCTTCCCCACGAACGTCGTGTTGTATATTGTTTCGCCGGGCAGTTTCCGGGCAATCTCAGTCGATCCCAGCGACCAGCATCCGCAGGTGTTTCTCTTTGACCACTGATCGGGCGACAATCGCTGCAGGCGTCGCGTTGGCGCTTGGTGCTGCGATGCTCTTCCAGGCGGGCCCCGCGCAACAGGGCTTGCCGCCTCCGCCCGGCACACGTGTCGTTACCATCAGCCCCCGCCCTGGTTCTTTCAACGAGCCGTCCGTCGCAATCGATCCCAATAATCCGAACCACATCGCCGCGGCATTTCAATCGCCCGCCACCGTTTCCTACTCGCAGGACGGAGGTGCGAGTTGGCAGCTCGCCGGGGGCGCCGCTCCCGCCGACTACAAAGTTTCCGGCGACGTTTCCATTGCGTACGACATCCTTGGCCACGCGATTCTCTGCTACATCGCCTTCGATAAGCTCGGCACGCCGCAGTATTGGGCGCACAATGCCACGCGCAACGGCGTCTTCGTGCGCCGCTCGCTCGACGGCGGCAAAACCTGGGATTCCAATGCTGTCGCCGTCGACGATCAGCCGACGCGGCCCGACATGCCGTTTGAAGACAAGCCCTATCTCGTCGCCGACGACAATCAAAATTCTCCGTTCGCCGGCAATCTCTATCTCGGCTGGACAGAGTTCAGCCTCAGCAAATCCATCATCCTATTCTCGCGTTCCACCGATGGTGGCATCACGTGGTCGCCGCCCTTCGAAATCAGCTCGCATGAAGGCATTCCGCGCGACGACAACGGCGCTGTGGAAGGATTCGACGCCGTGGCCGGCCCTGATGGCGCGGTTTACACAATCTGGGCCGATGACAATTCCTTCGTAATGGCTGTCTCTCACGATGGCGGCCTCACTTTCGGCCCTTCGCACCCGATCCTCGATCTCCCCGCTTCTTACTTCACAGTTCAGGACGTTCAGCGCGCCAACGGCTTCCCGCAAATCGGCATGGACCCGCGAACCGAACGCCTCTACGTCACCTGGTCCGACTACCGCAACGGCGACATCGACGTTCTCTGCTCCTCCTCGTCCGATCTTGGCAGCACGTGGAGCGATCCTGTCCGCGTCAATGACGACCCGATACACAACGGAGCCGATCAGTTTTTCCAGTGGATGTCTGTGGACCCTAAGGACGGCTCAATCAACGTGGTCTTCTACGACCGCCGCAGCGACCCTGAAAACAAAGGAGCGCTCATTACGCTGGCTCGCTCGTCCGATGGCGGCAAGAAATTCGCAAATTACGCATGGACGCAGTCGCCGTTCTACCCCAGCGAAGATCAATTCATGGGTGACTACACCGGAATTAAGGCATTAAACGGCCGTGTCTATGGAGTCTGGACTTATGCCGAAACGCGCTCGCCGCGCCGCCCGCAACCGCAAGCTAACCGCTCCAGCCGCCGCAAGGATCCGACGCACGCTCGCTCAAATATCCGCCTTCTTCGCCCACATCCCGCCGGAACCATCGTCCAGCTCGGCTTCGCCGACTTCACCCAGTCCCACAAGTGACTTGCCTGGTTTGTGTCTGCTTTTGATTTGCGCCTTCAGCTTTGAATGTAGGGCTGGGGACTTTAGTGCAGCACAAATCCGCTTGTCGCCGGGGGAATCGTACACAGCGGCGCTATCTGCGCTTGCTCGCAGCAACGCGACCGCTCTTCGCCAGTTCGCAAACCAACAATTCGAAGCGCAAATGGAGGCCGCAAAACCAAAACCCTAAACATCGTCCGCATCGATCCGTTCTACTTCTTCTGCCCCTTTTCCTCATTCAGCTTCAGCGCCGCCGAATTGATGCAGAATCTCAGCCCCGTAGGATCGGGACCATCCTCAAAGACGTGTCCCAAATGCGCGTCGCACTTACTGCACAATACTTCCGTCCGCGTCATGCCGTGCGACACATCGTGCTTCATTTCGACGTTCTCGGCGGCTATCGGCTGGTAATAGCTGGGCCATCCCGACCCGGAATGATATTTCGTCTCCGAACTGAAAAGCGGCTGCCCGCAGCAGACGCACACATACGTGCCCTTCGTCTCCGTGGACTCGTATTCGCCCGTGAACGGCGGCTCTGTCGCCCCCTCCCTTGTCACTTGATACTGCTCGGGTGTCAGCTCTTTGCGCCAATCGCGGTCGCTTTTCTGGATTTTCTCGCTCATATCGCGATTATAGGCCCGCTATGATTCTGCGTCCATTCGACCACTCGCCCCTCAAAGAGCAGTACAAGCTACGCAGGTGGCGGAGACGCCATCCCCTGGATGCTGCTCTTTCGCTTTCACAAATCCTTCGCCTTTTCAGCTTGTGATCGCAAAAACGCCGAGAGTATAATCTTGCCTTCCAATCCTGTCAGGATCGCTCTGGTCGCCTCGGTCGAGTCGAATGTCGAACGACGCACAACCGGCCCGCATAAGCGCCTTACCGTACGATAGGCGCCAGTTTGCGCGCCGTGACGTGAAATCGCTGGCTTACATCGATCTCGGCAACGATACGGGTGGAATCGTCCTCAACATAAGCGAAGGCGGCCTTGCCGTCCACAGCGCCGTTGCGCTCACGCCTCGCGATCTCCCCTCCATTCGTTTCCAGCTGCCGAACTCGCCCGATTGGGTTGCTGCTGGCGGAGACATCGCCTGGCTCGACGCCTCGCGCAAGGAAGCCGGCGTTCGCTTCGCTACGCTCCCCGACGGCGCTCGCACGTACATTCGCGATTGGATCGCATCGCCCGCCGACGATTCCCTTGCCGGCCCTGGCACCTTCAGCGGCATGCAGCTCACTTCGTTAAAGCTTGGCCGCATTTCCTGTACCCAGGAACGAGCCCGCGAATCCCGTTCGCAGCGCGAAGTCTCCCACGAAATCGAACGTTCCCGCGAGATTGAACCCGTCGACCGCAAGCTGCGCCTCCATTTCGCCACCCGCGATTCCGCATCCGCGCGGTCAAGTCGCACCGGCCGCGGTGTCTGGTGGGCGCTCGTTGTCGCCGTTGGCGTTCTCGCGATCCTCTCGTTCGGCTTCGGCTGGATCGCCGGGCATGGACAAAGCAACGAGGTCTCGGCTGTCCTCGCCAGGATCACCGGCCGCACCGTCGCGCACGCGGAAAATGCGCCCGATGTCTCAGCCGCAGCGCCACACGCCTCTTCTACAAATGCTGCACCGCAAAGCGCGCCCGGCGTCAGTCCCGACTCATCCGTTTCCCTGCAGCCTCGCGCGACGTTCACCGCACGAGCCTACGTGCCCGTTGCCGCCGAAAACGCAGACGGGCAAGTCCTCGATCTCCAAATGGGCAAACTCGCGCACCGCGTCGATCCCGGTTATCCCGAGGAAGCCCTCTCGCAGAACGTCGAAGGCGCCGTGCAGCTCCGCGCCACAATTAGCGCGGAAGGAAAAGTCGACTCCGTCTCCGTCGTTTCCGGCGACCCAACGCTCGCCTCTGCCGCAGCAGACGCCGTCCGCCAGTGGCGCTACGCTCCCACCCTGCTCGACGGCAACCCTGTCCCGATCGAGCAAGTCATCACCGTCACCTTCTCGCTTCCCAAGGCAAATTAGCCCCGCGTCCTCCGATATCGTATTGCCGCTCGCGTTGAACTCATTCTGCCCGTTTTGCTACACTCGGCCATTCGAGGTGCCCCATCGGCGCTCCCGCATCCTCCACCCAGTCCGTCCAAATTCGACGCGCCCAACCCGCCGACGCCGAAATCTGCGGCCAAATCTGCTACGACGCGTTCGAAGCGCTGCAGCGCCACCACAATCTGCCGCCTGACTTCCCTGACCCCTCGCGCGCCAAACAGACGCTCACGATGATGTTTTCGCATCCCGGCTTCTATTGTGTGGTTGCGGAATCCGACGGCCAGATCATCGGCAGCAATTGCCTCGACGAACGCGGCCCGATCGCCGGCGTCGGACCCATCACCGTCAATCCCGTCGTGCAGAATCGCACCACCGGGCGCCAGTTGATGGCCGCCGTCATGGACCGCGCCAAAGAGCGCAGCTTCGTCGGCGTTCGGCTAGTTCAGGAGGCGTATCACAACCGTTCGCTCTCTCTTTATACGAAGCTCGGCTTCGATGCTCGCGAGCCGCTCAGCCTCATCAATGGCGCGCCGATCGGCCACACGCCCTCCGGCTATCGCTTCCGCCGCGCCGAGCCGCGCGACGTCGAAGCCTGTAACGCGCTCTGCATTCGCGTCCACGGACACGACCGCAGCGGCGAGCTCCGCGATAGCATCGAACACGGAATGGCCCGCGTCGTCGAATTCGACGGCCGCATCGTCGCCTACGCTTCTGCCATCGGATTTCTCGGCTACTCCGTCGCCGAAACGAATCGCGATCTCACTGCGCTCATCGCATCCGCTGAAGAGTTCCTCGGCCCCGGCATCCTGGTTCCCACCCGCAACTCCGCGCTGCTTCGCTGGTGTCTCGACCACGGCCTTCGCGTCATGAAGCCGCTCACGCTGATGACCGTCGGCCTCTACAACGAACCCTCCGGCGCCTATCTCTGCTCGATTCTCTATTGAGGACTGGTGGCCACGCTCGGGCGGATGACTTTGATGTTGCGGGTGCCCCTCGCTCGCTTTCTGAGCGTGGGTGCTTTGGTTCGGCGATTTCCGTTCAACGCAGCACCGGCGAGCCCTGCGGCAGGCAGGTCTCGCCGGTGTCGTCACTCGTCAATGGAAATTGCAGTGGCCCGCTAAACGAAAAGCCTATCGACGGCCTGCCTATTTCCCGTGACCATCGCCGTCGCGATGTCTCGGATTGAACACGATCGACTCGAACGTGCCGCCGTTCTGGTTGTATGGCCCAACAGTAACGAACAGCTCGTTTGTCGTTCCGTTGTTCGCCACATTTCCGCCGCCAAAGACAATCGCCCACAGGTTATCGAGGATAATCTTCCTTCCGCGCTGGTCGCGGATCGTGCCCACAAAGTGCCCGGTGTTCGGATCGAACCCGTTGATCGTCCCGTCGGAGGAATTGTTTGATACGAGCAGCGTATTGCTCAGCGGCCCAAAATCGCTGGGAGCGAGCGCAATGCCCCAGGGCTCGTTCAGCGGCAGCCCTTTGATCAGCGTCTTCACGAACGTGCCATCCTCTTGGAAGACGTCGATGAACCCGCCGACGCCGCCGGGATCCGGTATTGCATACGCGACGTAAAGCAGCCCGTTGATGTCCTGAATGCCGAACACCGAGAAGTTCGACGGGATTGCCGGGTCGCCAAACGACTTCACCAGGCTGAAGCTGCCGTCATACATGTCGATTTTGTTGTTCGCGTTGTCCGCTGCGTAAAGGAAGTTCCCCGACGGATTGTTGGTGATCGCCAGCGCCGTGTAACTCGCTTTGCTCGCCGAGTTGTCCACCACGAGGATCGCTTCGTTCTTGTTCACGCCCGGCGCCCACGCGCTGATCGTGCCGTCCAGCGTGTCAAAAATGAACGCCGACGGCGTGCCCTGAACCAGGAAATCCGTCTTCGAAGCATTCACGACTATCCCGGTCGGAGTCCCCGGACCGTTTACACCTGCTGCCATCTGGGGTCCGTTTCCGGCGGTGGGGATCACCACCTTCAGTGGCACGATTCCCCCGGTCGCGTTGTAGACGGTCGCCCATCCAGAGATGTTGTCGGCCACCCACCAGGGCGACGTGGCGCTCCGCGCCAGTCCCCAGGCGTTCACGATCAGTGGGTCGGTGTTCGCGGCCTTATCGATCACCTGATTCGAAGTTAGATTCGTAATTTGATATTGCGCGTGGGCCGGTGCCGAAAGCATGAGAAGAGCCAGGCCGAGGCAAGCGGCGACGGCAGTTTTGCAAATCCGCATATGAGGTTCTCCTTCGGGAAATCGGCAGCAGGACGAGAGAAGGCTACCGGTCGGGGCCAGTAATTACCGCACCTTCTCTCACCTGCTTGCGGTGTGATCCTAGGTTGCCTCGCCACTCGCAATTGTCACGGGCTTGTCACCGCTTCGCAGAATCTTTGTCTCCTCTGTGGAATAGCGCTTTCGTGTGGTACAAACGCCTCGCCCGTGCGGGCTTCATCGCAGAGCACCACTTCAGCGCCACTCTCGATGGCCACGCGCGGCGCTTGTTCCGAGGGTTTAGATTCAACGTAGCGCTGCGCCTGCCAGCCGGTGGCGGGGACTTCAGCGCAGCAGCCTTGTTTCACCCCAACGGAGTCAAACGCAGCATGGCATCCCCGGATTTACGGTACAAAGTGTCGCTCCTAGCCCGGATTTGTGCATCACTGGTTCAGATAACGCAGCGCAACGCAGCCCGACTTGAAAATCGTCGACTCGACAAGTTTCAACTGCAATTTCTCCGGCAGGCCGGCGCCTTCTGCCAATCGCTTCCCTTCTCCTGCAACGATCGGCTGAACGACGAAACGATATTCGTCGACCAGGCCAAGCTGTATCAGCTGCGAAGGAATATCTACCCCGCCGACCAGAATGTTTTTGCCGGGTTCCTGTTTCAACCTGATTATTTCGTCGCGAAGCCCCGTGCGAACGATTCTCGTTTTCCCTTCGGCGCTGGCGAGTGAGCGCGAGAAAACAAGTCTGTTGATGGAGTCAAATGTCCGAGCAAATTCGTTCACGGCTTTCGTCTCTGACTGGCTCTTTGCCACATCGGGCCAAAACGGAACCATCAACTCGTAGGTTTTCCGCCCAAAGACGAGCAGGTCAACGTCTCGCAGCAGCCGCGTATAGTATTCATGCAGTTCGTCGTCAGCGTTCATTTTGGTGTGGTCGACGCAGCCATCCAGCGTCACGTTGATCGCGTAGATTACATTCCTCATCGCGCGCTCCCTGCCGATATGTCAAAAGTGTGTCGAGAAGTTTTTGCACTTTTGTTGATGCTGTTGGACTTGCGCGGATTATTTCTCAGCACGTGTGTCGAGAAAAGCCCCTCGTGTATGTTGCCGTTGCAGCCTATTTGAGCCCCGCGCAGCACGCCGAGAGTGTAACCAATCGGTGCCACCGAAGCGTCACCAATTTGCGCTTCAGGGGCAGGGCCGGCTGGCGTCCTTCTGCGTGCTATGGGAGCGACCGTGTTGTGGTTTGTGACGAGCATAAAAATAAGCGAGCCTAGCACATATTTAGCATTTCGTCAAGAGAATAGCGCAGTACTAGGACTGCGTCTGCCGTTCCATTTTGGAACGGCTGTGGGAAAGCGGCCCGACACAGGGGGATTTTGCCGACGCTTGGAAGGGCAGGATGAGAGGCGGTGTCACCTACGGCGTGCTGGCATTAACGCGATCGAAAAACGGGCCTTATTGCAAAGAAAAGACAAGTACGGCCGCTTAAGCCAGAGGGCCGGTAGGAAACTGGCAGCGCGCGCTTTTCGCCAGTGGTAGAATTCACGCGCGAGGGGGGGTACGCCATGTCACACGAGCTGTCCATGAGGTCCGGTAACAAGGGACTGACTGTGAAAATCAATCTTTGGGCTCTGGAGAAATATCAGGACCACTTCAATGCGGAAAGGGCGCGCCTCTGGATCAAAGGGGAAATCACAAACGCCGACACGCAGGCGCGAAAGAAGTTCAACGATGCTGGAGAGCTAATCAGCATCTTGGGCAAGTGGAACC